>JAZOLI010000001.1:0-15040 GCA_045652965.1 Candidatus Scatosoma sp.
AAGGGCGAGCTTTTGACGGCAAACTTATACCGCTTAGAAAAGGGCATGCGCTTTATCGAGCTGGATAATTGGTATGACGAGTGCAAAGGGATAAAAATTGCGCTCGATCCCCTGCTTTCGCCTGCGAAAAACGCGCAAAAATATTTTAAAGCCTACAACAAGCAAAAGCGGGCAAAGGAAGTGCTTGCGCCCATGCAAAAGGCGGAAGAAGCGGAGATCGATTATGCGGAGAGCGTGCTTGCGGCAATCGGGGCGGCGGATAGCATGACCGATTTTAAAGAGATTGAAAAGGAACTCATCGAAGCGGGTGCTTTGCGCGCGCCCAAGGCGCGCGCAAGCGGAAAGAAAAAGGAAGAGATCACACCTTTCCGTGAATATGAGCACGGCGGCATGAAAATTTTGCTCGGGCGAAACAATTTGCAAAACGATAAATTGTTAAAGCTCGCTTCCCCCGATGATATATGGTTGCACACGCAAAAATATCACTCGTCCCACGCGATTATTTTCACAGACGGCAGGCAGGTACAAGATGAAACGCTTTTATATGCCGCCGAGCTTTGCGCGTATTATTCCGATGGGCGCGACGGTGATAAAATCCCCGTGGACTATTGCAAGCGCAAATTTGTTAAAAAACCGAACAAGAGCAAAGCAGGGTTTGTCGTTTACACCGATTATAAAACCCTGCTCGTCACCCCTAAAAATCATTAAAAAAAGCCCTTGCGCTTGATAGAGCAAGGGCTTTATGCTATTTATCCGAGCATTTTCCAAATTTCTTCGGCGACTTCGTTTATATCATCTATTTGCAAATAGGATTTTGCAAACTCAAAAACTTCCGCATGCTCGGAAAGAATTTTGAGAATCGCTTTAATTTGTTGGTCTTTCGAAGTGGCGTTTTTCTTTAACATATCGTGGCAGGTAGGACAAAGCTTAACAAGATTTGCGATATTGTCGAGCTCCGCCCCGTTTTTATAAGAAATTACGTGATGAATTTCAAAGTGTTGTTTTCCCGTTTTTCTGTTTTCAAATGTTTTTGTCGTGCCACAAATCGCACACTTATCTTCTGCGATTTCGTTAAAAAGTTCGATAATTGTTCGGTTACGGTTGCTTTTTTCGGCAGATTCATTATTTTTAAAACCGAGCTTTTTTCTAAGGGCTATAACGGCGGCAGGTGTTAACTTTTTGTCGTATAAATAATTTGTAAAGAAATTCAGCATTTGAATAAATTTTATGCTATCATCTCGACTTCTGGGTAAATCCACATCAAAAAGAGTTATATTATTTATCTCTTGATAGCCACGATTATAGAAAGTTTTGTTAAATATAGTGGATTTGTATTTGTTTATGAAACCGATTTTATTGGCATAAAACATAAGGTTGACTCTAAATTGCGGATTCCTATTACATTCACCGCTTACTTGTTGAGGTTGTAAATCTCTTGGGTTATAATTTGCGTATTGCAAAGGTAAATCCATCATATTCGTAAGGAGTTGACACTTTTTAAATTCTACGATATTTTTGAAAAAGTAGTCTATTGCAAGAAGCTTTGCAGAAAGGTCTATACTGCCCCGAAGTTCCATAAATCCACGAATAAACGATTTTTTATCGTCGTTTAATTCTTCCCCTGTTATCCAATCACACTTTAACAATTTTTTATAAAGTAAATTGTAAAATTGGGTTGACGTTATTTCTAAATCGTTCACAACGTAGAACCGCAATTCCATACTTTTCTTTTTGACGGAATGTTTTTCCCAGTTGTAAAAACCAGAATAATGATTGAAGCTTGCTATAAGCTCGTCCGAATAAGTATAAAAATTAAAATCATCTTCATAAACGGCTTTTGATGCGCGAAAAAAAGTATAGGCGTAAAATTCGTCGGGCTTTTCTATTTTTTCAGGCATAATACGACTAAGAAAAGCACCGAATAAAAACGGTTTGATTTCTTTTTTGAGCAGTTCACTGACGGTCAATCTTTTCATTTGGCAAATTCTCCCATAAGAATAAATATATTATATCAAAAATAGCTATAAAACGCTACTGTTTTTGAACAATAGAAAAGATTTTTTATTTTTCTACATAAAAATAGTTGATTTTTTATTGCTAAATGTGCTATACTTTGAGGGACGATAATTTTGCCCCTCAAAAACGAAAGGAGAGATGATAATGGAATTCAGAGTGCTTGATTTATTTTGCGGCGCAGGTGGTTTTAGTTGTGGGTTAGATTCTCTTTCTGCATTTAAAACGGTTATAGGGGTAGATTTTGATGGAAGCGTATTAGAAACGTTTGAAAGAAATATCAAAGGCGTACTTGCGATTCAAGGCGATTTAACGGACATTTCTACAAAGGAACTTATCATTCAGAAAGCGAAAGAGCTTAAAGTAAATATGGTTATCGGCGGTCCACCTTGTCAAGGGTTTTCGTTAAAAGGGAAAAACTTGGGATTGGACGATCCGAGAAATTTTTTATTTAAAGAATACGTCCAAATCGTTAAAGAAGTAAATCCCGAAGTGTTTATCATTGAGAATGTAAAAAATCTAATTAACGCTTGCGATGGATATTTTATTAAGCAAATTTTAGACGAGTTTCATAAGCTTGGATATATCGTCAATTACGACGTGTTAAACGCGGCGAATTTCGGTGTTCCCCAACATAGAGAAAGGGCGATTATCATTGGTTCAAAATCGAAAAGCATAAAACCGCCGCGTGGAAAGAAAATCGCAACGACAGTTAGAGATGCCATATCTGATTTAAGCTATTTACAATCAGGCGAAGGAACATTTGAAGCCGAATATATAATCGAAGCGCAAACCCATTATCAAAGACAAATGCGAGCAAGCTCCAAGGCGTTATATAACCACGTAGCAACAACGCACGCAAAAGTTGCGCTTGATAAGCTTGCTATGATTCCGCCCGAGAGGGATAAATCGTATTTGCCCAAAGAATTGCACGGAAAGCAAAAGTTTTCCACCACTTGGGCAAGGCTTATATGGGATACGCAAAGCCCTACGATTGATACGAGATTCGACACGCCTTCAAACGGAAGAAATTCGCACCCGTATTTGCATAGAGCGATAACGCCAAGAGAAGCGGCGAGAATCCAAAGCTTTCCCGATAATTACGTTTTTTACGGAAAGAAATGTAGTGTTTGCAAGCAAATAGGCAACGCCGTTCCGCCTTTGTTGGCAAAAGCGATTGGGGAAGAAATCATCAACGCATATCAAGATAAAACGATTAGTTTTGAAAATTGCGAATTACGGCTTGGCGACGCGACGTCGATTGTGAAAGAATATATTGCGCGCGGCGAGAAAGTGGATGCGGTTATTACCGACCCACCCTATAACATTTCAAAAGAAAACAACTTTTCGACGATGAAAAATCCAAGAAAAGGCGTAGATTTCGGGCATTGGGATAATAACTTCGACGTATGCGCTTGGATAAGCGATTATACGAAAGTGATTAAAGAGAACGGCTGTATTATCATTTTTTGTTCGTATCTTTATATAAGTTTTTTAATTAAAGAATTAAAGAAAAACAATATAGACGTGAAAGACGTGTTGGTTTGGAAAAAGAGCAATCCAATGCCAAGGAACATCAATAGAAGATATGTTCAAGATATGGAATTTGCCGTTTGGGGCGTAAAAAAGAACGCAAAATGGACGTTTAATAAACCAGACAATAAAGCTTATTTAAGGTCAGTGTTTGAAACCTCGACTGTTTCGGGGAACGAAAGAACCAAGCATCCAACGCAAAAGAGCTTGAAGCTAATGAGAGAAATTATAAAAATCCATACCAACCCCCAAGACGTAATTTTGGATCCTTTTATGGGAAGCGGAACAACGGGTGTTGCGGCTTTAATGGAAAACAGAAAGTTTATTGGAATAGAAGTAAGTCCAGATTATTTTGAATTGTCTATCAAAAGAATAAAAAAATAACCCCTAAAAATCACTAAAAAAAGCCACCCGCTCATGGGTGGCTTTTTATCAAGTTTAATAATCGGAGCTGGCAACGGGTTGCTCCTTGTTTTGCATGGAATATAAATCGAACTCGCTGTCAATGTCAAAATCTTCCCCTGCGTCAAACGCCGCAAGTTTGGAAACGGAAACTTCGTAAGCCGTCATCGTTTTTACGTCCGTTTCGGTGATCTTTTTTTGATATTGGCGGCTTTGGATTCTACCCGAAACGGCAATCCGGTCGCCCACGCCGAGATTTTTCACAAACCGCGCGTTTCTGCCCCAAGCAATGCAGGGTATATAATCGGATTTGTTATAGGCGCGATTGACGGCGATCAAAACGTCGGCAATTTCGCGATTAAAAGGGGTGGTGCGATAGACGGGCGGTTTGCAAATGTAGCCGCTGAGCAGTATGCTGTTAGGGTTTTTGCTAGGAAGCTCGTCTAAAAGTTCGCGCACGAACACGGTGAGCATCAAGCGCGATTTTCCGTTTTCGATCTTGTTATAGCTTCGAAACTGCCCCAGCGCGCAAATGGTTTTTCCCTTGGCGAGCATACCGTCTTGGATAAGCCGTTCGGAAAGGGTGACGGGCAAGATATCCGCCTGACCCGAAAGCCGCATCACTTTCACGAAGAATTCGTAAAACCCTTCTCCATACACTTCGTGAGAAAACGCTGCGTCGCTCACGATTTCGCCTAACACGTAGACCTTGTTGTTTTTTTCCGTTACGTAGTTCATATAAAACCTCCGAAGTTTAATAATTATTTCTTGTGTTGTTTGCCGCTGGCATCGATGGTGAAATTATCGTGATAGATAAGCTCGCCGATGGGCACGAATTCGTAGCCGCGGTTTTTTAGCGTAGAAAAAATAATAGGAAGAGCCTTTGCCGTGTGCAAACCGTTGTTGTGGCAAAGGATAATCGAGCCGTTTTTCGCGCCGTTGACAATCCGAAGCGCAATTTCCGTTGCCGAAAGATTTTTCCAATCGAGCGAATCGACGTCCCATTGAATGGTGTAAACCCCCATCTCTTTAGCGGTGTCGATCAAAAGGTTGTTATAATCGCCGTAAGGCGCGCGGAAAAGTTTGGTTTTGTGTCCGGTCGCCTTTTCAATCGCCTTGATGGACGAAGTGAGCTCGTTTTCAATTTCCGCCTTAGAAAGTTTGCTCATATACGAATGCGTGCGAGAGTGCGTGCCAAGCTCGTGCCCTGCGTTTACGATTTTTTCGGCGTATTCGGGATATTTTTCCACCCAAAATTGCACGGCGAAGAATGTGCATCGAACTTCGTTTTTTTGCATGATAGAAAGCAGCTCGTCGGTATAATCAACCCCCCACGCGCAGTCGAAGCTGATAGCGATCTTTTTTTCTTCCGTTGCCACCGAATAGATGGGCAGGGAGCGAGATGAATTCGTACCTGCCCCCACCGTTTGCGCATTTTGTTCGTGATTTCTCACCGCGACAACGGCAGAAGATACGAGCGTGAAAATTGCCGCGAGAACGCAGGCGATGCAGGCAAAGGAATGTCGCTTAAAAAAACGGTTGCGCATTTTATATCTCCAACATAATAGCAGTTTCTCTTTGTCGTAATTTCAACAAAAAAGGTTTTTTTCTTCCTTTTTTATCAAAAACGTTTTCGCCCTAAATATCTTCAAAGGCTTGGGCGTGGTTTATCTTATGCGGAAATTATGCCGAATATGCCCCCGCAAAGGCTTTACTTTTTTCTTTGTTTTGTGTATAATAGGCATATGAGAATTTGGGCAAAACTTATGACGGATGGTAGGATCCGCAAACAATACGTATATGAAAACCCTGAAAAACTGACCTATTCGCATTTTTTCACTTATTTAACGGAGATTTGTCACGAGCTGGATACCCCCACGCCCGTTTTGACGAAAACGCACATTTTTAATTTTGCAAAATTCAACCACGTGAAATTCCCCACCCGCGATTTTGTGGATACGTTAGGCTACGATTATTTATTCTTGGAAAATATACTTTAATTAGAAAAGGAGAAAACCTATGACGAACTTAGAAAAAGACGTTTTAAACTTGCTCACCCAAGACGCACGCCTTTCGGCGGGCAAGATTGCGGCAATGCTCTCTTGCGAAGAAGAAAGCGTGAAAGCGTGCATTGCAGGCATGGAAAAGAGCGGTTTGCTCGTCAAATACACGGCGATTGTCAACAGTGAAACGGCGGATGACATGCTTGTGGAAGCGCTCATCGAAGTGAAAGTGACGCCCAAGAAAAAGGAAGGATTTGATGGCATTGCAAAGCAAATTGCTTCTTTTCCCGAAGTGAAAGCGGTGTATCTTATGAGCGGGGCTTACGATTTGGCTGTGATGATTGAAGACAAAACGTTGCAACAGGTTTCTCGTTTCGTTTCCGAGCGTATTTCCACGTTCGACGGCGTTATCTCCACCGCCACCCACTTCATCTTGAAAAAATATAAAATCGAAGGGGTGTTGACGGAAAAGGAAGACGTTGATCTTCGTCAGTCGATACAGGCTTAAAGCTATACGTTCTAAACTTACGAAACGCAGATATACTTCGCAATGCTTCGGCATCCTTGCGTTTTCCCTTGCTCGTTTACGAGAAGTAAACGTCCCGTCGGGAAAGCCGCAGATTTCTCGCCTTGCTCGTATCTTTGCGTTTGAGCGCACACATATTTAAGGAACAATTATGCGTAGTTTTATCAATGAAAAATCGAAAAACTTAAAGCCGAGCGGCATACGAAAATTTTTCGATATCGTTCGAGAAACGGAGGGCGCGATTTCGCTTGGCGTAGGCGAGCCCGATTTCGTCACGCCTTGGAAAGTGCGTTCGGCGGCAATCACTTCGCTTCAACGCGGCTACACGCAATATACGGGCAATCGCGGCATTCCTAACCTTTTGGAGCTTATCTCGCGTTATTTATCCGATAGGTTTGGTTTAGAATATGACCCCAAACACATTTTAATCACGGTAGGTGGAAGCGAAGCGATAGATCTTGCGCTTAGAGCTTGCGTGGAACGGGGCGACGAAGTGCTTATCCCCGACCCTGCCTACGTGTCCTATTCGCCGCTTGTGCAAATGTCAGACGGTGTACCCGTGCACGTGGAATGCCTAGAACAAGACGATTTCGTGTTAAAGGCGGAAAATTTAGAAAAGGCAATCACACCCAAAACCAAAGCCATCATCTTGACCTATCCCAACAACCCTACGGGCGGGATTATGACGGAAGAAGATTTGAAAAAGATCGCAGGGGTGATTGTAAAGCACGATTTGCTCGTGATCACCGACGAAATTTACGCCGAGCTTACGTATGGTAGAAAGCACGCGAGCATCGCTTCGATGGACGGCATGAAAGAGCGCACCATTTACATCAGTGGTTTTTCCAAAGCGTTCGCCATGACGGGTTGGCGCATGGGCTACGTTTGCGCGCCTAAAGAAATCGACGAAGCCATGTTTAAAATTCATCAATATGGCATTATGTGCGCCCCTATCACTTCGCAATATGCGGCGATAGAAGCGCTCAAAGACGGTTTTTCGGACGGGTTTGCGACGGTGGAGGAAATGCGTGATTCGTATGATCAGCGCCGTAAATTCGTGCTTCACTCGTTAAAAGAAATCGGGCTCCATTGTTTTGAACCGCGCGGTGCGTTCTACGCGTTTCCGTCGGTGAAAGCGAGCAATTTAAACAGCGAAGAATTTGCCGAAAGACTTTTAAAAGAACAAAAAGTGGCGGTAGTCCCTGGCGGCGCGTTTGGCGATTTTGGGGCTAACAACGTGCGGCTTTCGTATGCAACGAGCATGACGGCGCTTTCGGAAGCATTCGACAGAATGTCCGCTTTTATGCACAAAATCAAATGAAATTGTTGCAAAAACGCGCAAAAATCATTGACAAAAAGAAAAAAATACTATATAATGTAGACAAAGAAAAGTAAGTGCCGTGCCTTTTACGAGAAGTGAAAGGACACGGTTGCTTTTTGAGTGTCCGCAACGAGCGGCTTTTTTCGCGTGGGAAAAGAAAGAAAAAGCGAGAGCGCGAAACGCAAAAAACAAACGATGCGGAACAAAAGGAGATTTTATGGCAGAACAGTATATCATGACGAAGAAAGGCTACGAAGAAGCGGTGGAAAAGCTTAAATATTTGCAAACAGTGAAACGTCAAGAGATCGTGGAACGCATTTCGGAAGCGAGAAGCCACGGCGACCTTTCTGAAAACGCTGAATACGACGCGGCTAGAAACGAGCAAGCGGCGAACGAAGGCGAAATTGCAGAGCTTGATTATAAGATCAAGAACGCGGTGATTCAAGAAGAGACGGGCGACACGACCAACGTGCACGTAGGCTCGAAAGTTCGCGTTTACGATTTAGAGCTTGAAGAAGAAGAAATCTACGAAATCACGGGCACGCTCGAAGCGAACGCGATGGAAAACAAAATTTCCAACGAATCGCCCGTAGGCGCGGCGTTGCTTCGCCATAAAGTTGGGGAAACGGTGAAAGTATCTGCACCCGACGGAGAATACAAACTCGAAATCAGAGAAATTTTCTAAGGATCGTTTAGAGGTTATACACAATGCAAGAAAACAAGAACGTGCCCGCAATGGAAGCGGAACAAACGGAAGAACAACTCATTGAGCAGGCGAGAATCCGCCGTGAAAAGCTTGCCAAACTCGTTGGCGAAGGCAAAAACCCTTACGAGCAAGTGAAATATCCCGTGGATTGCGATTCGGAAACGCTCAAAAGCAACTTTGAATCGTACGAAGGCAAAACGGTTGTGATGGCAGGTAGAATGATGTCGCGCCGTATCATGGGCAAGGCGTCCTTTTCGCATATCGCGGATAAGAGCGGCAACATTCAAATTTACGTGACCCGTCAAGACATTGGGGAAGAAAACTATCTTTCGTATAAAAAAGATTATGACATCGGCGATATTTTCGGCTTTAAGGGATTCGTGTTCAAAACGCAAACGGGCGAAGTTTCGGTGCACGTGACGGAGCTCACGTTGCTTTCCAAATCTCTTTTGCCGTTGCCGGAAAAATATAACGGTTTGCAAGATAAGGACATGAAATATCGTTTGCGCCACTTGGATTTGATCATGAACAAGGACGTTCGTGATACCTTCCGCGTGCGCTCGAAGATTTTGAAAGAAATCCGCGCTTATTTAGACAATCGTGGCTATTTGGAAGTGGATACCCCCACCCTTTTGCCCTTAGAAATCGGCGCGGATGCAAGACCGTTCAAAACGCACCATAATGCGCTCGATCTCGATATGTATATGCGTATCGAAACGGAGCTTTTCTTAAAGCGCTTGATTGTTGGCGGCATGGATAGAGTGTATGAAGTGGGTAGAATTTTCAGAAACGAAGGCATGGACGCTTATCATAACCCCGAATTCACTTCGATTGAAATGTACGAAGCGTATAGCGATTATTTCGACATGATGGACATGATCGAAGATTTGTATAAAACGGTCACGAAGAACGTTTGCGGCACGCTCAACATCACCTATCAAGGCACGGAAATCGACATGGGCGCATGGACGCGCTTAACGATGGCGGAAGCGGTGAAAAAATATGCGGGCGTTGACTATAACGATTGGGCAACGGACGAAGACGCGCGCGCGGCGGCAAAATCGCTTGGCGTAGAGCTTGAACACGAAAACGCAACCAAAGGTTGGGTTTTGATCGAGCTTTTCGACGCGTTCGTAGAAGACAAGCTTATCCAGCCCACGATCATTTACGATTATCCCGTGGAAAACTCTCCGCTTGCAAAGCGTAAGCCGAGCGATCCTGCGTTCACCGAACGCTTTGAATATTTCATTTGTGGCCACGAATATGGCAACGCATTCTCCGAGCTTAACGATCCGATCGATCAAAAGCAACGCATGCTCAAGCAAGTGGAAGCAAAGCGAGCAAAAGGCAACAACGACGCGCAAGTGGACGAAGATTTCATCAACGCGTTGGAATATGGTTTGCCCCCCACAGGCGGTTTGGGCTTGGGCTTCGATCGTTTCGTTATGCTTCTCACGGATAGCTCGACGATTCGCGACGTTATTCTCTTCCCCACGATGAAGCCGAAAAAATAAAAGATAACCGCACCGACCTGCTTCGCTTTGCGATAAGATCGGCGCGGTATTTTTAAGGAAAAATTTATGGATGCAAAAATCACGAAAACACGGATATCGCACATGCTTTCCTACGATTGGTTAAAGATCGTAGGGCTTGTGGTTGCGATGATTGTATTTTGGAATTTGATTTTTAGAATGACGGCGACGAAAATCACTTCGTCCCAACAATTCACCGTGTTCAATCACGAAGCGAACTATTCCTTTTCAGAAGATTTTTATCACGATCTCCACGACGCAATTGAAAGCGGTGACACCTTTTCTTATGAAGTGATTGAAGAATCGACCAACGATCTTACCGTTGCAGGCGATTATCTTTCCACGATGTATACCTCGCGCTTGGGCTCGGGCGAAGGCGATTTGATTTTTATCCCTAAAATCGACGACAAAAACACTGCATATCAAGAGAATGGCGAAACGAAATATACGTCCGATTATTTACAATCCTTTTTGAAAAACTATCGCGCCTATTTGTTCAATCTTGATCCCGATGAAAAAGGCGGCTATTTTTACGAGTTGAAAAACTATTTAAACGGCTATTATACCGATTATAAAAAAGCGGAAACCATCGATAAAGCGAAGATTGAACGCGATTTTATAGAGCGCGCAAAAGCGAACAAGGACAAGCGTTTTAGAACGGAAGAAAAGCTTGTTTTGGGTGCAAAGCAGGAAATAGAGCGCATTGAAAAATACCGCGCGGCGCTTGTAAAATTGGAAGGTTGGATAGATGAAAAAGTCGTTCAATTTGAAGAAGTGGAAACGCAAAGCGGCGACTATTATTTTAAAGGCAAGTTCGCGCTCAATATTTGTCCAAACGAAGAGAGCATGGGCGCGCTGAAAAAATATGCGGCGTATGCCGAAACCACGGTGGACGAAAACGGGAAAACAACCACGCGCAAAACGGCGAAAAATATGTGTGTGATGTTGTTTGATTTGAAAGAAACGCAAGAAAGCTTTGAATATGAAAGCCTGCTTTATCTGGTCCATATCATTGAAGAATGTGTGGCAGCATGATAGGCTTTTTTAAGGAAAAAAGCACGAAAAAATCGTGCCATATTTATCAAATGTTAAAGGGGCAAAAGGGAAAACATCTTTCCTTTCACACCCCTGGGCATAAGCAAAAGGGCTTTGATATCACCGAGCTTGTCTATTCGGATAATCTCGCCTGTCCGCGCGGTTGTATTGCGCAAGCGGAAAGGGATATCGCCCAAATTTTAGGCGCTTCCAAAAGCTTTATTTTAACGGACGGAAGCACTAGCGGCGTGTTTTCTATGCTTCAAGCGGCAAAAACGCTTGGCGCGAGAAAAATGTTCGTGATCGAGCCTGCGCACCAAAGTGTGTATAACGCCTGCGCGGTTTTGGGGCTTAACATTTTAACAACGGAAACGGGTGCGGATGCCATTTTGTGCACTTCCCCTAATTATTATGGCAACGTTTCAAATTTGGCGGCGCTTCGCGCTCTTTGCGATCGGGAAGAAAAGTTGTTGCTTGTAGACGGCGCCCACGGCGGACATTTGCATTTTGACAAATCCCTTTACGCAGGCGCTTTTGCCGATTTTTGGGTGGACGGCGTGCACAAGAGCCTGCCTGCGCTCACCCAAGGTGCGGTGGTGTCGGCGCGAACGGAAAATCAGGCGGCGGCTTTATGCGAAGCGGTCAAATTGTTCCGAACGACAAGCCCGTCCTATCCGATCATGGCAAGTGTCGAATACGCGGTGAAATATCCAAGAAATGAAAAATTAGAAGCGCTCGTCAAAGCATACGCCGATGGACAACAGCGGATAACGCTTGCAAGCGATTGGACGAAGTTTTGCGCGCGGTTTGGCAAAAATGCGTTTGAAGTGGAAAAATTTTTAAGGCAAAAGGGCGTTTTTGCGGAATTTTGCGACGGGGACACGGTGTGCTTTTATCTCTCCCCTGCCACCAAGAAAAGCGAATTTAAAAAGCTTTGCAAAATGCTTGAAATCGCGTTTGAAAAATATCCGTTTGAGATGGTTCAACGCAACCCTGCCCCCCTTGTTTTCAAAGAAACGGCAGGAGAATGGATAGAGCTAACAAAAAGTGAAAACCGTGTTTGCGCGGCGAATTGCGGCTTGTTTCCCCCCTGCACGCCGCTTATTAAAAAAGGCGAAATGATCACAAAAGACAAAATCGAGCTTTTACAAAAAGCAAACAACGTTTACGGTTTAAACGACAACAAAATCTTCGTACATAGGGAGAATAGACCATGAACAAAGGCAAATTTATCACGTTTGAAGGTTGCGACGGTTGCGGAAAAAGCACCCAACTTCGCCTTTTGAGCGAATATTTAACGAAAAACAACGTCGAGCATATTTTCACGCGTGAGCCGGGCGGCGGCAAGATCTCGGAAGCCATCCGCGAAATTTTATTAAACGGCAAAAACGCGGAAATGACGGACGAATGCGAAGCGCTTTTATACGCCGCGGCGCGCGCCCAACATTTGCGCGACAGGGTTGAACCTGCAATGGCGAGCGGCAAGCTCGTGGTATGCGATAGATACGTGGATTCTTCCTTTGCTTATCAAGCGTTTGCGCGTGGCTTGGGCTATGAGTTCATCGAAAAAATCAACGCGTTCGCCCTTGAAAAATATTTGCCCGATTGCACCATTTTCTTTGATTTAACCCCCGAAGAAGCTTTTGCAAGAAAGCACGGCGCGGATGAAAACGACAGATTGGAACAAGCGGGCATGGAATTTCATAAAAAGGTGTATGCAGGCTATAAAACGCTTGCCGAAAAATACCCCGATCGTATCATTTGCATCAACGCTCGCCAAGCACCCCAAGAAATTGCACGTGAAGTGATCAACATTTTAAAAGCAAAAAATTGTTTATAAAAACGAAGAACATAGCAAACGAATAAATCGCCCTTTTATCGGGCGATTTTTTTCATGCCTATATCTTACACGATAAGAGCAAAAAAACGCGATTTTTACCCCAAAGAACGGCTAAAATAAAAAATTATCAAATTATTTACATTCATTTGCTATACTTTTTTAAAAAAAGGTGGTATAATATAGAAGTAAAAATAACGATTTTCCCTTTTTATATAAAAAAGGGAAAGCGAAATGGGAGAAAAGACAAATGGCGGAAAGAGTAGAAAACGAATACGGCGCGGAGCAGATACAAGTTCTCGACGGTTTGGAACACATTCGTAAGCGCCCCGGCATGTATATTTCGTCCACCGATGCAAAGGGTCTGCACCACCTTGTTCACGAAGTGGTAGACAACTCGATCGACGAAGCGCTTGCAGGGTATTGTACGCATATCGAAGTGGTTTTAAACGAAGACGGAAGCTGCACGGTGCAAGATAACGGGCGCGGTATTCCCACGGACATTCACCCCAAGGAAGGCATTTCCACGCTGGAAGTGGTGTTTACCAAGGTGAACGCAGGCGGTAAATTCGGCGGCGATTCGGGCTATAAAGTTTCGAGTGGTTTGCACGGCGTTGGTGTAAAAGCCGTGAACGCGCTTTCCGAATGGCTTGAAGCGGAAGTTTCGCATGAAGGACACGTGTTTAGACAGGTGTATAATCGCGGCGTGCCCCAAAGAAGCGTGCAAATCGTTGGCGATACGGATGCAATGGGTACGAAAGTGACGTTCATGCCCGATGCGGAAATTTTTGAAACGACGATTTTCAGCTACGACACGTTGAAAGGCAGGCTTCGCGAGCTTGCTTATTTGAACAAAGGGCTTAGAATCACGCTTGAAGACAAGCGCGCAGGCAAAGAAAAGGTGGATTCGTTCTGCTACGAAGGCGGCATTTGCTCGTTTGTAGAAGAGCTGAACAAGAGCCGTGAAGAGCTTTTGTTCCCTGCCCCCGTCTATTTTGAAGAACAGGACGGCGACACCGTTTGCGAAGTGGCGATTCAATATAACGAATCGTATAACGAAGTGATTTATAGCTACGCGAACAACATCAACACCATCGACGGTGGTACGCACGTTGCAGGTCTTAAAATGGCGCTCACGAAAGTGATCAACGACGTGGGTAAAAAGCACAATATATTAAAGGAAAGCGATCGTCTTTCGAACGAAGACGTTTTGGAAGGTATCACGGCGGTGGTTTCCGTGAAGCTTACCAACGCACAATTTGAATCGCAAACGAAGGACAAGCTCAACAATAGCACGATTAGAACGTTCGTAAACAAATGCGTTTCCGAGCACATGGAAACGTTCTTGGAAGAAAACCCGAGCATTGCAAAAGAACTCGTGCTTCGTTGTATCACGGCGCAAAAGGCGAAAGAAGCAGCAAGAAGCGCAAGAGAGCTCACGAGAAGAAAGGGTGTTTTGGGCTCGACCACGCTCCCTGGTAACCTTGCCGATTGTTCGGATAGAAGAAGCGAACTTTGCGAAATTTATATCGTTGAGGGCGACTCGGCAGGCGGCACTGCAAAGCAAGGTAGAGATAGAAGATTCCAAGCGATTTTGCCCTTGCGCGGTAAAATTTTGAACGTGGAAAAGGTACGTCTTAACCGCGTACTTGAAAATGAAGAAATCAAGTCCATGATCACGGCGCTCGGTTGCGGTATTTTGGACGAATTTGACGAAAGCAAGCTTCGGTATGATAGAATTATCTCCATGACCGATGCCGACGTAGACGGCGCGCACATTCGAATTTTGCTCTACACGTTCTTGTTCCGTTATATGCGCCCCTTGATCGAACACGGGCACGTGTACGCGGCGAAACCGCCCCTTTACAAGGCAAGCTATAAAGGCAACGTCGATTATTTATATTCGGAAGAAGAAAAGCTTGAATACGACAAGAACGCGCCCGGGAAAGTGGAATATCAACGCTATAAAGGTTTGGGTGAAATGAGCAAGGAACAGCTTTGGGACACGACGATGAACCCCGAAACGAGAACGCTCATTCGCGTTACGATGAAAGACGCGGCGGAAGCGGACCAAATGTTCACGATGTTGATGGGCGAAAATCCTTCCCTTCGCCGTCAGTTTATTGAAGAAA
>JAZOLI010000002.1:0-4911 GCA_045652965.1 Candidatus Scatosoma sp.
TTGAATTTTTGCAAGCCTTCGGTCATAGCAAGGGGACAAATCACGTTCACGCGCACGCCGTCGGGAGCCCATTCGGTTGCCGCTACACGGGAAAGTCCGCGGATGCCTTCTTTTGCCGCTGCATACGACGATTGCGCAATACGTCCAAACAAACCTGCGCCCGATGCGAAATTAACCACTGCGCCTTTGCTTTCTTTCAAATAGGGGTATGCTTTTTGCATATAGAAGAAGGTTGCGTAAATGCCCGAATAGATGGCAAGATCGATATCTTCTTTGGTGTGTTGCACGAGCATCTTGCCCGAAGCGGAAGCTTGCGCGTTGTTGATCACCGCGTCGATGCGTCCAAATTTTTCCACCGTTTTATCGATAACGTTTTGGATTGCCGCTTCGTCGGCACCGTCTGCCGCAACGGTCAAAACTTCGCAACCGTAAGCCGCTTCAAGCTTTTCTTTCGCTGAAACGAGCGTGGATTCCGTTCTACCCGTGATCACGATTTTCGCGCCTGCTTTTGCAAATGCGGTCGAGAGTCCGAAGCCGATGCCGCGTCCGCCACCCGTGATGATCACCACTTTGTCTTTTAATGAAATCATATTAAAACCCATCCTTTTCAAATATTTTTTGCGTGGGGTTGTCCACGCCACGATTGATTATAGTATATACCAAATTTTTCCCTTTGTCAAGCGCGTGGCGTCATTTGCTTGACTTTCTATGCAAACGATCGTATAATATTAAGAAAAAAGCAGGTTGAACGAAACATGAACTACGTTGTTATTACGGGTGCATACGGCGGTATGGGCTACGAAACGGTGAAAATGCTCGCAGGGCAGGGTTTTACGGTGTTTGCGCTTGATAAAAACGTGAAAGAGCCCGAAGAAAACGTGATACCCATTCAAACGGACGTCACCGACGTAGAAAGCGTGAAAAAAGCGTTTGAAAGGGTGAAAGAGATGGCGAGCGAATTGTTTGCCATCGTGCATTTTGCGGGCGTGTATATGCTCGATTCCTTGATTGAAATGGGCTCGGAGCAATTTGAAAAAATTTTTGAGATCAATCTTTTCGGTGCGGCGCACGCCAACAAAACGTTTATGCCACTCCTTAAAAGCGGAAGCAAAATCGTGATGACGACGAGCGAGCTTGCGCCCCTTGATCCGTTGCCGTTTACGGGCATTTACGCCATCACCAAAAGCGCGCTCGATAAATATGCCTATTCGCTGAAAATGGAATTGCAACTTTTAGGAATTTCCGTTTCCGTGCTCAGAGCGGGCGCAGTTTCGACGGGTATGCTCGGCGTTTCCACCGCCGCACTCGATAAATTTTGCCAAAACACAAAGCTTTATCAGTGCAACGCCAAACGCTTTAAAAAAATAGTTGACGGCGTGGAAGCGAAAAGCATTCCGCCCCAAAAAATCGCTTTAAAAACGCGGAAAATTTTACAAAAGAAAAAGCCAAAATTTTCGTATAGCGTGAACAGGAACAAGCTGCTGCTTTTGCTAAACGTTTTGCCAAAGAGAATGCAATTTTGGGTGATTAAAAAGATTTTAAAATAAGGGCAGTGCTTGCTTGATAATTTTTTATCTTCGTGTTATAATAAAAGAAGAGGTATACAAAAATGAGTATTCGTGTGGGAATTTACGGTTATGGCAACCTTGGGCGCGGCGTGGAGCTTGCGCTTGAGCAAAACCCCGATATGGTGGCGGTGGGGGTGTTCACTCGCCGCGAGCCGAAAAGCGTGAAAACGCAAACGGGCATACCCGTGTACGCGGCGAGCGAGCTTGAAAATATGCGTGGCGAGATCGACGTGTTGATTTTGTGCGGTGGCAGTTCCACCGATTTACCGGGGCAAACCCCGCAAATGGCAAAGCTTTTTAACGTGGTGGATAGCTTTGATACGCACGCTAAAATCCCCGAGCATTTAAAAGCGGTGGACGAAGCGGCAAGCGCGGCGAACAAAACGGCGATTATTTCCGCAGGTTGGGATCCTGGTATGTTCTCGCTTGCTCGGCTTTACGGCGGCGCGATTTTGCCGGGCGGCAGCGATTATACGTTTTGGGGTAAGGGCGTGAGCCAAGGCCATTCGGATGCAATACGCCGCATTGACGGTGTGGCAGATGCGAAGCAATATACCATCCCCCAAGGGGGCGCGCTTGAACGGGTGAGAAAGGGTGAAAATCCTTGCCTTTCCACGCGTGAAAAGCATTTGCGCGAATGTTTCGTGGTGGCAAAGGACGGCGCGGATAAAGCGCGGATTGAACACGAAATTAAAACGATGCCCAACTATTTCGCCGATTACGACACCATCGTGCATTTCATTTCGCAGGAAGAATTGAACGAAAAGCATGCAGGGCTTCCTCACGGCGGCGTGGTGATTAGAAGCGGCGAAACGGGGAGCGGGAATAAACACGTCGTGGAATATTCCTTAAAGCTCGATTCCAACGCGGAATTTACCGCTTCCGTGCTTGTGGCGTGCGCAAGAGCGTGCTATCGCTTACAAAAAGAAAACGCTTGCGGAGCGAAAACGTTGTTCGATATTCCGCCTATCTACCTTTCGGCGAAAACGAGAGAAGAAGCGATTGCAAAGTTGTTATAAAATGGATGTTAAAAATTAGCCTGCCCTGCTCGGAAACGAGCAGGGCAGGTTTGCGTTGAAATGAAAGACGTTATTTATTTTTCAGTTCACTTTTGCATTTTTTATAAAGCTCTTCGGTGGCAAAACGCGCTTTCGTCACCACGTCCTTATCCGTTTTTGGGAAGCAATAGAATAACCGCTTTTTATCCCCGATCCCGATCACGTCGCCAATTTCATACCAATTAAAATCGGCGTTTAAACTATACGAAGCAAGGGGGGATTGGGTGAACAAAACCCTGCCGTCTTCCGCGGTGAGAACGAAACCGTTTTGATCGTGTACAAGCCGACCTTTGCCGATTTGATAGAGCGCTTTGCAATCGGAAAGCACGGCAATTTCCACGGGTAAATCGAGCTTATATTCGCCGCTTTCAATTTCGCGGCGCACACATTCGCGCTCGTAATCAAACCAATCGGGAACGTTGGAAAACTCCGTTTCGCCGTTTATCGCTTGCAAGTTGCCGTAGATATCCATTTCATACGTTTTTCCGCACGCCTTGCAAGAAAGCGTGGTGTTTTCGCCGAGCATTTGTCCTTCCGCTCCGCACGCAGGGCAACGATATAAAATGCGGTGCAAGCCCTCCGCGCGAGTGGGCTCGGTGATTGCAATTTTTCTTTCCGCTTGTGCCTTGAATGCGTTGAACGAGAATTTTTCAGTGATTATGGTGTTGATTTCCTGCACTGATTTTTCTTGGATCTCTTCGGGGGTTAAAACACATTCCACTTCCGCAGAAAGCTTGGTTTTGCGGATATGTAAATTGTTATAAAGGGGTTGGCGTAAGAACGCGCCGTCGGTGATCACCGTCACGAGCGGAACACCCAATTTTTTTACAAGCGCGCCAAGACTTTGGGGAAGCGCCGTCGTTCTACCATCGAACGAATATCCTGCTTCAGGATAGATCACTACGCTTGTTTTGAGATCGTGCAATGCTTTTGAAATGTCGCGCGGGAGCGTGGCATCGGAGATAAATTTTTGCGTGGGTAAAATGCCGATTTGTTTCATAAGCCATTTCTTTCCCACGAGCGAATCGGTCGTGCCAACGATAAAATAACGCTTGGGATAGAAAACTTTGGAAAGCACTTTCATGTCCACAAAGCAAGAGTGATTCATAAGTATCAGGCAAGGGCCTTTGGCTTTTTCCATGCGCTTTTTCGTGCATGAAAATTTGCTAGCCAACATAGTGGGCGTGGATAAAATGCGGATGAGCGTGTTCCACAAAACGCTCGGCTTTTTCATTTTACCCTTTTCAGGGGTGGTGGTTTGCAAAGCGTAATCAATCGACACGCGCTCGGTCTTTATTTTCATTCAGTTTCTCCCTTTTGCGCTTTCAAATTAAGCGCTTTTATCATTTGTCCCACGTATTGCACGGGGATAAGCTCTATTTGATCTAAATATTTTTGACAGGCTTTTAAATTTTTTGCAGGCAAGATCACCCGTTTGAAGCCCGTTTTCAAACACTCGTTCACGCGCTTTTCCGCATAGGTTACGGGGCGTATTTCGCCCGTTAGCCCCACTTCGCCGAAAACGGCGGTGTATTTATCGATAGGCACGTCGGTTGCCGCGCTGGCAAGCGCCGCGCAAATGGCTAAATCTACGGACGGCTCGCCAAGCTTGATGCCGCCCATGGCGTTGATATACACGTCGGCGTTATAAAAGGGGATGCCGCAACGCTTTTCCAAAACGGCGATCAAAACGACGAGCTTGTTATAATCGACACCAAGGCTCATACGCCGCGGCATACCGTACGCCGTGCGAGAGATAAGCGTTTGAATTTCCACGCTCATACAACGGTTTCCGCTTTCGGAAGGCGTTACCGCCGAGCCTGCCGCAAGCCCACGCGTTTCCGATAAAAAGAGTGCCGAATAATCGCTCACGCTTTTCACGCCCTCGCCCGTCATCTCGAACACGCCCACTTCCTGCGCCGAGCCGAAACGGTTTTTCACGGCGCGAAGGAGCTTGAAATTGTCTTCGGGTTGCCCTTCGAAATAGAGCACGGTGTCCATAATGTGTTCCAAAACTTTCGGGCCTGCGAGCGCGCCTTCCTTGGTAACGTGCCCGATAATGAAAAAGGTAATGTTTTTCGATTTGGCAATCCGCATGAGTTTTGCCGCACATTCGCGCACCTGTCCCACGCTTCCTGCCGCCGAAGAGAGCGTTTCCGTGTAGATTGCTTGCACCGAGTCGATCACGACGAATTCTACGCCGTCAATCTCCGTTTCAATATCTTCCAAACACGTTTCGTTGAGAAGAAGCAGGTTTTCCGAGTTTAATCCCAAACGCTCGCAAC
>JAZOLI010000003.1:0-2413 GCA_045652965.1 Candidatus Scatosoma sp.
GCTCTCTTGCCTCTTCGTCCGTTTTCGCGGTGGTTACCATCGCAACGTCCATACCTCTGATTTTATCAACCTGATCATAGGTGATTTCAGGGAAGATGAGTTGTTCTTTCAAACCTACCGAATAGTTGCCGCGTCCGTCAAACGCTTTGTCCGAAACGCCGCGGAAGTCGCGAAGTCTGGGAAGTGCGATAGACACGAACTTGTCGTAGAAATTGTACATTCTTTCGCCGCGAAGCGTCACTTTGATACCAACCGTTTGGCCTTCTCTTACCTTGAAGTTTGCAACGGATTTTTTCGCTTTCGTCAAGATCGGTTGTTGACCGGAAATGAGTTTGATTTCGTTTTCCGTCATTTGGACCGACTTAGCGTTATCCTTGATGTCGCCAAGACCCGTGTTGATCACGATCTTCACGAGCTTAGGGCATTCCATCACGGATTTGTATCCGAATTTCTTCATAAGGAAAGGTACTACTTCTTTTTCATACTTTTCTTTTACTCTGTTTTTATAAACTTTTTCTGCCATTTTACGTTACCTCGTTAATCGTTTTCCACGGGTGTTTCAGCCGTTTCAGCAGGTTTTGCAGCACGCTTTCTCGTTCTCTTCTTAGGCGCTTCTTCAGCAGCTGCCGCAGCTTTCGCCGCCGCTTTCTTCGAATAAGCCTTGTCAAGAACTGCGCCGCATCCGCATACTCTTACTTTCTTACCGTCTACTACCGCGTGCTTTACTCTCACCGCTTTGCCGCAGGTGGGGCACACTACTTTTACGTTCGACGCATCAATAGGGCCAGGGATTTCTACGATTTTGCTCGTTTCATTCGCCTTTCTTGCTTTTTGATGCTTCTTTTGAATGCGAACGCCCTCTACCGTGATCGTATTTGCCTTCGGGGACGTGGCAAGGACTTTTCCCTGTACGCCTTTGTCTTTACCGGCAATTACAAGTACGTTATCATTTACTTTTACGTTCATTGTTTTAGTCCTCCTGACAAATTACAGAACTTCGGGAGCAAGGGAGATAATCTTCATGTAGTCTTTATCTCTCAATTCTCTCGCGATCGGCCCAAAGATACGCGTACCCTTGGGTTGCTTTTGGTTGTCGATGATTACAGCCGCGTTTTCGTCAAATTTAACGTACGTTCCGTCTGCTCTTCTTACACCTTTTACGCTTCTTACGATGACTGCCTTAACTACGTCGCCTTTCTTTACAGCGCCGCCGGGAGCTGCCGTTTTTACGGACGCTACGATCACGTCGCCAACGTTGCCCGTCTTACGGAAGGAGCCACCTAATACTCTAATACACATGAGCTCTTTTGCACCGCTGTTATCAGCAGCTTTGAGTCTCGTTTGAGGTTGTATCATAATTCTCGTTTCTCCTTTAATTACTTAGCTTTTTCGAGAATTTCAGCAACTCTCCAATTCTTGTCCTTGCTGAGCTTTCTCGTTTCGACGATACGTACTTTGTCGCCAACGCCGCATTCGTTTGCTTCGTCGTGCGCTTTCAAGCGCTTGGTTTTCGTGATCGTCTTTTTGTAGAGCGGATGTTTGCTCTTGTCGCTGATTTCCACAACGACCGTCTTGTCCATTTTATCGGATACTACTAAACCGATTCTTTCTTTTCTTAAATTTCTTTCCATGATTCGTAGTCCTCCTTACGCTTTGAGCTCTCTCGCACGGATTTCCGTGTTTACGCGAGCGATGTGACTCTTGCTCGTTCTGATGGAAACGGGGTTGTCAAGCTGTCCGGAGGCTAAACGGAAACGAAGGTTGAAAAGTTCGCTTTTGAGCTCCGCAAGCTTGGACTCGAGTTCTTCCCTCGTCATTTCTTTCACTTCTTTTGCTTTCATTATTGTTCACCGCCTTCTGCCGTTTCAGCTTCCGCTGCTACGACTTCTTTCTTAACAAACTTGCACTTTACGGGAAGCTTGTGCGCCGCAAGACGCATTGCTTCTCTTGCTACTTCTTCACTTACACCTGCCATTTCGAACATTACGCGGCCGGGTTTTACCACAGCTACCCAATATTCTACCGAACCTTTACCAGAACCCATACGCGTTTCCGCAGGTTTCTTCGTGATAGGCTTATGGGGGAAGATGTCGATCCAAACTTTACCACCACGCTTGATGAATCTCGTCATTGCGATACGCGCCGCTTCGCTTTGGTTGGATTTGATCCAGCCGAATAGTTCGGACACAAGGCCATATTCGCCGTATGCAATTACGTTGCCTTTCGTCGCCTTACCTTTCATCGTGCCGCGATGTTGTCTAGGTCTTTTTACTCTCTAGGGAATTAACATTACTGTTCGCCTCCTTCCGCTACGGGTTTCTTCCCGGATATAATCCCTTCGCCTTTGTAGATCCAGCCCTTAACGCCGATCATACCGAAAGTCGTGTGTGCTTCCGCAAATCCGTAATCGATG
>JAZOLI010000004.1:0-4733 GCA_045652965.1 Candidatus Scatosoma sp.
AGCGGCAACATCGCCGCAAAGAGAAAATAGAAAACGTAGAGCCCGTAAAAAAGAGCCGTCCACTTTCCTATCCGTTCCTTTAAGCATTCAAAAAGCGGCTTTTCCAAACGCGAAACGATGAAAAGAAGCGTAAAAAGCACACCCGCTTGGAAAAGATATTGCAAAAGAGCAGGCAACAAAAGATCGCCGCCCGTAAAGTGTGCGAGAATGGACGGAAGCTCTAAAAGCTTATAAACGGGCAGGATAAACGCCGCGAAAAAGGCGATCTGTCTGCCATGGATTTCATCGTTTTCAGGCGTGATAAGCCCAGGGAATTTAATCATCGGTTTCTTCTCCTTTTAGCATATTTTCTTGCGTGTTTTTTTGCGCGGTGGAAAGCCGCGTTTTATTTTTTGAGCGTAAAATCTCAGGGCGAAAAGATAAACTTTCCATGCCGTATTTGACCACGGTGTCGCGAAGATCGGTGCGAATGAGTGGCGAGAAAGGAGCAAGAAGCGGCGTGCCATAGCTATCGCAAGAAACGACGTACACGAGCAAAAACGCGGATAAGAGCACAATCCCAAATGGACCGAGCGCGCCTGCAACGATTAAGAACGTCCAACGCAAAATGCTACCCGTTTCCACAAAATCGGGCACGGTGTAAAGGCAAATACCCGAAAGCGCAACGACGATAATCGCAGGGGTGGATAAAATCCCCGCCGACACCGCCGTGTCGCCAAGCACGAGCGCGCCGACCACGGAGAGCGACATGCCCACGTATTTAGGCATGCGTATGCTCGCTTCCTTTAAAATTTCCAAAAGCAACAAAACGACGAACATTTCCATGCTCGGTGAGAGCGGCAATTCGCGCACGCCGCTTGCAATGGTGAGCATTAAGCCAAGGGGCAAAAGCTGCATTTTAAAAAGTTGCGACGAGACGTAGAACGCAGGCAGGAAAATGGAAACGAAAAGCGCGATGAAACGTATGCCACGGAAGATGGTTGCCATAAACGGCGAGATGAAATAATCTTCACTGCTTTGGAAATCTTCCGTGAGCAAAAAGGGGACGGTGAGCGCAATCGGCGAGCCGTCGACTAAAATTCCCACCCTGCCTTCGGCAATTTTTGCGGCGAAAATATCTGGTTTTTCCGTTGTTCCGACCGAACGAAACACCGAGTGTTTTCTCGGCGATAAAAAGGCGGAAATATACGATGAATCGGGAACGTTGTCGATATCGATCGCCTCGATTTTTTGCACGATTTCGTCCTTTATTTTTTCATTGGAAGTGCCGTCGAGCCAACATACGACGACGGCGGTATCCGAGCGCCTGCCAACGCGCAAAGTTTGAAAGCGCAAATCGGGAGTTTTTAAACGTTTCCGAACGAGCGTCATGTTCGTTTTCACGTCTTCGATAAACCCTTCGCGCGGACCTTTCACGGCGATATCCGTGGGCGGTTCGATCACCGCGCGCACGGGTAAAAGCTTCGCGCCCGCGATAAAGCCCGTTGTCATGCTGTCCACGAGCAAAAGGGTGTTGCCGTCTAAAATTTCCTTTAAGATATCTTCTATCGTTTCCGCTGTTTTTAGTTCGGGAAAGCGAGCAGTTGTTTGCACTTTTTCTTCATTCGTCTTATCCTTGCCCCCGTCCTTTTTTAAAACAAGCTGTGATAAAGGCTTGGCAACGAGCGCGCCTAAAAGCTCTTTGTTCACCATGCCGTCGGCATAAACGAGCGCGCAAGAAACGTTATCCTGCGTTTGAAATTCGTAGGTTAAAATGTCTTCCGACGGAAGCAATTTTTTAAGCGTTTGTAGATTTTTTTGTAAACTTGATGAAAGAGTATTCACAATGCAAGTATGTGTTTTTGTGAAAATTCTATCCCGTTTTTATTGACTTTTTCACGCG
Source organism: Candidatus Scatosoma sp. (assembly GCA_045652965.1). Lineage (GTDB taxonomy): Bacteria > Bacillota > Clostridia > Christensenellales > Borkfalkiaceae > Scatosoma. Next base: position 1,883 of record JAZOLI010000004.1, read on the forward strand.
TTATTGCTATACTTAAAACAAGTGAAATTTAGGAGAAAGATCGTGAGCGAAGTGATAGAAGACATGGGGATAGACGATTTGAAGATCGTGCAGGATACCAATCTTTACCGTTTCACGTCTGATTCGGTGCTTTTATCGCGTTTTGCGCGTGCAAAAAACGGGGATCGGATTGCCGATTTTTGTGCTGGAAGCGGCATCGTAGCCTTTCATTTTCACGCCCTGAACAGGCACGAGAAAAACAACCTTTCCTACGTACTTTTTGAACTCCAAGAATCCCTTTCTAAGCTTTCAAAAAAGACGGCGAAGCTGAACGGGTTTGACGAATTTGATTTTTGTCAAGGCAAATTGCAGGAAATCCCTGAAAACTATCGTGAAAGTTTTTCGCTCGTGTTATGCAACCCACCCTACGAGCGTGGCGGCTTTGACAACGAGTGCTATGAAAAAGCTATTTGTCGAAAGGAACTGACCATCACGTTGGAAGAAATTGCAAAAGCGGCTTCGTTCGCGCTCAAATTTGGCGGCAGGTTTGCCCTTTTAAACCGCGCCGATCGGCTCGCCGAAGCGTGCTACGTGCTCAAAAAACATAATTTAGAAGTCAAACGCATACAATTCGTTGCAGGAAAGGCGGGCGCAAAGCCCTATTTGATTATGCTTGAAGCAGTGAAAGGCGGAAAGCCGACTTCGGAAATTTTACCCACGCTTATAAACCAAAAGGAAAACGAAAACGAAAATGATTAGTTTTGTTGCAACTCCGATCGGGAATTTAAAGGACATAACCTTGCGCGCGCTCGAAACGCTTAAAGCGGCGGACGTTATTTTTTGTGAAGATACGCGCCACACCATCAAGCTTTTGAATGCTTACGAGATTAAAAAGCCGCTTTATGCTTGCCATAAATTTAACGAAGCGGAAGCGGCGGAAAAAATTTTAGAACATTCAAAAAAGGGAGAGAACGTGGCGATCGTGTCGGATGCCGGCACGCCCGTGGTGTCCGATCCTGGGAACGTGGTGTGTAAAATTTTAAGGGAAGCAGGCGAGCCTTACACGCTTATCCCCGGGGCAAGCGCGTTCGTGGCGGCGCTCGTTTTATCGGCGCTTCCTGCCGATAGGTTTGCATTCATCGGGTTTTTGCCCGACAAGGCAAGCGAGAAAAAAGCCCTTTTGGAAAAATATAAAGATCTTGATTTAACGCTCGCGTTCCATAGCGCCCCGCAGGACGTGGATAAGGACATTAAAGCCATGTACGAAGTGTTTGGCGATAGGCAGGCCGCGGCAGTGCGCGAAATCACCAAGCTCCACGAAGAAACCAAGCGTTTTACGCTCGCGCAGGGCTTGGACGGAGAAAAGCGCGGCGAATACGTTTTGGTTGTTTCGGGCGCGGAAGAAAAGGAATCGCCCTTAAACGCCCTTTCGCCTAAGGAACACATACAGCACTATATGGCGGCGGGGCTTGAAAAAAAGGAAGCGTTGAAAAAAGCCGCCAAGGATCGCGGAGTTTCTAAATCGGAGCTTTATCCGTTCGCGATTGATTTGTAAAAAATCGCACATATTATGGGGTAAGGAGATAGAAATGTACACGTATTATTGGATATTTTTAGGCTTGATTTTACTTTGTACGGTTTTTGCTGTTCGGGCGAGCTCGAAAGTGCGCTCCACCTATGCGGCATTTCAAGAAATGGGTACGCGCTCGCACGCGACGGGCTACGACACGGCGAGAAAGTTGCTTCGTGCAAACGGCATTGACGATGTTTCCATCGGGCGCGTTGGCGGCGAGCTTTCCGATCATTATCATCCCACGAAAAAGATCGTCAATCTTTCGGAGAGTGTGTATGGCAGTGATTCGGTGGCGGCGGTTGCAGTGGCGGCGCACGAGATTGGGCACGTGGTGCAAAAGAAAAGGGGGTATTTGCCCTACAAGCTTCGCACGTGGCTCGTTCCTATCACGAACGTGGGTAGCCGTCTTGCTCTTCCGCTCGTGCTGTTTGGTTTGATTTTAGACGTGTTCGTTGTCACTACGCAAAACTCCGATTTAGGGTTTTATCTTGCGCTTGCAGGTGTGGGGTTATATGGGCTTGCAACCCTGTTTGCGCTCGTCACGTTGCCCGTCGAATATGATGCCAGCCGTAGAGCAAAGCATATGCTCGTGAAAGAAAGGATTTTGACGGAAGAAGAATTGCCCTATGCCGACGAGATGCTCGCGGCGGCGGCACAAACGTACGTGGCTTCGCTTGCCCTTTCGCTCGTTTATTTTTTGCGCTTTGCGCTGTGGGTGATTATGCTTTTCGGCGGCAGGAGAAGAAGATAAAAGCACATCACGTATGTGTAAACTTGGTAAACGTTTGCCAAATGTTTTATTTCCCACGCAAAAACGCTTGGAAAAATATGGCGGATATGATACAATAAAATCGTTCAATCCGTTTATGCCCCTTTTTAAAGGGGTATAAATAAAAAAAAAGAGAAACAACAAGGAGAATTTGTTTTGAATAAAAGAACAAAAACTATCATCTTTATTGTCGTTGCCGTCGTTGTCGTTGGGCTCGTGAGCGTGTTCATTTCCAACGTTTTGGGCGCGGCGGAAACGCTGAGTATTCCTGATTTTATCGGCAAACTCGCAAACGGCGAAATCAATGAGCTTTACGTGGATGCTTATCAATGGACGGGATATAACGTGGTGGACGGCCGCGTGATCAACGCCTACACGGTGACGATGCCGAGCATTTACGATTTCGGTTCTTTCAAAGCCGTGGAAGAATATATCATTTCTTGTCTCGATAGAAGCGGAGCTACGGGCTCTAACTTCTCGCTCATGATGCTTTCGAAGTTTGAAATGGCAGATCCCAACGCAGGCAGCGT
>JAZOLI010000005.1:0-16573 GCA_045652965.1 Candidatus Scatosoma sp.
GGCGTTGGTGAATTGCAAAGAGAATACGGCGTGAATTGTGGGGAAATTGAAGCTTATATATCGGAAGTGCTTGCATGAGAGCGGATAAATATTTCGCGGAAAAATACGGCTCTCGAACGAAAGCCGCAGAAGCGATTGAAAGGGGTTTGGTGCTTGTGAACGGCAAGCCTATCCGTAGCAAAGACGAAATCAAGAAAACGGACGAGATAACGTTTGTGCAGGCGGAGCAAAGCTTCGTTTCTAACGGCGGATATAAACTCGCACGCGCGATTGAAAAGTTTGATTTTGCTTGTGATGGCAAGGTTTTTGTTGATATTGGCGCGAGTACGGGCGGGTTTAGCGATTGCTTGCTTCAAAACGGCGCGGCGAAAATTTATGCCGTGGACGTGGGTGAGAGTTTGTTGCACGAAAGTCTTTTAGGCAATGACAAAATCGTGCAAATGGAAAATACCAACGCAAGATATTTATCCCAAGACGATTTTCCCGAGCCGATCAATGGGGTTGTGACGGACGTTAGTTTTATATCTTTACGCTTGATTTTCCCTGCGATTAAAAGGATTTTAGGCGATGCAGGGGAAGCGATTGTTTTAATTAAGCCGCAATTTGAGTGTGAAAAGAAAAATATCGGAAAAAGTGGGATCGTGCATCCGTCGGCGCATGCGCAGATTGTGAAAAAGGTGCTCGATTTTGCCGAAGAAAACGGCTTGTATCCGTTCGGGATCGTGAACGCGCCCGTGCGAAAAGGAAAAAACATCGAATACGTATTGCATATGAAAACGCAGCGATTGGGCGCGCTTTCCACGGCACAAACCGTGAATATCGTCCAAAACTTTCTGCAAGAATTGAAATCATGAACGATTGGAGAAAACGATGAAAATCGGAGTATTAGGCAAAATTTCAAAGGTGAAAAGCCAACAAGTGATTGACGAGTTTGTCGAATTTTTGCGTTCGCTCGGCTACGAAACGCAAATGTTCACAACTTCGCAAGAAATTGAAGGAGTCGATGTTGTGATCGTGCTTGGTGGGGACGGTGCAATTTTGCATTCGGCGGTGTCTGCGGCGCAAAATAACGTGAAAATTATCGGCATCAATTATGGGAATTTGGGCTTTTTAACGGAATATGAGAAAGACGAAAGGGAACGCATCGCCGAGCTTTTGTCGCAGGTGGAAGCAGGAACGTGCCGCATTTTAAAACGTAGCGTTTTGGAAGTGGAAATTGCAGGAAAATGTTTTTATGCGCTCAACGAAATTGCGTTGCAACGCGATTCAGGTGTTTCTACGTTGAAATCCACGCAAATTCTTCGCGTGCAAGTGCAATCCAAAGAAGGGTTGGACGTGATTTCGGGCGATGGAGTGCTTTTGTGTACGCCCACGGGTTCTACGGCTTATTCTCTTTCGGCAGGCGGCGCGATTTTAACACCCGAAGCGCCGGTGGTGATGCTCACGCCTGTATGCGCGTTTTCCATGCGCACACGACCGGTTGTCTTTTCCGATTCGGAAGAATTTGCATTTCGCATTATGCGAGGGAAAGCAATCGTGTCGGCGGACGGCTTAATTTTGGGAAGATTGCCTGAAAATGCGGCGGTTTTCGTGCGGAAAGCGCCGTTTACGGCGGATTTCCCAGTTCGGGACAATTCCGATTTTTTTGCAAAGGTTAGAAATAAATTGAACGAATAAATTACGAAGGAAAAGGAGAGGAAAATGTTAAGATCGGCAAGACATGCCAAAGTGTTGGAGATTATTTCCACCAAAGAAATTGAAACGCAAGAAGAGCTTTGCGCTGAATTGAACGCGCGCAATCTCGTGGTGACGCAAGCGACGATTTCGCGCGATATTCGCGATTTGCATTTGTTTAAGGTTGCGGGCATTGAGAAAAAATATCGCTATGCGTATATCAACGATGGGGAAAGTGAAATTTCCCCTAAAATGAAGAATTTGTTCCGCGAATGTGTAATTTCCGTGCGTGCGGCAAAAAATCTCGTTGTTGTAAAAACGCTTGCAGGCAACGGTGCGAACGCAGGCGCGGTGGTGGATAAATTGAACTATGGCGAAATCGTGGGCTCGGTGGCGGGCGACGATACGCTTTTGATTGTGTGCGAAAACGATGAAACTGCGCAAACGGTTGTTGAAAAGATTAACGGATTCATAAGATAAACGGATAAAACTATGCTTGCAAAACTCACCATTAAAAACGTGGCGCTTATTGAAAGCGCGGAAATTCGTTTCGGCGAAGGTTTGAACGTGCTTTCAGGGGAAACGGGCGCGGGTAAATCGGTTATTCTCGATTCCGTCAATTTTGTTTTGGGGGCAAAAGCCGATCGTTCTATGATACGCTACGGTGAAATAGAGTGTATGGTCAAGGCAGGGTTTTTTGTGCCTGAAAACGCAAAAGCCGTGGAAACGCTCAAAGAAATGGATATCGAATCGGAAGGTGAAATTATCATCTCTCGAAAGTTTTCAGAAGCGGGCAAAAACAGCGTAAAAATCAACGGAAACACGGTGACTGCAGCGATGCTTCGCAAAGTGACAGATTCCCTTGTGGACGTGCACGGACAAAGCGAGCATTTCTTTTTGCTTAAAGAAAGCAATCAATTAAAAACGCTTGACGGTGTGGTGGGTGCGCCGCTTTTTGAAAAGAAAACGTTGCTTTCAAATCTCATAAAACAAAGCAAAGATATCGATGCGCGCATAGCGGTGCTTGGCGGCGACGAAAAAGAGCGTGAACGCAGGCTAGATATCCTTGGTTTTCAAATTGAAGAAATTGAAGCGGTTGATTTGAAAGAAGGGGAAGAAGACGAACTTATCGCAAAACGAAATAAAATCATCAACCTTGAAAAGATTATCACCGCCGTTCGCGGTGCTTTGGATTCTTTATCGGGGGAAATGGGCGTTTTGGACGGATTGCGTATGGCAAGCCGCTCGATTGCTTCCGTTTCCAAGCTTGATACGGCCTATGGTGAAGTTTTAGAAAAATTGGAAGGCTTGGCGATTGAAACGGATGATTTGTCTGAAACGATTACAGGGCTTTCAGATGCGCTTTATTTCGATGAAAACGAAGCGGAAGAAACGGAGAATCGTCTAGATGTCATTCGTTCGTTAAAACGCAAATATGGCGCAAATAAAGCGGAAATAGACGAATACTTAGCCAAGATGAAAGAAGAATATGAGCTGTTATCCGATTGCGAAGGGCAATATGCGGCGTTGAGTGCGGAGAAGAAAAAGCTTTTAAAGAAAATTTACGTGCTGTGCTGTGAAATGACGGCGTTGAGAAAAGAAGCTGGCGTGGCGTTTTGCAGACGTGTGACGGAAGAATTGAAAACGCTAAACATTGAGCACGCGCAGTTTGACGTGGAATATAATGAATATTCGGAAGAAGACGCTTCTCGTGCAAACACGAATGGTTTGGATGAAATTCGTTTCTTGTTTTCCGCCAATGCTGGCGAGCCGATGAAACCGCTTGGGAAAATTATCAGCGGTGGGGAAATGAGCCGATTTATGTTGGCGGTGAAAGCCCAGCTTTCCGACGTGAATGAGATTTCGACGTATATCTTCGATGAAATTGATGCAGGGATTAGCGGAAAGACGGCAAAAGTGGTTGGTGAAAAGCTTGCGCGCATTGCACAAGGAACGCAAATCATAGCTGTTTCTCACCTTGCCCAAATCGCGGCGATGAGTGATGATGAATTTTTGATTGAAAAAATAGAAGAAAAGGGAAAGACCATCACACACGTGCATAAGCTAGATAAAGAGGCGCAAATTAAAGAAATTGTGCGCCTGCTCGGTGGGAGTGACGGCGACGAATTTGCGGTGAAACACGCCGAAGAATTGTTAAAACAGGCAAAAGAATACAAACAAACCATTTCTTGATATCTTTTCTCTCGCTTTTTTCATAAAAATAACTGAATAGAAACGCTCAATTTGCGCAAATTACCTTTTAGCGGAGGGATGTATGCGCAAGTTGAGTGTTTTTATTTTGGGGGCTTTGACCGCCGTTTCCGTGAGTTTTTGTAGCTTTGGTCAAATGGTGAGTGTTAGCGCTCAAGAATCCGTCGTGTACGTGGGCGGTATGTCTGCAGGGTTTACCTTGAAAGCAGGCGGTGCGCAAATTATAGGCGTGTGCGAAGTGGTAACGGAAAACGGCATGGTTTCACCTGCTTTACAGGCAGGGCTTCGCACAGGTGATCGAATTGAAAAGGTGGGTGGCATACGCGTGGAAACGATTGCCGAGCTCAATGAATTGGTAGATAAAAGCCGTGGGAAATGCTTAAATATAGAAATCAATCGCAATAGCGAAACGTTAAACGTGGAAATTAGACCGGTAAAGGATAAAGCAACGCAACGTTATAAAATTGGCGTGCTTGCTCGTGATAGCGTTTCGGGTATTGGAACGGTTACGTATATCGATCAAACGAGTGGTCGCTTCGGCTCGCTCGGTCATTCCGTCGTTGGTGAAAATAAAAGCGAACTCAAAATTGCCGACGGCATTGTGTATGAATGTAGTATCGTAGGGATTACCAAAGGTGTACGTGGGAGAGCAGGTGAGCTTCGCGGTATGTTTTTAGCCGATAAAAGACTTGGAAACGCCGAAAAATTGTGTGATTGCGGAATTTTTGGGCAAATATCCGAAACCTTTGAAACAAGCGATTTAATGCGCGCAGTGGCAAGTTCACAGGACGTAACGCCAGGGAGTGCGTATATCTATTCCACGATAAACGGCGTAGAGCCGAAAAGATATGCAGTGGAGATAGTGAAAGTGGATAAAAGCAATCGTGAGCATAAAAATTACGTGATTAAAATCACCGACGAAGCCTTGATTGAAGAAACGGGCGGTATTGTACAAGGCATGAGCGGAAGCCCCATTTTACAAAACGGCAAATTGGTAGGGGCGATTACGCACGTGTTTTTAAACGATCCGACGCGCGGTTTTGGCATCGATATCCAAAGGATGCTTTGTGAATAAAAGATAATTATGCCACACATAATTATTATGTGTGGCATAGTTGTTTAAAGATGTCAGGCAAACAATTATAAATTTGGAGGTAGAAATGAAAAAGATTGCAGGTGCTTTGCTTAGCGCGGCGATCGCGTTTGGAACGATCGCTTCGGCGGGTTCGCTTTATAAGGGGCGAGAAATCGTGGTTGCAGGCGCTGAAAGTGTAAAAACGGAAGAATATACGCAAATTGCGGCAAAAAACGCCCAAAAAAGCGCGGTAAATTTACAAATTAAGGCAAAAGCTTCCTATTTAATGGATTTTGCAACGGGAACAGTGATGCACGCTCAAAATGAGCGAACGCATTTGCCGATTGCGAGCATGTGTAAAATTATGACGCTTATTTTGGCTTTTGACGCGATTAAATCTGGGGGTATGGACATGCGCGAAGAGCTGACGATAAGCGAGCGAGCGGCATCTATGGGCGGATCGCAAGTGTTTTTGGAAGCAAACGCAAAATATCCCGTAAAAGAATTAATAAAAAGCATTGTGGTGTGTTCGGCAAACGACAGTTGTGTAGCACTTGCGGAGCGAATTGCGGGAAATGAAGAGCTGTTTACCCATCAGATGAACGAAAAAGCAAAAGCACTTGGTGCAAACGATACGCTTTTTGCAAATTGTACGGGTTTGCCAAAAGAACCGCAATATTCTTGCGCGAAAGACGTGGCGATTATGCTCAAAGCATTGCTTTCTCATCAAGAATATTACGAGTTTGGTAAGGTTTGGATGGACAAATTTCAGCATCCGAAAGGTCGACACACGGAGATTACGAACACCAATAAACTCGTGCGGTTTTACGATGGTTGCGACGGCGGAAAAACGGGTTTTACCAACCAAGCTGGATTTTGTCTTGCGGCAACGGCAAAACGCAACGATATGCGCGTGATTTCTGTTGTAATTGGGGAAGAAAACAGCGCAACGCGCTTTAACGACGTTAGAACGATGTTTGATTACGCGTTCGCAAATTATGTGGCGACGCCTATTGTGGAAGCGAACGTACCGCTTGAAAACACAGGATTTGTAAACGGCGGTAAGATTAAAAAGCTGGAAGTTTGCCCTGATCGATCGGCATTTACCTTTCATAGACGTGGTGAAAATGTCAACGTGACGCTTGAAACGCATTTGGATACCCTGCGAGCGCCGTTAAAAAAGGGCGAAAAGGTGGGCGAGCTCGTTGTGTTTAAAGACAACGTGGAAGTGGAAAGAGTGCCGCTCGTTGCAGCGTTCGACGTGGAAAAAGCAAACTTTTTCGATCGTTTGCGCGACGTTGCGTTAGGTTGGAATGCGCGATGAAATTGAAAAACAACCGTCTTTACGAAAAAAAAACTGTAAGGGCGGATTTTTTCATAAAAAAAGCCTTTCTCCCCTTGCTTTTTCACGAGAAATTTGATACAATTGTATCAAGTGAAATTTAAAATAGGATAAATAGACGATGAACGCAAGAGAAAGCTTAAAAATCAACGAAAAAGGGCATTTGGAAATTGGCGGCGCGGATTGTGTCGAGCTTGCCAAAACGTTCGGTACGCCGCTTTACGCGTTCGACGAAGCCTATATCAGACAAATGATGCGTGTATATCGCGACACGCTCTACAATGAATATGGCAAAAACGGCCTTGTTTTATATGCCTCCAAAGCGTTTTCGTGTAAGGCGATTTATCGCATTGCCGATGAAGAAAATATCGGTGTAGACGTCGTTTCAGGCGGCGAACTTTACACCGCGCTTCAAGCAGGGTTTCCTGCGGAAAAAATTTATATGCACGGCAACAACAAGCTCGATTATGAAATTGGCGAAGCGCTTGATTGCAAAATTGGGTGTATCGTTGCGGATGCTTATTCAGAGATTGACAAAATCGACGCGGAAGCAAAAAAACGGGGGATGAAGCAAAGAGTTTTGCTTCGGATCAATCCCGGGGTGGAAGCGCATACGCACGCGTTTGTGCAAACGGCGACGACGGATAGTAAATTTGGCTTTTCCATTCAGGACGGCACGGCTCAAAAGGCTTCGCTTTACGCGCTCTCCAAGGAAAACGTAGTTTTAGAAGGCTATCATTGTCATATTGGCTCGCAAATTTTTGAAAAACAATCGTTCGTGATTGCCGTGGAAAAGTGTATGAATTTTGCCGCGGACATGAAAGAGCAAAACGGTTTCGTTATGGAAACACTCAATCTCGGCGGTGGCTACGGCATTTGGTACACTGACGAAGATCGTAAAATTTCTCCCGAAGGCTATGCTGAATATTTAAAAGCGCTTATCAGCGCGGTAAAGGAAAAAGCACAAGAAAAGGGCTTAAGATTGCCGTATCTTTTGATTGAGCCGGGGCGTTCGATCGTTGGAGAAGCGGGCATCACGCTCTACAGCGTTGGTGCAATTAAGGAAATACCGGGTGTAAAAACCTACGTGGCGGTGGATGGCGGTATGTTCGATAACCCTAGATACGCGTTATATCAATCGAAATATACGCCCGTTTTAGCAAATCGCGCGAATGAAGAATGCACGCAAATGGTATCGATAGCAGGAAAATGTTGCGAGAGCGGAGATTTAATTGCCGTGAACGTTTCTCTTCCAAAAGCCAAATCGGGGGATATTCTTGCCGTGCTTTCAACGGGAGCGTATAACTATTCTATGGCAATGAATTATAACCGTAATTTGATACCGCCTTGCGTGCTTGTAAAGGACGGGCAAGCGGAATATATCGTTCGTCCGCAATCCTATCAGGATTTAACGCGCAACGACGTTATCCCCAATCGCTTACAAAAAAAATAGAACCCATTACACTTGGAGAATAGAATGGAAAAAGAGAAATTGACGGTGGATTCCGTTAAAAACTTTGAAACGGAAGTCGATTACACGACCGTGCTCGACAACTTCGAAGGTCCGCTCGATCTTTTGTTGCATCTGATCAAGCAAGAAGAGATTGAGATTAAGGACATTTTTGTTTCGCAAGTGACTGAACAATTCTTGTCGTATATGAAAGGGCTTCCCTTTTTGGATATGGAAAAGGCGAGTGAATATTTAAACATCGCGGCAACCATCATTGACATCAAAGCGCGTAGCCTTGTGCCTGCCTTTGAAGAAGAGTGGGGGGACGATAACAACGAAGATTTTGTGTCCGACGACGTTTATAGCCCTGAAAGAGAGCTTATTCAAGCGCTCGAAGAATATCAAACGGCGAAAAAGCTCAAAGAACGTGAAACGGTTGGCTACATATTTAAAGAGCCAGACAAAGAATTTTCTACGGTGCAAGAGCAATATACGGATATGACGCTCGACGGACTTATGGATGCGTTCACGAAAATGATGCCCCGCTTGGAAACGAAGAGAAAGGAAGCTCCGAACACTCGTGAAATTCCCAAAGACACGTTCACCGTTCGTGATAAGATCAAACATATCCGCCAAAGAGTGGCTTCGCAAGATCAAATGAAGTTTGAAGAGTTGTTTGATGAGGATTCGACAACGCCTGAAGTTGTGACGACGTTCCAAGCGCTTTTAGAGCTTTTGAAACATCAATTTATCATCGTAGAGCAGGAAGAACTGTTCTCAACCATCACCATCAAGAAAAATCCTGAAAGAAGAGAGGACGAAGAAATTGGAGAAATTGACGAATATAATTGAGGCTATTTTATTTGCATCGGGCGATGCAGTGCCTATCGATTTTTTGCGTGAAAAGTTAGAAATCACCAAACGCCAAGCGGATGAAGCCATCGCAAAGCTTGAAAAGAAATATGCGGGGGATTGCGGCATTCGATTGTTGCATTTTAACCACAAGTTGCAATTTGCGACCAATCCCGATTATAAAGAGTCTGTTTCGCGCGTGCTTACACCCATTCGCGAAAAGGAATTTACCCGCACGATTTTGGAAAGTGCGGCAATCATCGCCTATAAGCAACCGATCACGCGTTCGGAGCTTGAAAGGGTGCGCGATAGCAACAGCGATTATGCCATTCAAACGCTTTTGGCACTCGATATGATTTATCCTTGTGGAAGAAGAGAAACGCCCGGCAAGCCCGTTGAATACGCAACGACGGACAATTTCTTGAAGCGCTTTAAGCTCAAATCGCTTGCAGAATTGCCTGATTATGAAGAGCTTATGAAACGTATTGCGGAAATTAGCGCAAGCGCTATCCCCAGCGAAAGCAATTATCTTTATGAAAAGGACGAATATAACCCTGAAAACGATCCTGAACTAGCACAAAACACTCAGGAAGAAACGGATGGTTTTGAACTGCCTGATTTTTTGAAAGATATTGAAGACGGGATCATTAAAATTCAATAAAATCTAACTTTGCAATTACATACTTTTTATTAACCTGCTCATATTGATCGTATGGGCAGGTTAATTTTATATATAACGCTCGGCATGATTATCGCGGCGTTTTTATTGTTTTTTCCCATTATATTGTCGACGGACGCGCATTACGATATGAATCGTAGGAAATTTGGATTTGCCGTGTTTTTATATAAAATTTTTAAGCTCGTTGGGGGCTACGTTGCAACCTACCAAGGCGGACTTGCTTTGCACGTTTCGCCTAAAAAAGCAATTTTAATTCCCTATTCGCAGATGGATAGCGAAAGAAAGCGGTTTTCCTTTGTTAGAAGCTTCCGTTTGATTGCGATTACGCTCACTACGGAAACGGGGGCGGAATATCTTTTGCCCGTGTCGCTATCTCACACCGTTTTACGCGCGATTTTCTTGTTGCTTGGGGGAAGCAACGAGAAATTTGATAATCATTTATGGCTAACGGATGGGGACGTTTTGCGCGTTTCTTTCCATATCGCGGCATATTTCAACGTATATATGTTGCTATGTGCATTGTTTACATTTTTAAAGGAGAAAACAAAAATTTTATGGCAGAAAAAAATGAAAAAATCAACGAATTGATCGATTCTTCTCTTGAAAATCTTGACACGCTTGCCGATGTGAACACGGTTATAGGCAAACCCATCGTCACGGCAAGCGGTTTTCAAGTGATTCCTTTTTCCAAAGTGACCATGGGTAATCTTTCGGGCGGTGGCGAATATGGCGATGCAAAAATCGTCAAAGAAGCCAACGGACTTCCGTTTGCAGGCGGTAGCGGGGCGGTGATTAGCATGAAACCGATGGGTTTTTTGATCGACGATGGGAAAAGCTGTCGCATTCTCCGCATCACCGACGAGCCTATCGACAACCTTATTGAGCGAGCAGGCGAGATTATTCACGACGTTATGTCTAAGGATTGATATGAAGAAAAAGCATTTATTTTTACGATTTGCCACACTTTCTTTGCTTTCGGCTTATCTTTACGTGTCGTGTTCGTCGACTTGCTTTAAAGCGAGTGCGGTAAATTACGTGGAAGCAAAAGGGGAATGTGTTGTGGAATTGAACTCTCGGCGTGTGTTATACGAAGCACGGGGCGATATTCGCTTACCGATGGCAAGCACCACGAAAATTGTCACCGCCGCCACGATTTTAGACAACCTTTCCAATTTAAAAGAAGAATTGAAAATCCCCGAGGAGGCGGCAGGCGTGGAAGGATCTTCCGTGTATCTAAAAGCAGGGGATATCTACAGCGTGGAAGAACTTTTATACGGTTTAATGCTTCGCACTGGCAACGATTGCGCAGTGGCGCTTGCGCTCCATTGTAGCTCTAGCGTGGCGTGTTTTGCAAGCAAAATGAACGAAACGGCGCAAAGGGCAGGCGCGCTTGCAAGTCGCTTTGAAAATCCGCACGGCTTGCCAAAAGCAAACCATTATACGACCGCGCACGATTTATCCTTGATCACTTGCTACGCTATGCACAATCCTATTTTCCGCACGATCGTTTCCACGCGCTATTACGAGCCGCGACATTGGCAAAATAAAAATAAAATGCTTTCCTTATACGACGGCGGCATTGGCGTAAAAACAGGCTACACCAAAGAAGCGGGGCGGTGTTTGGTGTCTGCTGCAAAACGGGATAATATGACGCTCGTTTGCACGGTTTTGGGTTGTCCGACTACCTATGAAAGATCGGCGAAATTGCTTGACGATGCATTCGCGGCGTATCAAAACGAGCGGCTTGTTTCCGCCAATCAGGTGTTTACGTTAAAAGACGGAAAAACGCAGGCGAAAGCGGACAAGGATTTTGATTATCCGCTTTTAAAAGAAGAAAAAGAGCTGGTCGAAATTAAGGTGATAGAGCTTAAAAATGCAGGCAAAAAACAAAAATCAGGGGAAATCGTTGCTCAATTTGAAATATATCTTTTAAAACACTTGCTTTTTTCGGGAAATTTATATAAACTATAAGTATTGAAAAATAGAAGGATATACAAATGCGAATTAATAAATTTTTAGCCGAAAAGGGCGTGGCGAGCCGCAGGCACGCGGATGAGATGATCGCCGCAGGTAGAGTGAAGATTAACGGCGTGGTGGCAACGCTTGGCGCAAACGTGGAAGACAAAGACGAAGTGCTTGTCGACGACGTGTTGCTTTCTCGTGAAGAGAAGAAAGAAGAATATTATATTATGAATAAACCCAAAGGGGTGATTTGCACCGTTTCCGACGATCGCGGTAGAAAAACGGTTATGGATCTTTTGCCGGAATCGGTTGGAAGAGTGTTTCCTGTTGGACGGCTTGATTATGAAACGGAAGGGTTATTGATTTTGACCAACGACGGCGATCTTGCCTTTCGTTTGACGCATCCTACGAGCGAAATCCCTAAAACGTATCTCGTGCGCATTGAAGGCACAATGACTGAAAAAGATCTCAATCCCATTCGTTCGGGTGTGGAACTTGACGGCGTTTTGACCAAAAAATGTAAGGCGCATATCGTGGAAACTGATAAGGCTTACACGAAAGTGCATATCACCATCACCGAAGGGCGCAACCGCCAAGTGCGGCGTATGTTTGAAGCCATTGGAAGAAATGTTGCGTTTTTAAAGCGCGTGAGCATTGGACGCTTGAAACTTACGGGGCTGGATCGCGGCGAAGTGCGTCCGCTTACCGAGCAAGAAATTGCCTATTTGAAAGGAATGTAAAAAACAACCGACTGCGAGTTTGATTTCGCAGTCGGTATTATTTTTATTGAATAGGCCGTTTAAGCGCGATAATTGCGCATTAAACCGACAACTTTTCCCAAGATAGATACTTCTTCGGGCTCGAAGATCATATCCGCTAATGCTTCGTTTTCGGGGTGTAAAACGATTTTACCGTCCTTTTTATAAAAGCGTTTTACAGTTGCGGCTTCATCACCCACGAGCGCAACGACAATTTCGCCGTTTTCCGCCGTTTGTTGACGGCGAACGATAATTTTATCGCCATTCATAATGCCTGCATCGATCATAGACGTACCTTGCACGCGAAGCATAAACAGCTCGTCGCCTTTAAATTCGCCCACGGGGAAGGTATAATAATCTTCATAATTTTCATAAGCGAAAATGGGTTGACCTGCGGTGACGGTACCGAGCAGGGGAACGTTTACGCCCGAGCCCTTGCCGATGGTAACGGCGCGTTTTTTATTGTCCGTTTTGTTAAGATAACCTTTCGTTTGCAATTTTTCGATATAGCTATGCACCGTTGCCGTGGATTTGATGCCACATTCTTTGCCGATTTCCCGAACGGACGGCGTGTAGCCGTTTTCTTCGGAAAATTTACGGATATAATCCATAACTTTAATCAATTTTTCTTCATTTATCATAAAAAACCTCGCGCGTCACTACTATTTTTCCTTATTATATCACAAATTTTGACAAAAAGCAAACAAATGTTTATATAAAATTGTTGGAATTTTAAAAAATTTATGCTATAATAGAAGCGTGGAGGTAGAGTTATGAAAGAGAAAGGTTTAAAATGCGTATTATACGAACGGGATTGTATTGGGTGTTTGGAATGTGAAACCTGCGATCTCGATCCAAACAAGGTTTGCGACAACTGCGGAAAATGTATTGAAATGTCCGACGTCGCGTCCATTAAAATCGATAAAATTTACATGAACCCCGAAGAATACGACGGAA
The DNA here is from genome assembly GCA_045652965.1 of Candidatus Scatosoma sp. Classification (GTDB taxonomy): domain Bacteria; phylum Bacillota; class Clostridia; order Christensenellales; family Borkfalkiaceae; genus Scatosoma. The sequence continues at coordinate 12,961 of JAZOLI010000005.1, forward strand.
AATAAAAAAGGAGTGGCGACTAAGCCATTCCTTTTATTTTATAAACTCGTTAAAAAGCTTTCCGTAGCGGCTTGGAATAGTCGCCCAAATTCTTTGTCCGTCGTCGGTAAATTCCGTTCGTCTTTCATATAAATATGGCTTCAATTTTGCATATTCGTTTGATTTTTCATAAGGAACAAACAATTCGCAAAAGAGAAAATCGTTTTTAAAAAACTTTACGATTTCTCGTTTTAACCCTTCAATGCCCAGCTTTTCTTTAGCGGAAATCATAACGCTTTCTTTCGGATAAATGGAAAAATCGGTAACGTTTTCGCTTTTATTCATAACCAAAAGATAGGGAGAAGAAAAATCCATTTCCTGCAAGGTTTGCAAGGTCGTATGCATTTGCATATCGTATTCGCCCGTTGCATCGCAAACGATTAAGGCAAGATCACAATGCAAAGCGCTTTCAAGCGTGGATTTAAAGGCTTCGATAAGATTATGCGGCAGGTCTTGCAAAAATCCGACCGTATCGACGAGCAAAAATTCAATCCCGTCGATGGAAAATTTACGAGCGGTGGGATCGAGCGTTGCAAAAAGCTCGTTTTTTACGTACGTTTCCGCACCTGTCAACAAATTCAAAAGGGTGGATTTGCCCGTGTTCGTATAACCGACGAGCGCAATCGTTTTCGTTTCCGTTTTCTTGCGCCGCGCCGTTTGCAATGCACGGCGTTTTTCCGTTTCTTTGAGTCTTGATTCCAAATATTTTAACCGACCGCGAATATACCGTCTATCCGTTTCAAGCTGTGTTTCGCCCGGACCGCGTGTGCCCACGCCGCCACCTAAGCGCGAAAGCGCCGCGCCTTTGCCTTTCAAACGGGGGTAAATATATTTCAGTTGGGCAAGCTCGACCTGCAATTTTCCTTCGCTCGATTTTGCGTTTTTCGCGAAAATATCAAGGATCAACGTCGTTCTATCAATCACTTTACGATCGTCAAGCGCCGCGGAAATGTTTAACGTTTGAGAAGGGGAAAGCTCGCCGTTAAAAAGGATGGTAATCTCGTCAAGACCATCTAAACGTTCTTTCAACTCTTGCAATTTTCCTTCGCCGATAAAGGTTGCGGCGTTGATTTCACGTACGTTTTGATAAATCGTGCCTGCATACGCAGCGCCCGCGCTTTCAATCAAAGACACCGCTTCTTCTTGCAAAACACGATATTTCGCCGCATTTTCACGCGTAATCGGTTGAATTATATAAATTTTTTCAAGCTTTTCTTGCATACGTCCATTCTCTAATTCTCTTGCGTGGGGGGATCGTTGCGCAATTTCACAACGTTTGCCACCTTGCGCCGATTTTCTTCGGTGATTGCCGCATAGTGCTTTTTCGTTGTGTTCACGTCGCGATGTCCAAGCACGTCCGCAACCACGTAGATATCGCCTGTTTCGTTATATAAGCGCGTGCCGTAGGTACTACGAAGCTTGTGCGGCGTGATTTTTTTCAAAGGGGACACGAGTTTGCTATATTTTTTGACCAAAATTTCCACCGAACGAACGTTGATGCGCTTATTTTGCATCGAAAGGAAAAACGCGTGTTCCGATTCAGGGATCTTGGGATTGTTGGATTTTTCGGCGATATATTCTTGCAGGGCGTATTTCACTTCGTCGGAGAAGTATAAAATTGCTTGATTTCCGCCTTTTCTCGTGACGAGAAAGGAGTTTTCCGAGAAATCAAAGCTGTCGTTGTCTAAACCAACTAGCTCGCTAATACGGATTCCCGTACCTAAAAATAGGGTGACGATCGCCGTGTCGCGGATTTTCGTTTTGTTATGATACGCCGCTGCTCTTTTGGAAAGCCCGTTGCCCGTTTCCGCAATATGCACAAGCTCGGAAACTTCGTTCGGATCCAAGCGAATAATTTCCTTATCATGAAGCTTTGGCGTGGCAACTTTCGCGGAATGATCCACTTCAATCATGCCTTTATTGAAAAAATATTTAAACATCGCTCGAACGGCGGAAAGTTTGCGCGCTTTTGCTCGTTCGTCACAGGAAAGGTGCTTGTCATTGAAGCGATAGTGGGATAAATAGCTTAAAAAGTATTCCACGTCGTTATGCGTGACCGCTTCGAGATGCTCAAGCGTTAAATCAAGCATATCCAAGTTTCTATATTTCCGCTTGCAAAGAAAATCGAAGAAAATGCGCAAATCATAAGCGTATTTTAAGCGCGTTTGACAACTCGTGCGAGATTCTATTCCTAAAAAATAGTCTTCGCAAAAGGGGGGGAGCTCTTCAAGGAGCTCTGCAATTTTGTCGATGTCTTGAATATTACGTTTGATATAGTAGTTTTCCGTTTTCATAAGAATATTGTACGCTAAAAAGGGGGTGAAAGTCAAATAAATATCGTGATTTTCCGAAAAGTTATAAAAATTTTTCTAAAATAGCGAGAAATCTGCAAAAAAAACGGTAAAGATGGGTTGCGCGTGAGAGTAAAAACGCTAAAAGCCTTGAAAAATCTAACGAAACCGAGAAAAATGAACGCGGTAGGGAATAGAGAAAAGATTTCGTAAAATACAGCTTTTATATTTACGGTCATTGTGGTTGGAACAGAAAACGATAAAAATAAATAGTGGAGATTGAGAATAATGGAATTAACGGAAGTTTTGAAAGGTAGCGCAGCGGAAAGCTTTGTGAAATTTGTTAAATACGATTTGGAGAATATTAGCAAGACTTTTTTTGATATAGGTTTTCGTCTTTGGGAAGCTCGCAACTTTGAATACTATAAAGAATTGGGCTATGAAAGCATTGAAGAATTGAGTGAGAATGAATTTGATTTTAAGCGTTCTTCTACGTATAATTTAATAAACGTTTTTACTCGTTTTTCGGTTTGGGATGGAACGTATCATAATCAAATTCAAGAGAAGTTTGAAGCTTATTCGTATTCTCAATTAGTTGAGCTGTCCAAATTGTATTATTTGCCCCAAATACATATACACGATTGGTTTCCACCGTCTGCTCCTGTGCGTGAGTTCTCAGCATATGTTCGCTATTATAAAGACACTACGCAGGATAGGATGCAGTTTGCCGAATGGCGTGAGCAGGTGTATTTGCCGAGATTGGCGGCGCGTTCGGCGGTGCAGTTAGCCTTGCCCGAAGTCCAAACGTCTGGACAAGTTGAAGAAGAAAAGCCTGTTCCTGAAGTCCAAACGTCTGGACAAGCTGAAGTAGAGAATTCTGTTTTCGAAATCCAAACGTTTGGACAGGTTGAAAACGTTGACGTGTCGTGTGTGTTGGAAAAACTTATTCAGATAACGTGCGATATGTTTAAGCATTCTATTCATCATAAGTCAATTAGTGGTGTGGTTCTTAAGATTGCTCCTAGTGCTTTTGCTGAAGATTTTAAGTATATACTTGATAAAAATGGTTATACGTTAGCGAAGACGGACGCTCCGAAGCGATAGGGTATTACCCCACCGAATGTGAATTTAAGTAAAATAAAAATAGGCATTGGGTAAGTGCCTATTTTTTTATTCTTTCTTTCAATTCTTTGATTTTTCGTTCTCTATTTTCTTCTCTATATCTTTCTATGAAGTCATCTGTTAATTCTTCTTCGTATTGTTCTGCTGATATATCGTCATAG
>JAZOLI010000006.1:0-2859 GCA_045652965.1 Candidatus Scatosoma sp.
GTGCCTGCAACGGGGTGTTGGAAACGCGTGGGGTTCGTGGAGTTGCCCGTGATCGAAACGCCAACGTTTTCAAGCTTCATAATTGCAACACCTTCGGATACGGAATCCGCGCCGTAGCATTTAACTTTCGCTCTATCGCCATCGGAGAATGCTTTTTCGTAAACCACTTTTACCGTTTCCGTTGCGTGATCGAATTCCGTTTCCACGAACGTGAAGCCGTTGATTCTCGAAATAATATACGCCGCGTCTTTACCCAAACCGTTCAAAACTACGCGAAGCGGGTTCTTTCTTACTTTATTTGCGTTGAGTGCAATGGAGATTGCGCCTTCAGCAGCCGCAAACGATTCGTGACCTGCAAGGAAGCAGAAGCATTCCGTTTCGTCGGAGAGAAGCATTGCGCCAAGGTTGCCGTGGCCAAGACCAACTTGTCTGTTTTGCGCAACCGAGCCAGGGATACAAAACGCTTGCAAGCCGATACCGTTTGCCGCCGCTGCATCCGAAGCTTTCGTGCAACCTTTCTTGATTGCAATCGCCGAGCCTACCGTGTAAGCCCACACTGCGTTTTCAAAGCAGATAGGTTGTCCTGCGCGAACGATCTTAACACAATCTACGCCCTTTGCTAGGCAGATTTCTCTACATACTTCAACGGAAGAAATGCCGTACACTTTCAACACGCTGTTGATTTTATCGATTCTTCTTTCATAACCTTCAAATAATGACATTTGCTTTTCCTCCTTGATTATTCTTTACGAGGGTCGTTAAACTTAACCGCACCCTGTTCTGCACTGAATCTACCATAGTGACCCATTGCTTTTTGATATGCTTCGTTAGGTTCCATACCTTTCTTGATGAAATCGGGCATTTTGCCAAGCGAAACGAATTCGTAGCCGATAACTTCGTTGTTTGCATCAAGTGCAAGACGAGTTACGTAGCCTTCTGCCATTTCAAGGTATCTAACGCCCTTTTGAAGGGTGGAATACATCGTACCCACTTGCGAACGATGACCTTTACCAAGGTCTTCAAGACCTGCACCGATGGAAAGACCGTCATCGGAGAAAGCCGATTGAGATCTACCATACACGATTTGCAAGAAAAGTTCGCGCATAGCGGTGTTGATAGCGTCGCAAACAAGGTCGGTGTTCAACGCTTCAAGCGGGGTTTTACCGGGAAGAATTTCCGCAGCCATAGCCGCCGAATGGGTCATACCCGAGCAACCGATCGTTTCTACGAGCGCTTCTTGAATGATGCCTTGCTTGATGTTCAAGCTTAACTTACAAGCGCCCTGTTGAGGTGCGCACCAACCGATACCGTGCGTGAAGCCGCTGATATCTTTAATTTCTTTCGCGTGAACCCACTTGCCTTCTTCGGGAATGGCAGCGTTTTCATGGCGAGCAACGCCTGCGCCTTTTGCAACGCAGAACATTTGAGCAACATCTTGTGATATTGTCATAACTGAAATTCCTCCAAATAATTTTTCTTCCTTTTTATGCGGATAGGCTCGTCCATTTTTCATTTTTGCAACAAAAAACAACCGAAACTTCTTCCGACTGTAATAGTATAGCATATTCTTAAAAAAATTTCAAGTGTGCAAGGGCACATTTTTCTTCTTTTTGGGAAATTTTGATAATTTTTTTGTTTTATTTATAAAAATTCGCGCCGCAATTTAGGCGGCGCAAAAACCTTAATCGATAAAATCTTCCGCGCGCAGCTTTCCACGCACTTTTTCATGCGCGTGCTTTAGAATGCGGGAAAAGAAGGAGCGGGAAATATTAAGAACGTTTGCAACTTCTCGTTGCGGAAGCGGTATTCCCCCTTTCAAAGCGTATCTTAAGCACAAAATCGTAAATTCACGCTCGGATAATATCTTTTTAATTTGTGCAACCAATTTCTCCCTTTGCACCGAACGCTCCACTTGTTCGAATACGCAATCTTCTTTTTCAAAAAGTAAATCCATAAGCGTTAGCTCGTTTCCGTCCTTATCCGTTCCAACGGGCTCAGATAAGAAAAGTGTTTTTTTATGCTTCTTGTTTGCACGAATCAGCATGAGTATTTCATTCTCAATGCACCGAGCCGTGTAGGTTGCAAGCGTCGTGCCACGCTCCTTATGATAGGAATTGATAGCTTTGATTAAACCCATGCTACCCACCGATAAAAGATCGTCCGTTTCCGCTGCGCCTGCATATTTTTTCGCAATGTGCGCAACAAGACGCATATTATGTTTGATAAGCGTATCTCTCGCTGATTTATCACCCTGTTCTACAAGTGCCAAATAGCGATCTTCCTCTTCTTTTGATAGCGGTTTCGGAAACGAATTTTTGTTTCCAATTGCACCCGTAAAAAACACGATTTTTCCTAAAATCAGCCAAAGAAAATCTAAAAACATATTGTTTCCTCCACGCTTTTTATATGCCTTTTCGCAATTTCTCTCTATCCTATGTTTTATACGGTTTGTACTATGCAAAAAGTTTTTTAATTTTAAAGTTTGATTAAACATAAAAAAAGAAATCGGGTGATTGCTCCCGATTTCCCTTGCCGTTAAAGCATTTGAGTTTGTCTGTAAGCCGAGTTCTGTCGTGTACGGTCATTTATCTAGACTTGCCGTCGCCGACAAGTTCAAGCGATATTCACGGTATTCCGCCGGACGGACAGCCCTATATGGCGGATACCCAATCTTGCAGCGAGTGGGGTTTACATGGCATACCGCGTTACCGTGGTATCGGTGAGCTCTTACCTCGCCTTTCCATCCTTACAGGGAAAACCCTGCGGTTTATTTCTGTTGCACTTTCCTTGAAGTCGCCTTCACCTGACGTTATCAGGCACCCTGTCCTATGCTGCTCGGACTTTCCTCATTGTCTTAAA
>JAZOLI010000007.1:0-5576 GCA_045652965.1 Candidatus Scatosoma sp.
AAACTTTAAGAGCACGTTGCCGTTTTCAAGCTTATAAACGTCTTTTGTTTTGCCAGTGTAGATCTTTTCCATATTTATAATACCTCTTTCATTAGATTACTTTTTTATTATAGCAAATTTATTTGAATTTGAAAACAAAATAAAAGGCATTATTTAAAATTTTTTTCTTTTTTTATCCTTTTTTAAGCGAGATTTTATTTGGAAAGGTTGTTAGATAAGGGGTGCTATCTTTTTTAAATCGATAATGCCTTGGAAAATTTCCTTAGCGCAAGGCGCGGCTACAACGCTACCATAATAAGCTCCTTTTGGCTCGTTGACCACCACAAGCGCAAGATATTTGGGGCTATCCGCAGGGAAAAAGCCCACAAACGAAGACACGTATTTCCCAGCGGCAATTCGCCCGTTTTCAAATTTTTGCGCCGTACCTGTTTTGCCACCGATTTTATAGCCTTCGATATACGCCTTTTTACCGCTTCCATCCTTGACAACCCCTTCTAACATACCCGCCAAAATTTTCGAAGCTTCTTCGCTTACCGTTCGCGTTTTTGGCTCATTTTCCGCTTGATTTAAAACGTAGCCGTCGCTAGCATATATCCGTTTGACGAGTTTGGGCGTGTAATAATAGCCGCCGTTGATTGCCGAAGCGGTGGCGCAGGCAAGCTGAATACCTGAAACGGCAATCGTTTGACCAAACCCGATGCGAGCAAGATCGCAAGCACGTACCGCTTTTTCAGGCATGAGCAAACCGTAAGCTTCGCCGCCAAAATCAATCCCCGTACGCTTACCAAACCCAAAAGCGGAAAGATATTCGTAAAAGGTTTGCTTTCCAAGCGAAAGCGCCATATCCGTAAAACATGGGTTGCAACTGTTGTTGAGCGCTTCGGCGAGCGTTTGATTGCAATGTTTGCCGTTTGCGTGGTTGCTCCAACATTTCACCGTCGTTCCTTCCACCGCGCGCGTGCGCGAGCTTGGAAACACGTAATTTGTCGAAAAGGCTTTTTTATTTCCTTGCAAATGCTCTTCAATATTGATAGCCGAAGTGACAATTTTAAAGGTCGAACCGGGCTCGTAGATATCGCAAACGAGTGCGTTTCTCGTGAGCTTGTTTAAAAGCTCTATATCGTTTCTTGGAACGTCGTTTAAATCGTAAGACGGATAGTTTGCAAGCGCAAGCACTTCAAAATTGTTGACGTCGAGCACAATACACGAAGCGGAAACGGGAGAATATTCCGCCGATGTTTTCAAAAGCGCGCTTTCCACGATCTGCTGTATGCCATAATCAATTGTAAGTTCCACGTTATAGCCGTCTTCCGCTGGCAGATAGGTCGCCACGCTCCCTTCAATCTCAATCCCTACAAGATCCGTTTCGTATAAAAGCTCGCCGTTCCTTCCTGAAAGATATCCATCATAATATTTTTCTATTCCCGTCGTACCCACGCCGTCGGAAGACGTAAAACCTAGCACTTGGCAAAGCGTTTCGCTTTTTGGATAATGGCGCAAGTTATCGCGAGAATAATACACGCCGTCAAGCGAAAGATTGGCAAGCTCTTCAATATATTCTTTGCCGATCTTTCTTTTGATTGTCACTTCCGAAGCCTTTTTCTTCGTCAACTTTTCATATAGCGTAGCGCTATCCAATTCCAGCGTTTGCGCCAACACCATGGCGGTGGATGCCTTGTCTTTGATGGCGTTGGAACGAGCAAACACCGTGTACGCCGTGGAATTGTCGGCAAGCATCACTCCGTTTCGATCGGTGATTTTACCACGCTCGGCTACAATCGGGATTTCACGCGTCCATTGATCGAGCGCGCGATAGTTAAGTTCTTCCTGCCAAAGCACTTGTACGTAGAAAAATCTACCTCCAAGCACACAAAAAAGAAAGGTCACTGCCAAGCTTATGGCGAGCAACCTCTTTCGTAAAATCGATATTGAAAAATCTTTAAATCGCTTTTTGATAACCAAACACCCCGTAAATGCTTTATATAGTTTATATATTGTATTACGGCTGTCTTTCAATCATTCCTTGCGAAGTGGCATATTCACGGATGGATTCTTCTGATCTTGCTTCCATGATACGGCTTTGAATTTCCGCGTTTTCTTCCAAAAGCTCCGCTCTTTGCGCTTCAAGCGCTTGAAGTTGCAACGTTTTTTGGTTGATAATTTGCGTGTTGATGCAAATCACCGCAAGCATCACCGTTACGAGTGCCGCGAACACCGCCATAACGACTTTCGCCATATTTGACAAAGAATATTGTGCTTCTTGCGCCACCGCAACCACAGCTTCGCGCGCTTGGGCAGGCATTTCGATCGGTGCTTGCACCGCCACCGTTTCCGTGATAGCGTCAAATTTTTCCGTGGTGAACACGGGAGCTTCTACAACGTTGCGAACGTATTCGGTCACCGTGGGCGTTTGCTCAACGGTAGGAACACCCTCGGTCATAGGAGCAGTGAAAACGGGTCTCTCGGGCGCAAGAACGGATGCGTAAACGGTTTGTTCCGCCACGTTGCTTTCGCCGAACTGCCTTTCTTCCGCATCACGCAAACGGCGATACCGCTCGTTAATTCCAGCGTTATGCAATTGCGCTTCACGCGTTTGCGTCAGCGTTTCCGTTCTTTCGTGTTCCAACAACGTTGCCATTTCTTCGCTCCTCCGTTTTTCCTGATTTCCTTTTCCTAATTCCCTTATCTATACCTTATCTAAACACGCTCCGCGATTCGGAGCTTAGCACATTTGCTTCTTGAATTTTCTTTGAGTTCTTCTTCGCTTGCCGTGATCGGCTTTTTCGTGATGATTTTCACTTCCGGTTTTTTACCGCACACACACACGGGAAAGCTCGCAGGACACGTGCAAGGCGATTCTAACGATCTAAACGCTTCTTTCACGATCCGATCTTCAAGCGATTGGAAGGTTAAAATGACGATCCGTCCGCCCTTTTTCAATCGACGTGTGAGCGATATCACAAGCTCGTGCAATCCGTCAAGCTCTCCGTTCACTTCGATACGCAACGCTTGAAAGCTCTTTCTCTCACACGGTGCACCGAAACGGAATTTCGCCGGAATGCTCTTTTGTATAATCTCCGCAAACTCCCCCGACGTTTTCAAAGGTTTGTCCGCTCTATATTTCACAACGTTTCTTGCGATTTGTTTTGCAAACGTTTCTTCGCCATAAGTTTTGAGTATCCTTGCGATTTGTTCTTCGGAATAGGTGTTCAAAACGATTTCCGCAGTGAGCGGCGCGTTTTGATCCATACGCATATCCAGCGGTGCATCCGCCCTACGATAGGAAAAACCCCTGTCCGCATCGTCGATTTGATGGGACGAGATGCCAAAATCGAGAATTGCGCCGTCGATCTTGTCAACACCCGCTATCTCAAAAACCTTTGCATATTCTTTATAATTAGATTTATAAATGGAAAATCTACCGTTAAATTCTTTTAAGCGCTCGCTTGCCGCTGCAATCGCTTCGTCGTCGAGATCAGTTGCAATCAGTTTGCCGTTTGGCGCGGTGCGCTTTAAGATCTCGTAGGAATGCCCGCCGCCGCCGACCGTGCCGTCGAACCAAATCCCACCTGCCTTTAATGAAAGCCCTTGCATACACTCTTCGAGCATTACGGGTTTATGCGAAAATTCCAACATTGCCGATTTTCCTTAAATTCCGAGTTTTTTCAGTTCCGCGTCGTAATCGATACCTTCTAAATATGCGTAGTATCTTTCCGCAGCCCAAATTTCAAGACGTTTGCCGCGACCAAGCGTGACCACGTCTTTTGTTATGCCTGCCATCTTTTTAAGCGAAGCAGGCAAAACCACTCTGCCTTGCGCATCCTCTTCCGCCGAGAAGATACTTCCAAAAAACAACGTGGAAGCTTGGCTCGATTCGGAAATCCCTTCTTCGGAAAGCGCCGCGAGCGTTTCGTCAAGCTCGTCGTCTGCCATCACGCAAATGCAACGGTTCATACCACGGAAAAAGCTATACGTCTTTTCGCCGTTCTCACCCGTCAGCTCCTTTTTGAACTTGGAGGGTATGCGCAGTCTATTTTTATCGTCTAATTGGTGTTCGAACACGCCTTTGAACATTTTGCGTTTCTCCTCCTTTTCAAATTTCGTCAAAGCGAGACGATGACGATTATGTAAATCCATTATACAACCACTTTTGCCCCTTGTCAACCATTTGAAACCATTTTTTCAAAATTTTTTTAATTTTTTTGGGATTTTTAACCACCTAAACCCCTTTGTCTCCTGATTTTGCGAACGTTTGTTCGAAAACGCGTTCGTTTTTCCCTTTTTGGCTTCCGAGGAAGTAAATTGGTGGCTGTAAAAGCGGAGTGGCGAAAAGTGGTCGCTCATCCCTATTCGTCGTTCCACTTTCAATCGGCGAAAATTTTTCTCCACAATTCAACCCGTATAACGGGTTAGCAAGGTTATCCACAAAATTGCACAATCTACTTGCCACACCTGCGTTTCCGTCGTAGGTTGTAGCGCCGTAAAAGGATTCTATTTGCTCTTTTATGAAAACGTAGTGCGTGCAGCCGAGCACGATGGATTGCGGCTTCCCTTTGGGAAAATGCAATGAAAAATCGAAATCTTGATCGGTTAAATGCTTTTCAATCGTTCCTGCGAGCAACGGACAGGCAAAAGGGCGAATAGTTGCGTGTGGATAAGTTTTCTCGGCGCGTTCGCAAAGCGCGTTAAATCGCTCGCTTTCGCACGTGGCTTTGGTGGCGAGAACAAAAATCTCTCCACCCTCTTTCGCCGCCAAAAACACAGCAGGCTCTACCCCTATGATGGGGAAAGAATATTTTTTTCGAAGCACGTCTATGCAAAGAGCAGTCGCCGTGTTGCAGGCAATCACTGCCGCCGACGGCTGCAAGCTTTCAAACTCTTGAAAAATTTCAAGAACGTAGCGCTCGATTTTATCGCTCGGAAGATTGCCATACGGCGCACGAGCGTTGTCGCCATAATAATAAAATGTAAAAAAAGGCAAACGCTTTCTACATTCGGCAAGCACGGTGAGCCCACCGATGCCACTATCAAAAAACGCCACGCCGCCCTTGGGGATGCTCATTTTTCTCTCCTGCAATGAAAATTTTTGAAATTTTTATGCTTTTTTGCATTTTACCCTTGCAAAACGTTTTACAATCGGGGAAATTTATGTTAAAATAGTCTACGCAATTAGATGAATGCACGAAAAACAGGAAAATCATAAGGAGATAGACATTATGCCTAATATTAAATCCGCAAAAAAGAGAGTTTTGGTTATCGAAAAGAAAACGATGCAAAACAAAGCGATTAAATCCGCGCCCAACTCGCAAGTGAAGAAATTCCTTGAAGCTGTTAGCTCTGACAACAAAGAAGAAGCAACCAAGCTTTACCCTGAATCCGTTTCCGCTATCGATAGCGCGGTTACGAAAGGCGTTATCCATAAGAACAACGCAAACAACAGAAAAGCGAAGTTGGCGAAAAAGCTTGCTGCTCTTAACTAAAACCTTTTTATAATATTTCTGCATATTATAAATATGAGGGTATGCCGTACGGCATGCCCCTTTTTTCGTGTTTTTTTATTTTTTCATCGTGCACGT
>JAZOLI010000008.1:0-2824 GCA_045652965.1 Candidatus Scatosoma sp.
TCTAAGAAAGTGGCAGACGGCGAATTTATCGTTGTAGACGAATTGAAAGTATCCGCACCCAAGACGAAAGAGATGGCAGCGTTCCAAAAGGCGCTTGGCTTGAACAAAACGGCGCTTGTGGTTATGGATAACGACGACGTAAACGTAATCCGCGCGGCGGCAAACTTGCCTAAACTTGCAACCCTTCCTTTGGCGCAACTTAGCACCTATGAAGTAGTTGTAAACAACAAGGTAGTTATGACGAAAGCTGCAGTTGAGAAATTCCAGGAGGTGAACGCGTAATGTTTGCAGAAGATATCATTTTGAAACCCGTGCTCACTGAAAAGGGTTACGACGGGATCGCGTCGAAAAAATATACGTTCTACGTAAAGAAAGACGCGAACAAAACGGAAATTAAATTGGCAGTTGAAAAGCTTTTCGGCGTACAAGTTGCAAAAGTGAACACGCTCAACAGCAAAGGTAAACTCAAGAGAATGGGTAGAAACCAAGGCTACACGCCCGATCGTAAAAAAGCGATCGTAACGTTGAAAGCGGATAGCAAAGCGATCGAATTCTTCGAATCGTTGACTTAATCAGGAGGATAGAGAAAAATGGCTATTAAAACGTATAAACCCACCTCCGCAGGTCGTCGTTTTGTAACGGTTTTGACGAATGACGATTTAACGGCAGGTGCAAAGCCTGAAAAATCGTTGATGCACGACCAACGTCATAGCGGCGGTCGCAACAATTTGGGCAGAATCACCACCAGACATATCGGTGGCGGTAACCGCAGAAAATATCGTATTATCGACTTCAAGAGACAAAAGGACGACATTCCCGCAACGGTTAAGAGCATTCAATATGACCCCAACCGTAGCGCACACATCGCACTTTTGGTTTATGCTGACGGCGTAAAGAGCTATATCCTTGCACCCGTTGGTTTGAACGTTGGGGATAAAGTTATGAGCGGCGCGAAAGCGGACATCAAAGTTGGCAACGCGCTTCCTTTGGAAAACATCCCTGTAGGTACGATGGTACACAACATCGAGCTCACGCCTGGCAAAGGCGGACAAATCGCGAGAAGCGCAGGCATTTCCGCTCAAATCATGGCAGTGGAAGGCAAATATGCGACGATCAGAATGCCGAGCGGCGAAATGAGATACGTTCTCTTAAAGTGCCGCGCGACGATCGGACAAGTGGGCAACGTAGACCACGAACTCGTGTCGCTTGGTAAAGCAGGTAAAGCAAGATATCTTGGATTGAGACCGGAAGTTAGAGGTTCCGTAATGAACCCTGTTGACCACCCTCACGGTGGTGGTGAAGGTAAGTCTCCGATCGGTCATGCCGGTCCTTTGACGCCTTGGGGCAAGCCCGCTCTCGGTTACAAGACCTGTACGAAGAAGAATGCAACGAACAAGTTCATTCTCAAGAGAATTAACTAATCGGAGGGTTTGAAAAATGTCAAGAAGCGTTAAGAAAGGACCTTACGTCGAAGCGAAGCTTTTCAGCAGAATTCAAGCGATGAACGAATCGAACGAGAAAAAAGTTCTCAAAACCTGGTCGAGAGCGTCCACCATTTTCCCCGATTTCGTAGGACACACGATTGCGGTATACGACGGACGTAAACACGTACCCGTATACGTAACGGAAGACATGATCGGCCACAAACTCGGCGAGTTTGCACCGACGAGAACGTTCCACGGACACACCGCGAAAACGACGACACCCGGCAAATAAGGAGAAAAGATAAAATGGCAACGAATATGAAGAAAAAGACGGAAAGGGTTGCGCAAAACAGAGAAAAGCGCCCTTACGCAGTCGCTAAATATATCAGAGTTTCCCCTTACAAAGTGAGAACGGTACTCGCTTTGATTCGCGGAAAGAGCTATAAAGAAGCGAAAGCGATTCTCGATTATAGCGTAAACGGCAGCGCGCTTGCAGTTAAGAAAGTGCTTATGAGCGCAGCGGCGAACGCAGAACACAACATGGGTATGGACAAGGCAGATTTGTTTGTTGCAGAATGCTATGCAGACGGCGGACAAATGCTTAAGAGAATGCAACCCGTTTCCAAGGGAAGAGGGCACGCAATCTTAAAGCGCACGAGCCATATCACGGTAATTTTAGACGTTAAGAAATTGGAAGGAGAAGTATAATGGGACAAAAAGTTAATCCTCACGGTTTGAGAGTTGGCGTAATTGCCGATTGGAACACCACTTGGTATGCAGATAAAAAAGAATTCTCCAAATTCCTTAAAGAAGACAACGTAATTCGTACGTTCTTGAAGAAGAAATATTATGCAGCGGCAGTGAGCAAGATTTTGATCGAAAGAGCGGCTGCAAGAATCGTTGTGACCATCTTCACGGCACGTCCTGGTGTTATCATCGGTAAAGGCGGCGCGGAAGTGGAAGTGATCAAGAAAGAACTTGCGAAAATCACGAACGGCAAAGCAGTAAGCATCAACATCACGGAAGTGAGAAAGCCCGATTGCGACGCGCAACTCGTAGCAGAAGGCGTTGCTGCACAACTTGAAAAGCGTATGTCTTTCAGACGTTGTATGAAACAAGCAATCGGCCGCTCGATGAGAGCAGGCGTAAAAGGCATCAAGATGATGGTTAGCGGTCGTCTTGACGGTGCTGAAATTGCGAGAAGCGAACATTATCATGAAGGATCTATTCCTCTTCAAACGCTTCGCGCAGACATCGATTACGGATTTGCGGAAGCACACACGACTTTCGGTATGATCGGCGTTAAGTGCTGGATCTACAAAGGCGAAGTGATTAAGAGCGCTAAGAAGGCAGAAGGAGGCGAACAGTAATGTTAATTCCTAAGAGAGTAAAAAGACGTA
>JAZOLI010000009.1:0-3959 GCA_045652965.1 Candidatus Scatosoma sp.
TACGTTGGATATTCCTGCAGGCGTGGATACCAACAGCTACATGAAGAAAAAGGGTTTTGGGCAAGCCGCGCCAAGGGGCGGTGTACCTGGCGATTTGATCGTGGTGTTCCGCGTAGAACCGCATAAAATTTTCAAACGCGATCGCTTCGATTTGCACGTGGAGCTTCCCATTTCCTTTAAAACAGCGGCACTCGGCGGCACGGTGAAAGTGCCCACCATCGACGATACGTTCGATTTTACCATTCCCGAAGGTACGCAAAGCGGACAGGTGTTCACGGTGCGTGGAAAGGGTATTCGCTCGGCGAGAAGCGGGGCGGGCAATTTGATTTTAAAAGTGATCGTCGAAGTTCCGACCAAGCTTTCGCGCGATCAGAAAAAAGAGCTTGAAAAATTGGATAAAGATTTTGAGCTGAAACAATGTGAAAGAATGAAACGCTATTCCGATCACATGCAAGCCCTTTATGGAGAAAAACCTTTTGAAAAATAAACTTTTATCGCTCCGCAAGAGATTTGCGGAGCTGTTTTTATCAATCGAAAAAACGAATTGAACAATATATTTCTCTTAAAAATTTTGATTATTTTTACAAAAAAGGGGTGGAATTGCTTGCTTTATTTTATAAAAAGCGTTAGAATAATAGGCGAATGAAAAATAACGGAGAGAAAGCGAATGAAGAATAGAATTGCAAAGAGAATGTCAACCCTTGCCCCGTCGCTCACGCTTGCCATTTCGGCAAAGGCGAAGGCGATGAAAGCGGCAGGTGAGAACGTGGTGTCGTTCGGTGTGGGTGAGCCCGATTTTAACACGCCTGAACATATCATAAACGCGGCGAAAGCGGCGCTTGACGCGGGGCATACGAAATATACTCCGTCGTCGGGGCTTCTGCCTTTGCGCAAAGCCATTTGCGAGAAATTTAAAAAGGACAACGGGCTTTCGTATGAGCCGTCGCAAATCATCGTTTCCAACGGTGCAAAGCACTCGATTTTCAACGCTTGCTATGCGGTGCTTGAAGAAGGGGACGAAGTGATTATTCCTGCGCCCTATTGGCTTACCTATCCCGAAGTTGTGAAAGTGTGCGGTGCAACGCCTGTCTATATCGATTGCAAAAAGGAAAACAAATTTAAATTTTCCGCAGCCGATTTGGAAGCGGCGATCACGCCTAAAACGAAAATGCTCATCTTCAATTCCCCGTCTAACCCCACGGGCGCGGTGTATAGCGAAGAAGAAGTGCGCGCGATTGCGAAAGTGTGCGAAGAGAAGGAAATTTTCGTGCTTGCGGACGAAATTTATGAAAAACTTTGCTACAATGGCGTGAAAGCATTTTCCATTGCGAAGTGCAGTGAAAAAATGAAAGATCTCACCATCACCATCAACGGCGTGTCTAAAACGTATGCCATGACGGGTTGGAGAGTGGGCTATCTTGCAGCACCGCTCGATATCGCAAAGGCGATCGATTCGTTCCAAAGCCACGCGACGAGCAACGCAAGCTCCATTTCGCAATATGCAACCATTGAAGCGCTTGCTTCCACCGATGAAGAAATAGGGGCGATGGTAAACGTGTTTGATAAGCGCAGAGAAAAGCTTTTAAAACTTGCCGCTGAAATTGACGGCGTTCAGGCAGTTGAGCCCGACGGCGCGTTCTACGTGATGCTCGTGGTGGGCGGTTTATATGGAAAAGCGTATAACGGCAAAACCATTAACGATTCGATCGAATTTGCCGACGTACTTCTCGAAGCGGAAAAGGTAGCAACTGTGCCGGGCGTTTCGTTTGGCGCGGACGATTGTGTTCGACTTTCCTATGCGCTCGGTGAAGCGGATTTGGAAGAAGGTTTGAAACGCATCAAACGCTTTGTAGAAAATTTAAAATAAAGAAAGGAAATGCGGCGAAGCTTCTTGCTTCGCCGCCTTTTTTGTTACACGTGAAACGGCTTTTAAAAATTTTCCTTAAAACCATTGACTTTTTTAAAAATATTGCATATAATAAATATGCTAAACTCAAAAGCTCGTATTTTTTCGAGCACATGTAAATTAATATTACACAGTGGATATAATTCTGGTAGGATTATATCGCTATTGCGTTTACAAAAAACCACTGTGAATTTATGTGAACGAGTTTAGCAACTTTAAGCGATGACGGTATATCTTACAGTGCCGTTCTCGCAAGGGAGCGGCATTTTTTATATAAAGGAGCAAGAGAGAATGAGCGGTTGGTTGAACGTGGAGCAATTTAAAAAAGAAGCGACGTTGCAAATGCAAAAATATTCTTTGGCGAGCTTGTGGGCTTACGGGCGAAAGGTAGGGTTGCGCGTGGCTACAAGAATGAAAAAAGATGAAGTGATTAAGCAAACAATCGCCGTGCTTTGCGGAGAACGCGCTCCTGATTTTACGCTGCGTGGCGCGCCGAGAAAAAACGAGTTTGTTCCGCCTGAATTGATTGGGACTATGGAAGAATTCGTAAGAGTTTACTTGCGCGGCGAAACGCCTGCGACTACAACATTTCCTGCTGTTAAAGATGAAAAGAAAGAAGAAAAACCTTATTATAAAATCACGGTGCAAACAAGGGAAGGCGTTGAAGTGATGTCCGTGGGGACGAGTTTGGATTTTCAAATTGTGCTTTCCAATCAAAAGGCGATCACAAGGCAGGATACCGCAAAGGAATTGGATGAAAAAACTTTGTAAATTTTATAAAAACGAGCCGACGTAGGCTCGTTTTTTGTTTTGCTTGCCATAAATTGAAAAAAATTTTCCTTTTTGGCAAAAAATTTTCGTTCTACCCCTTGAAATTAAGTGAAAAATATGGTAAAATAATAATGACCCGAAGAGAAAAAGGTTTGCTTCGGGAAAGCACTATAAAAATCTGGGAGGATTTGTTATGATTAAAATTATCTACGGCGCAAAAGGTACGGGTAAAACCAAGATGATGATCGACGCGGCGAACGAAGCGGTTAAGGCGGCGAAAGGCCACTTGATTTTCATCAGCGATAGTAAGCGCGGTATGTATGATTTGGAACGCGAAGTGCGTTTCATTGACACCACTGAATATGACGTTGCGGGCGAATCGGCGCTCTGCGGTTTCGTGAAAGGGGTGATCGCTGGAAATAACGATAACGAATACGTATTCATCGACGGGCTCGTGCGCATTGCAGGCAAACCCGTTCAAGAACTTGCAGCGTTCTTCTATATGCTTGACAAGGTGGCAAAAAACAACAACCTTGTTGTGACCGTTTCCGTTTCCGCAGCGAAAGAAGAACTTCCTGATTTCGTGACGAAATATCTTTAAGAAATGGTGCACGCCGCACCCGATATAACGAGTGAACGGCGTCTTTGGTAGCGAAGACAGCCGAGCGGTAGACCCGTTCGGCTTTTTTCGGCGGTTAGCTCCGCGGACAAGCTCATTTTGTCTAAAAATGAGTGAAATCATATAAGGTAGGTAAAACGATTATGTATTTTATTAGCACGAGAGGTGGAGAAAAAGTGACCGGCGCGCAAGCGATTGTTCAAGGGCTTGCGAAAAACGGCGGTTTGTTCGTGCCTGAGAAGTTTCCAAAGGTTTCTTTTGAAGAATTGGAAGCAATGCAAGAGATGAGCTATCCCGAACGCGCCGCGTTTATTTTGGGGAAGTATCTTGCCGACGATTTGGGCGCGGATTTTTTAAAGGAAGCTTGCGAAAAGGCTTATTCCACTTTCCAAGGCGACGATCCCGCGCCGCTCGTTAAAATTGACGGAAAACTGTTCATTTTAGAGCTTTTCCACGGACCTACGTGCGCCTTTAAGGATATGGCGCTCACCGTGCTTCCCTACCTTTTGAAACAGCGCGCGGAAGTGGTGGGGATCAAAGAAGATATCTTGATCCTTGCCGCAACAAGTGGGGATCCGGGCAAAGCCGCGCTTGAAGGCTTCCGCGACGTGCAGGGAACGAAAGTGGCGGTGTTCTATCCCGATGAAGGCGTTGCGAAAATGC
>JAZOLI010000010.1:0-3425 GCA_045652965.1 Candidatus Scatosoma sp.
AGAAGAATATGGCTTTGAAGCGGTGTTTATCGGCTCGGGCGCAGGCCTTCCTAAATTTATGAATATCCCTGGCGAGAGCTTGAAAGGCGTTTATTCCGCAAACGAGTTCTTGACCCGTTCCAACCTTATGAAAGCTTATCGCTTTGATAGCCACACGCCTATTCAACACGGTAAATGCGTGGCGGTCGTGGGTGGCGGCAACGTTGCAATGGATGCGGCGAGAACGGCGAAACGTTTGGGCGCGGAAGTGCACATCATCTACCGCCGTGGCGAAGAAGAATTGCCTGCGCGTAGAGAAGAAATTGAACATGCGAAAGAAGAAGGGATTATCTTCGATTTGCTCACCAACCCTACGAGAATTTTGGCAACGCCTACCACCGATCCCCGTGATCCTAGCTATGGTTGGGTGAAGGGCATCGAATGTATCCGCATGGAACTTGGTGAGCCCGACGAAAGCGGTCGCCGTTCTCCTAAGGAAGTGGCGGGAAGTGAATTCGTTATTCCCGTGGATTGCGTGATTATGTCGCTCGGAACTTCCCCTAACCCCTTGCTCAAAGCAACCACCCCTGGTTTGGAAACGCTCCGCCGTGGCGAAATCGCCGTGGACGAAGTGGGTAAAACTTCCATTGAAGGCGTTTATTGCGGTGGCGACGCGGCAACGGGCGCGGCAACCGTTATTAAGGCGATGGGCGCAGGTAAAATCGCGGCGAAAGCCATCGACGAATATATCCAAAGCAAATAAAAGACAACATTTACAAAAAAAGAGAAAAGTGTTTGCGCGCTTTTCTCTTTTTATATTTGACTAATGGAGAAAAAAGTGGTAAAATAAGGGTATGGAAGAAGTTATTGAGAACAAAAATTTCAAAGTGCGCGCGGCGGCGTTTTTTGATAAAAACTACGCCTTGTTTTTCGCACCCCTCATCGTGCTCTTTGCGTTCACAGCGGCGTTGATCTCTTATGGCGTGTATCCTTTTGGGGATAAATATACCCTTGCAAGCTACGATCTTTCTGCGCAAATTTGTCCGTTTATCGAGCATTTGTTCGACGTGTTGCAGGGGAAATCGTCGCTTTTTTATTCGTATGCAATCGCGGGTGGGGCGGACGTGTTCGGAACGTTCTTATATTTCTTCGTTAGCCCTTTTTCTTTCCTGTTCTTGATTTTTGGCGATGGAATGGTTGCCCATGCAAGTAGCGTGGTGATGGGCTTGAAGGTGGCGGCAATTTCCGTGGCGGGAACGTGGTTTGCGCTCAAACTTTTTAAGGGCATACCCGATTATGTTTGTATCGTGATTGGGGTGGCGTATGCCTATTGCGGTTATACGTTCGTTGCTTGCACTTACATTAACTGGATGGATTTTTTGATCTATTTGCCCTTTTGCGCAGGGGCGTTCGTGCGGTTTGTGAAAACAGGCAAATTTTTTGCCTTTTCTGCGCTCGTGGCGTGTTGCATTTACACTTGCTTTTCGATCGCCTGCTTTTCTATGCTCGTTGCTTTTCCTGCCTTGATTTTTTACGGGCTTTTGTGCGTGGAAAAGGAAAAGCGCAACCGCTTTCTTGCCGATTTGTGCCTTGCGTTCGTGGTGGCTGTTTTGATCGCTTTGCCTGTGCTGATTCCTGCGCTCGTGGCGTATTTGCGAAGCGGTCGAGGCGGTGGAGGACTGTTTGAAAACCTTTGGTTTGGGTTTACTGTGTTGCCTGATGATACGCTCGGCAATTTTGATTCGTCTAAATTTTTAGATGATTGGTCGCTTTCGTTATATAGAAAGTGGTCGTATATAATTTCCGATTCGTTGTTTGTGGTTTTAACGCTCGTGTGGTTTTGCCGCAAGGGGCTTAAAGATTCGTTGGCTAAATTTATGCTCGTGGCAGGGGCGTTTACGTTGCTCCCTACCATCGTTGACGAAGCGATGCTTCTTATGAACATGGGCTCGTATATGTCGTATGCGCTTCGCTTCGGATTTTTGAATGCGCTTTATTTTCTCGGTGGGGCGTGCCTTGCGCTCGAAGGCATTTGTTTTGACGAAAACCGCTCTTACGACGGTGGGGCTTTGCTGGGCGAAGAAATGCTAAACGACGGGGGCAGGTATAAGATCACTGCTTGGAAAGTGGTGATTATCGTGCTTGGCGCGGTGGCAAGCGCGTTTCTCCTTTGGTTTATCTCAGGGAGCAATTATAAGAACGTTTGGAACGATCTTACGACCGATTCGGAAATGCTCAAAGCATTCCAAAGCGTTTCTTCAAGGTACGCGCATTCGCTTGGTGGGTTGGAAGTGATTGTCGTCCCGTTCGTGATCGTGACGATTGTGGCGAGCGTGGGTTGCGCGTTCGTAAACGCCAAGCGCGTTTCTCCAAGACTCGTTTCCTTTGTGCTTCTCGTCGTTGTGGGTGTGCAGGTGCTTTTCTATAACAACCAACTCGTGGTGGGGAATTGCTCCACGCAACACGTGGATATGGGCACGTATCAAAATTTATGCACAACGCTGAACGATTTGGACGATAGCTATTTCCGTGTGAAAGATTACGACGATAAGCTCACTTCTCCTGCGCCGCTTACGGGGGGCAGCAATTCGTTTAGCGTGTTCTCGTCGGTGATTGATAAGGATAATTTTATCGTTTATAATTTGTTCGGCTATAAGGGCAATGGTAAAAACAATTTAAAGAGCGCGCATAACAAGGGGAGAGGTAATCGTTGCGAAGAGTTTGGCGATTCCTTTTTAGGCTATAAATATTATTTCGTGCCCGAAGGAAAAAAAGACGATCTCTTGACTGACGTGAGATTGAAAAGATATGTGAAACCGCTTATGGTAAAAGACGAAAACGGCAAGGAAGTTCACCTTTCCAAAGACGGCTTTTATATCTTTGAAAATGAGATTGTCTTCCCTTCGGCTTATAAGGTTTCCAGCGGAGAACTCTATTTTGAAAAACCCAACGACGGCGATTCGTTAAATAGAAAATATAATCAACAAACGCTTTATGAGTTTTTGCGCGGTAAAACGCTTGCGGAAACACGCCCGCAAACGGGTAGTTCGAGCACAAGCTTGGTGACCGTTGAAAGCGCAAAAGAGCTCTCCAAGTATCTTTGGGGGAAAGCGGCTGAATTGGAAGTGGGCGCAGGCACGATCAAGGCGAGTGTGACCGCGCAGGAAGGAGAATTTTTGTTCTTGAATTTCGTGGCTTCAAAAGGCTATGAAGTGAAAGTCAACGGAAAGGCGGCGGAGCTTATCGATAACGATTTGAAGTTCTTGCTCGTGAAGCTCGAAGCAGGAGAAAACGTGGTGGAATTTATCTATCGTTCGCCTTACGTAAGCTACACGCTTATCGGCATTTGCGCGGCGGTGATAGGCTTGCTCGTGGTGGCGTATGTTGTGAAGAAAACACGGCTCGTCGCATACCTGTCCCCCGTGATTCCTTGGGCAGGGATTTTA
>JAZOLI010000011.1:0-2595 GCA_045652965.1 Candidatus Scatosoma sp.
AAATAGCGGTGTCCTTATCGATAGGCACGTCCGTCGCCGCGCTGGCAAGCGCCGCGCAAATGGCAAGGTCCACCGACGGCTCGCCAAGCTTAATGCCGCCCATAGCGTTGATATACACGTCGGCGTTGAAAAAGGGGATTCCGCAACGCTTTTCCAGTACGGCAATCAATACCACAAGCTTATTATAATCCACGCCAAGGCTCATTCTTCGGGGCATACCGTAGGCGGTTTTGGATATCAGCGATTGAATTTCCACCGCCATACAGCGATTACCGCTTTCCGACGGCGTTACCGCCGAGCCTGCCGCGAGCCCGCGCGTTTCCGATAAGAAGAGCGCTGAATAATCGCTCACGCTTTTCACGCCCTCGCTCGTCATCTCGAACACGCCCACTTCCTGCGCCGAGCCGAAACGGTTTTTTACGGCGCGAAGAAGCTTGAAATTGTCTTCGGGTTGCCCTTCAAAATAGAGCACGGTGTCCATGATATGTTCCAAAACTTTCGGACCTGCGAGCGCGCCTTCCTTGGTGACGTGCCCGATGATGAAAAAGGTGATGTTTTTCGATTTGGCAATCCGCATGAGTTTTGCCGCACATTCGCGCACCTGTCCCACGCTTCCTGCTGCCGACGAGAGCGTTTCCGTGTAGATTGCTTGCACCGAATCGATGACGACAAATTCCACGCCGTCAATCTCCGTTTCAATATCTTCCAAACACGTTTCGTTGAGAAGAAGCAGGTTTTCCGAATTTAATCCCAAACGCTCGCAACGCATCTTCACTTGCGAACAACTTTCTTCCGCGGAAACGTAGAGCACCTTATGCGTTTTGGCAAGATGCGCTGAAACTTGCGTGAGCAACGTCGATTTGCCAATCCCGGGATCGCCGCCGAGAAGCACGAGCGAGCCGCGCACGATTCCGCCGCCGAGCACCGTGTCAAATTCCCCAATGCCGCTTTTTACCCGTTCATATTTCTCATAACCGATCTTGGAAAGGGGAAGCGCGCGCGTTTTCATTTGCGAAACGCCTGCCCTTGCGGTGGGGGTGGGTTGTTCCACGCGCACGAGCTCTTCTTGCATCGTATTAAAATTGCCGCAATCGGGGCATTTGCCGAGCCATTTCGGCGTTGTATAGCCGCAAGTGGAGCACACGAATTGGCTTGTCGGGGCTTTCGTTTGTTTTGGCATAAAATTCTCCTGTTTATTTTAACAACACGTACGCGTTTACGGTGATGCCTTTGCCTTCGCCGATATAGCCCAAGCCTTCGTTCGTGCCTGCCGAAATCCCGACGGCGGTGGGGTCGATTTTAAGCGCGCTTGCAAGCGCGTTTTTCATTTCATCGATATATTTAGCAAGGCGTGGCTTTTCCGCTTGAATGGCAATCGAAACGTTTTGCACAAGGTAGCCTTTCTCTTTGATGATATCCATAACGCGCGAAAGCATTCCCATTGAGCTTGCGTTTTCCCATTTTTTATCCGTGTCGGGGAAATAATAGCCTATGTCGCGTAAGCCTGCCGCCGAAAGAAGCGCATCCATGAGCGCGTGAGTGAGCACGTCGCCGTCGCTATGGGCAATCAAGCCGCTTTCCGACGGTATTTTCACGCCTGCAAGCACGATATAATCCTGCGCTTTTCCAAACGCATGCGTGTCCACGCCAAAGCCGCAACGGGCGGTGGGGCGGAAGTCTTCCGCATACGTCAATTTTATATTCTCGCGCGCGCCCGCGCAAAGACGGGGCTTGCCGCAGTAGCGTTCAAACACCGACGAATCGTCGGTAAACGTTTCGCCGCTCTCGATTGCGCGCTCATAGGCATAGAGTATGTTTTCACGGAAAAACCCTTGCGGCGTTTGAATTTGTTGCAAAGTGGCGCGGTCGGGCACGCATTTTATAGCGCCCCCGTCGCAAACGGCAATCGTATCCGAGCAGGGGATTGCGCAAATGCCACTGCCAAACGCTTTCACGCTTTGCACGCAAGCTTCGATGCTCTCGCGTGAAACGAACGCGCGCGCGCCGTCGTGGATTAAGACAAGCTCCGCGCTTGTTTCCTTTAACGCGTTATAAACGGAAAGGGTACGCGTTTCTCCGCCTAAAACTACTTTCGCATTTTTAAACGCTCCCACAATCCCCGAAATTTCCGCAAAATCTTCTTCGCTTGCCGTTACCACGATTTCGTCTATCAAAGGGAAATCGAACGCGCGAAGCGTTTTTTTCAGCGCGCAACTATCCCCAAAAGGGACGAGTAATTTATTCTTTTCAAAGCCTGCGCGCAGTCCTTTTCCCGCCGCACAAATGATAGCGCAAATGGTTGTTTTCATAAAATCACCTCGTATAAAGACGCCGCTTCGTCCTTTTTTACCGTTTCTTTGATGTTCAGCACTTTAAATTTGAGCGTGCCCGTGGCGTAAATGACTTCCACGACGTCGCCAATCTTCACTTTCGTTCCAGATTTCGCGGCTTTGCCGTTTATCAAAACCTTATTTTCTCCGCAAGCTTCCTGCGCAACGGTGCGTCGCTTCAAGATTCGGGAAACTTTTAAAAATTTGTCGATTCGCATGCTTTCGACCTGCCTTTTCAAAAAAATATAAAAAATTTAAAATTGCT
>JAZOLI010000012.1:0-11683 GCA_045652965.1 Candidatus Scatosoma sp.
CATTTTAATTGTTGATTTAAAAAAGTGCTTGTATTTGGCTATTTATATATAACCGTTTTTGAAAAAGATAAAATAAAAATTCCGTTTCTTACGAAAGGACAAAAAATAACCGCCCTGTTGGACGGTTAGAAAAACGGTTGACTGACGTTGTTTCGTAGGTTTACTGCATATAGCCCAACCCTGTTCCTTCGGAACGCTTAAAGTCAACGAAATAATTATAGCAGAAAAAAAAGAAATGTCAAATGTTTATCAACCCAAACGGAAAGAATTAGCGAACGTAAAAGTGGTTTCCAGACCAAAAAAATAAGGGCAACGACAGTTACCCTTTAATGTGATTAGACTTATGTCTGGTCGGAACACCCCAACGTCACGTAAACTATTATAAATTAAAAACAGGAGAAAGTCAAGCGAAAATAGTGTGGAATTCCGAAAAAGTCAAACCGATTCGCTTGTGTTCCGCTTTTCCCAACCTAATCGAAAGAATAGCAGGCAATGAACGTGGCGCGAGCCGCCGGGAGAAGGACAAGTCCCGTCGCAAGGGCGACGGTAAGTAGGCGCGGCGTGAGTATGGAATCGCTTGCGATTCGATACGAATGACACGCAACCCCGATGAACAAGTATTTAAGGGATATTGGCGCGTAAGGGGCGAAACGCAAGCGCCTATTCCGTCCTGTCGTGGGGGGACGCGCGCGATCGGCGAGTTCGTGCAGTCCGAACGTCCGGACTTTTTAAAAATCGGAGCGAATTTTGTGTGCAAAAAGTGGGGTATGAAATGGGGTATTTTGCACTTTTCAAAGAAAATCGGCACGAAAAAAGGAATTCAGAAAATCGCTGAATCCCTTTTGTTTGTTGGCGCAGAGAAGAGGATTTGAACCTCCGGATACGTTCCCGCATCACACGATTTCCAATCGTGCTCCTTAAACCACTCAGACATCTCTGCATTTGTCAAGCGTCGCATTCGCAACGCTTATCTATATTACTGTATTTTTTGAAAAAATGCAAGCGTGTTTCACTCGCTTTTTCAAATTTCCCAAAAAATCTTTCCAATGCAATTTTTGCGCGCAAAGCACAGCAAGAAGCTCAACCCTTGTAGCAACCGCACGCCGCGCCGCTTTTCAAAAATCCCGTATCCGAGCATTTTTGGCAAGTAAACTTGGGCAACAGGTCGGCTTCGTCTATCTTCAAAGCGAACAAAATATCTTTGCGCTGTAAAAGAAGCGCTTGTTTTTTCTCGCGCAAAGCAGGCAAATTTGTTGGCTCAAACACTTCGGCTTTTGCGAGCGCAATCTCCATTTTAGAAAGCTCGGTAGAAATTTCTTTAAAGCGAGCGTTCGCATTTGCCATAGCCAGGTATTTATCCGCGCGCGTTTGCGCCTTTTCGCGAAGCAGGGCGTAATATCTTTCGCGGTCGGATTTGGCGTTTGCCGCATCCACGGCAGCATTAACGAACGTCGAGCGCGCCGCACCCGAATTTCCGCCGCCCGAAGCACCCGTTGCAGGTATATTTTTCATTTCAAACACACCGCCGTCTTTCCAATCGCTTAAAATCTTGTTCATATAAGACAGGGGATTTGCGCTTGCAGCGCTACGCTTGGCGGCTTCCAAAAGCATAACTTCCGAAAAACCCCATTCGCGCCAATTTTTAATCAAAGTAAGGTTGCCTGCGCTCTTGCGAATACCACCGCAAACTTCCTGAATTTTAGAAAACAATTTCAAATCGTCGTTCTTTTCTTTGATGTAAGCTTTCACTTGCGCCGTCGCCACCGAGCCTTGCGCGGCTAATTTTTCCACGAGCGAATGCATCTCGTCAAAGCTACCGTGCCCGTTTTTCATGCAAAAGAGAGCGATATCCAAAAGGGCAGTGTCTTCAAACCCAAGCTCGCACCATTTGGAAATATATTCTTCGATATAGGGGGCAGGATTGCTCACTTTCACACCGAGCTTTCTACCGACGCGGAACGCAAGGTTTGCCATAAACTCACGCGCGCATAAAAATTCGGTAATAGCGGTAGGCTCTTTCAAGCCACGCTCGTACAAATCTTCGAGCGTAATATCGAGAATAGTCATATTCCCGCGCTTCAAGCATTTCGCCGCGGCAAGGATAGAGTCCTTTTCAAAGCCAAGCGTTTCCGTCCATTTGCGATAGAGCGAATAATCGGCTTCGTCGATGCCACGGGTAGCGGCGTTTACAAGCCCCAAAGCTGTAAACACGGCGACGAGATTGCCTTCGTTTAAGTTGTAGGAAGAGAGCTCGCGTTCCACCTGTTCGTAGGTAAACGCGCCGCCGCGAATAAGTTTTTTCGCTTTGTTAAAGATATAGGAAGGGGAGACGGCTTCGCCTTGTTTGTTGATGCAATATTCCACGATCAAAAGTAGTGCTTGTGGTTGGAGCGAAGTTTCTTCTAAGAAACGCATATATTTCACGTAATCGCTGGAAGAGACGAATTTTCCCACGCGCTGCAATTTGCGTTGCAATTCCTTGTTAAAATCGGCATATTGTTCGTAGCGTACCTTTTTCGGACGACCGGTGGCCGATTTCACGGGCAAATACTGCACGGCAAAAGGCTCTTTCGACACTACGGCAACGAGATCATAATCTTCCCAAAAAGCGAACGCTTCTTGAATTTTCTCTTCGGAAGATTTCAAAACTTCCGCCATAGAAGTAAGGGAAAAATCGGAAGCAGCGTTTTTGCACAAATATAAGCCGTAAAGATAAACTTTCACGGCAAACCCGTCCGCTTCGGGCAAATATTTCGTGATAAATTTATTCTCCACGGTCACGTAGGAATTATCTTCACAATCTTTTGAAAAGGAACAAAACGCCATAAACTCACTCCCCGCTTAATTTCAAAAAAATTTCATGCTTTTTTGCATAAACTTTTCTTGATTTCTTTAAAGAAATAGTGTATAATGAAATAGTATCGAAAACTACGCCCTAAAAAAGGTGTATAAGCATTATACCTTTTTTGAAATGGAAAAGCAAGCTGAAACGGGGTAGATTTTCAAAAAAAGAAAAAAAGGCAAGGGGGAAGTCGCGCATGAGAATTTTGCATACGTCCGATTGGCACGTCGGCAAACGACTTATGGGCCGCGAACGCCTTGCCGAGCAAGCGGAAGTTTTAGATGAAATCATCTCGCTTTGCGAGAGTGAGAAGATCGAGCTCGTGCTCATTGCAGGGGACGTGTTCGATACGTACACACCGCAAGCGGAAGCGGAAGAATTGTTTTTTTCCAAGATCAAGCAGGTTGCAGGAGCTGATCGCGCGGTGCTGATCATCAGCGGCAACCACGACGACGGCGTACGCCTTTCGGCGGTTTCGCCTCTTTCCGAGGAACAAGGGGTGTATATCGTAGGCAATGCAAGAGCGGCGATATCAACGACCTATCAAGGCAGAAAAACGCGCCCCACGGCATCGGGCAAGGGCTACGTAGTGTTTGAAAACGAGCGTGGTGAAAGGGCGTTTGTGGCAACTTTGCCCTATCCTAACGAAGCTCGCTTTAAAGAAGAAAAATCCGATCTTTCGTACGTAGAGCGTATGAAAGGCTGGATGGACGAAGGTTTAAGCGGAAACGCGGAAAAGCTTCCGTCGGTACTTATGGCGCATATATTCGTTGCCGGTGGCAAGGCAAGCGATAGCGAGCGAGAGATAGATCTTGGCGGTGCGAGAGCGCTCCCTATCGAAGCGTTGCCTGCGGCGGATTATATCGCGCTTGGGCATTTGCATAAGAAGCAAAAAATGGGCGCAGGGCATTGCTATTATAGCGGCTCACCCTTGCAATATTCTTTCGACGAACGCGCAGATAAATGCGTGAAAGTGTTTGATTTAACGCAAAACGGCGTTGAAAATTTAAAAGACGTCCCCTTAACGAAAGGCAAGCGCTTGGTGCGCTTGGAAGCGGAAAACATCGAAACGGCGGAAACGCTTTTGACGACGTACGCGGAAAACTTAGTGGAATTAAAGCTGATTTTAACCGCGCCGCTCACCCAAGGCGATAGCGCAAAACTTGCTTCGCACGAAAATCTCGTTTCGCTGGTGGCGGAAGTCCGCACGGAAGAAACGCTTCAATTTGAAAGCCGCAAAGGTCTTGCCGATTCCGCGCTCTTTGACGCATATTATCAAAGCGCGTATAACGCCGAGCCGAAAGCGGAACTGAAAGACTTGTTTTTAAACGTTATGAACGAATTGCAAGAAAAGGGGGAGAACGCATGAAGCCTATCTACCTTGAATTTTGCGGTATCAACAGTTTTTCAGAGAAAGCGCAAATCGATTTCAAATCACTCTTATCCGGCGGCGTGTTCGGAATTTTCGGTGATACGGGCAGCGGCAAAAGCACGATTTTGGATTCCATTCACTTCGCGCTCTACGGTGAGATCGACCGCGTCCCCAAATCCTTCAACGATTGCATAAACTATCGAAGCGACGGAGCGAGCGTGACGTTCGATTTTGAAATCACTTACGAAGGAGTAAGAAAAACTTACCGCGTAAAGCGTGAACGCAAACGAAAAAACAACAGCACGAAAGCCTATTTATACGAGCACACGGAAAGCGGCATGCTCGCCTTGGCGGAAGGCACGCGCGACGTGGATGCGGCTGTGGAAAAAATACTCGGTTTAAGCTTCGCCGATTTCAAAACGTGTATTGCGCTTCCGCAGGGTGATTTTGCGGCACTCGTGAAATCGACGACGAGCGAGCGCGTGAAGCTAGTTTCCCGCCTTTTCAATCTTGAAAAGTATGGCGAAAGATTATCCAAAGCGGTAAACGAAAGATATTATAAAGCGGAAGAAGAAGTCAATCTCATCAAAGCGAAGATGGGCGAAAACGAAGGCGGAAGCGAAGAAATCATAGCGCAAACGCAGGCGAAGATAACCGCGCAAAAAGCGGAGCTTGGCGCAAGCGGAAAGCGGCTGGAAGAAGCGGAAAAACGCTACGCGCTCTTGCAGGAAATAGATAAAGCGAAAAAGGCATACGATGCGCTTTGCATAAGGTTGAACGAGCTCGTTGCTCGCTTGCCGCAAATGGAAGCGTTGCAAAAAAAATTGGCGCTGTTGCCCAAAGCACAAACGGTGAAAGAAAAAGCAGATGCAGTTTGCGATTCAATGCGGGAAGAGCAACTTTTAGCCGAGCGTTTAAAAAGGTCGCAAGTCGATTATGAAAGGGCACAAGCGGATTATCAAAAGGCATCGCAAACGCTGGAAGAAGAAAACTACGATGAAAAAATCTTAAAGCTTTCTCTCGATTTGCAAAGGGTGGAAGATGCGCAAACGGACGTAAACGTAGCAAAAGCAGCGGAAGTTGCGCTTGGCGAGTGTATCGCGGAATACACGCTTTTAAAAAACAAATGCGCGGAAGAAGACTTTGCGAAAAAGCGTGAAGAGATCGAAGGGCAAATCAACGATCTTGGCGAAGACGGCACGCTATTAGATTATTTGAAACGCAATTATAAAGGGGTGCTTTTAACGGACGTCTACGGCGAAATTCGCGCCGATTTAGAAACGATTGCGCAAAAGCATCCACAAACGCAAGCAGATATAAAAATTTTGCTCAAAAAATACGCGGCGATCGAAGTGCAAGCGGAAGAAAACTCGTTTGATATCGCAACGATCAATTTGGTTTTTAAAGAGATCGAACGAAAACGCAAAACGCTGCGTGACGAGCTCGCTTCGCTTGAAAAACGTCGCCTTGCCTACGAAGAAAACGAAAACAAGAAAAAGTTGCTTTCGGAAAAGGGTAAAAATTTGCGCGAAAGTTATAACGCGGCGATGCAAAAAATCGCATTCGTAAAAGACCTTGGCAGCATGGACACGCTTTCAAAGCGTATGCAAGCGCTCAAAATGGCAAGGCAAAACGCAAAGCAAGCGCAGGATAGCGCGCAAAGCAAGGTAAGCGAGTGTTTTGCGACAATGGAAAAGTGTTCCGCGCTTGCCTTGATGCAAAAACAAACGACGGAGCGCGCGCAAGCGGCAATAGAAAAGTCACTCAAAGCAACGGGTTTTGAAAGGATAGAAGAAGCGCTTTGTTTGCTTGATGGAATCGAAAATCCCGAGCTTGCGATGACAGAGTGTAAGCAATTTTTCGAAAGCTACGCATTGGCAAGTGGCGAACAGGCGAAAACGGACGTAAGCAAATTTGAAGGCTACGATATGCGAACGCTTTCGCTTGCGTTGCAGGAAAAAGAAGAAGCAAGGCTTCGTTTTGACGAATGCAACAAAAGTTTAGGCGCAAGCGAAAGAGAGCTTGATCGTTTGCACAAACTAAGAGAAAAATATAAAGAGCAGCAAAAAGAGCTGGAAGAAAAAGAAAAACATAAAAATTTATGCGACGAACTTCGTCAGCTTGTGCGAAGCAATAAATTTTTAGAATTCATCGCTTGTGAATATTTGCAGGAGATTTGTGCTTCGGCAAGCAAAACGCTCTTGTCGCTCACCGGCGGAAGATATTTCTTGCGCTATGACAAAGAATTTAAGGTAGGCGACAATTTAGATGCAGGCAATCTTCGCGCGGTAAAAACGCTTTCAGGCGGGGAAACCTTTTTGGTGTCGTTGTCGCTCGCGTTGTCGCTTTCGGCGGCAATCTGTTTAAAATCTCTTCGCCCGATCGAATTTTTCTTCTTAGACGAAGGGTTTGGAACGTTAGATGAAAAACTTGTCGACACGGTGATGGACGTTTTAGGGAAACTGAGTAAAACGTTTTCGGTGGGACTCATTTCCCACGTGGAAGAATTGAAACACAGGATCGATCATAAAATTATCGTAAGCGGCGCAACGGAAAGCCGTGGTTCGCAGGTAAAACTTGCCTATTATTAAGTTGTCAAACGCGAATAAGCGTTGGATATAAGCAAATTATCAAAACGGGAAAAGATATGATAGTAAGCGCAATTTCTTTATGGAAAAAATTTGATTTAACGAATCCGCTTAGCGCAAGCGAGTGGGGAATCGAAGAACGGGGTGGCGTGCGATATAGTCACGTTGCCTATTCTGCTCATAAAGTAGCGGATGGCAGCGTCCGTGTTTACGCGCGCTTTGCAAAGCCAATCGGCGCAGGAAAGAAACCGGCTGTTTTGCTTTTGCCTGATGCAGGAAAACCGCTTGATAAAGAACTTGTAGATTATTTCGTGGAAAAGGGCTACGCGGTGCTCATGCCCGATTATTCGGGAAAAATGCCCACGGATACGGATAGTGATTATAGAACGCTGTATCCCCCGTCGATAGAGTATGGCAACTACGAGCGCGCGCGTGGGCTCAACGACATGAACAATCTTGCAGTAGATGAAACGACGTGGTTTGAATGGTTATACGTCAGCTTATATTCGATTGAATATTTAAAATCACGTGAAGATATCGGCAACGTCGGCGTCGTGGGCATTCGCAAGGGGGGCGATCTTGCGTGGCAAACGATGCTTTCCCCCGACGTAAAGTGCGGCGTACCGGTAAATGCGGTAGGTTGGCGTTCTTTCTCCGCTCTTGCGAAATTCGGCAACAACGTAGCGCACCATTTAAGCGATGATAGACACCGCTACATTGCGGCGGTAGAAGCGCAATCTTACGCGCCCTACGTAAAGTGCCCCGTGCTTGTGCTTTGCGCCTTGCGCGACGATAGCTTCGATTGCGACCGTGCTTACGACACCTATTCTCGTATCGGCAACGAAAGCGGAAACGCGCTCGTCTATTCTTTAAGTAGCGGCGCTTGTATCGGTCTTGGCGGACTCAACGACATGGATCTGTTCTTGGAAAAAAACTTAAAGGGCAGAGAAATTTATATCCCTGATACGCTCAACGTTTCTTTAACGGAAACGGAAGATGGCTTAAAGGTGCAGATCGAATGTGACAAGGAAGGCATTTTGGAAGAAGCAGGCATCTTCTATGCGGAAGCCGACGTAAAGACGAAATGCGCTTATCGCGATTGGGATCGTGTGTTTAGGATAAACGGCAAAGCGGTTAAGGATGGTAAAATTACGCACGTCATTAAACCGTTTGAAGGCGCAACGGCGGCGTTTGTATATGCGTACGCAAAATATATCAATGGTTTCCGCGTGACGTCCAAAATCACGGCAAAGCAGCTGAAAAAAACCAACGTAAACGCGGTGAAAGGCAGGGCGCTGTTTGTAGGCGATGCGTTGAATGGGCTGAGCGTTGCGCAGTATCGCGATTATTCGATCGCCAACGTATTTTTAGAACGAGAAGCAACGCCTCGCACGGTGGTTGGTTACGCAGGGATCAAGGGCGCTTATTCGGTGGGCGGCATCAAAACGTATAAAATTAGTTCTCCTACGTATATTCCCGATGAGAATGCCCTTTTAAAATTTGACGCTTGGTTTGCGCAAACAGAGCAAATGAAAGTGTCGGTGGAAGTAGGCGACGTAGAACAAGATGCGGAGAGATACACGTCGTTCACGGAGATTAAGGGCGGCGGCAAATGGAAACGTATCGTGTTAAAGCCTGCCGATTTCAAAGGCGAAAAAAGCGGTATGCCCTTAAAAAAATTCTCCGATGGCAAAGCTCTTTTGTTTGATTGCGAAAACGAAGAAGTAGAGTTTGCGATTGCAAACGTACTTTGGCTGTAAGGGGAATAAAGTGTACGAGATAAACGATAAAGTGATTATGAAAAAACCGCATCCTTGCGGCGGCAGGGAATGGAAAGTTGCGTGCATAGGCGTCGACGTAAAGCTCAAATGCACAACTTGCGGAAAATATATCAATCTAACGCGCGACGAGTTAAAAAAACGCGCGAAACAAATAGGAGCAAAAGAATGAACAAGCCTTTATATAATAGCGAATTATACGAGTTTAAGTATGGATTCAAGCAGCAGCGTTTAGGCGATTATTTAACGTATGCGCTGCTTATTGTCTTCATCTTTCTTCTTGCGTTTATCGGTTGGTGGACGAGCAGCTTTGGCGGGGTAGTCATCGACGGAAGCTCTATGAACAACACGCTGTTCGACGGTGACCAATTTTTAATGCGCTACGTGGACGGACACCAAGCAAAACGGGGCGACGTAATCGTTATCTACGTAGGCGATTATAAAGAATGTGAAAGCGTTAAAGGTGAATATATTATCAAACGTCTTATCGCCAAAGAAGGGGATAAAGTTCGTTGTGAAGATGGGCAAATTGAAATTCAATATAGCGGAAAGAGCGAGTGGACGCAATTAGACGAATCGTATGCATATTATGCAAATTATCGAGAAGAATACGATTTTGCAGAATACACGATCGGCGAAGGAGAAATCTTCTTTTTAGGGGATAACCGCAGTGCGTATGGAAGTAGCTTGGATAGCCGTTATAAAGAAAAGTTATCACATTTAGATAGGTTGTATAAAGAAGAAGATATTTATGGTATCGTTCCTAAATGGGCGATTAAATATCAAGATCTTTTATCAAAAATATTTTTTAGAAAATAAAAACACGTTTTAAGGAGAAAAAAATTATGGCAATTCGTATCACGTCAGACAGCACTTGTGATCTCAATCACTTGGTAGAAGAACGCAATATCGGCATTTTACCTTTGCAAGTAAATTTAGATGCGGAATCGTATCACGACGGTGTTGATATCACCCCGCAGGACATTTTCGATTTCGTAGCAAGAACGAACATCTTGCCCAAAACGAGCGCACCGAGCATCGGCGATTATGAAGAATTTTTCGCTGAGCAGCTCAAATCCTACGACGAAGTGATCCACTTCAACATTTCTTCAAAAAGCTCGGGTTCGCACAACATGGCAAAGCAAGCGGCGGAAAGCTTTGGTGGCAAAGTTCGCGTCATTGATAGTAAAGCACTTTCGACAGGTCAAGGCTTGCTCGTGTTAAAAGCTTGCGATATGCGCGACGAAGGCAAGAGCGCAGCGGAAATTGAAGCAGCGATCGACGAATTAAAAACGCGCGTAAACACGTCGTTTGTGCCTGACAGCTTAGATTATTTGCATAAAGGCGGCAGAGTTTCCGGCATGATCAAAGTGGTGGCAGGGATGTTCAAAATTCACCCACTTATCTACATGGACGATGGTCAACTTGTTCCTGGAAAAAAATACAAAGGCAGAATGGACATTTTGCTTAAACAATACGTGCAAGATCTTAAAGAAATGTACCCCAATTACGACAAATCGCGTTGTTTTGTCACGCACTCGTCGGCAGATAAGAACGTGGTAGACGTAGCCAAGCAAATGGTAAGCGATCTTTTCGAATTTGACGAAGTGATCGAAACGGTTGCAGGTTCTATCATCACGAGCCATTGCGGAAAAGGCACGCTTGGCGTACTTTTCATTTACAACAAATAAGGAAATTTTAATCAATGATTTCAGTATATAACGACGCCGATTATTTAGCGGCTTACGAGCAAAAGCGCCGTATTTTTGTGGTTTTTGTGCTCGTAACGTTGGCATATTTTGCTTTAGCGATAGGCATGGTGATCTACCGATCGACGTTGCCATACGGCGATGAAAGGCAAGCGCTTCCGCGCCTTTTGACCCACGTAGCTTCGGCGATGTACGTGGTGTTCACGTTTCCCTATTTAGGCATCAAATACAGCCGCTCTAAACGCTATTGTAAGATGTTGGGCCACGTAAGCGAAAGCATAAAAATGGAAGAAGAAAACTATTTTTATTGTTTTCGAGCACAAAGTAAGCAACAGGACAATATCGACGTGGTGGGTTGCGTGTTTGAAACGTGGAACAACAAGAAGCAGGAGTGGTTAGAACGGGAAGCCTATTTCGACGTAGAGAAGCCGCTTCCCAAGATAGAGAGCGGCGATCTCGTAGAATACATCACGCAAAGCAATTTTATAGTGCAGTATAACGTAAAAGCAAAACAAGCGTTAGAATTTGAAGAAGAAAGCGAAGAAGAAACGGAAGAGATATAAGGAGAAACACAATGAGAGCAGTTGTCACGGTAACGGGAAAAGATAAGAAAGGCATTATCGCAAAAGTAAGCACGTTTTTATCCGAACGCGGCGCAAACATCGAAGACATTTCACAAACGATTTTAGGCGAATATTTCGCGATGATCATGATCGTGGATATTTCTTCGATCAAAGGAGAGCTTTCCGCGCTTGCGAAAGAATGTAGCGAGCTTGGGAAGCAAATCGGCATGTCCATTTACGTGCAACACGAAGACATCTTCAACGCAATGCACAACGTATAAACTAAGGAGAAAGCGTAAGATGTTCAGCAATAAAGAAGTATTAGAAACGATTGCAATGGTGGAGAAAGAGCACCTTGACATTCGCACGATCACGATGGGCATATCTTTGCTTTCGTGTATTCGTGATAGCGCGGAAGAAACGGCGCAAAAGGTGTACGATCTCGTTTGTAAAAAAGCGGAAAACATCGTCAAAACCGCGGAAGCTTTATCGGGCGAATATGGTATCCCCATCGTCAACAAGCGCGTATCGGTCACCCCGGTAAGCTTGCTTACGGCAAACTATCCCGAAAAATCACCGCTCATTGGCAAAGCGCTCGACAACGCGGCAAAAACGCTGGGGATCGACTTTTTAGGCGGCTATTCAGCACTCGTGCACAAATCGACGGCAAATTACGAACGCATTTTCATCAAAACGATCCCCGAAGTATTGGCAACGACCGATCGGCTTTGCGCTTCGGTGAACGTAGGCTCGACGAAATCGGGCATCAATATGGAAGCGGTGAAAATGCTTGGCGAAGTATTTAAAGAAGCGGCGCTTCTCACCAAAGAT
>JAZOLI010000013.1:0-1919 GCA_045652965.1 Candidatus Scatosoma sp.
GGTAGAATTCCAGCCTTCCAAGCTGGCCGCGTGGGTCCGATTCCCATCACCCGCTCCATTTTTCTTGCGGGCGTGTCCAATCAAATGCGCGCCTGTAGCTCAGTAGGATAGAGCAACGGCCTTCTAAGCCGTGTGTCAGGAGTTCGAATCTCTTCAGGCGCACCAATATTATGGCGGGTGTAGCTCAGTTGGTTAGAGCGCCAGATTGTGGCCCTGGAGGTCGTGAGTTCGATTCTCTCAGCCCGCCCCATTTATTCACATTGGGGTGTCGCCAAGTGGTTAAGGCACCGGATTTTGATTCCGGCATTCGTAGGTTCAAATCCTGCCACCCCAGCCACCTTTGTGGCAACTATACAATAAAATATGGTCGGCCCATTAGCTCAGTAGGTAGAGCACTTGATTTTTAATCAAGGTGTCCGGAGTTCGAGCCTCCGATGGACCACCACGAAAAAAGACGTCCCATGGACGTCTTTTTTCGTGGTAATCGTCGGCGAGAACTTCGGGGTTCTCCGGAGTTCGCGCGAGG
Organism: Candidatus Scatosoma sp.; assembly: GCA_045652965.1. GTDB lineage: Bacteria > Bacillota > Clostridia > Christensenellales > Borkfalkiaceae > Scatosoma. The sequence goes on from JAZOLI010000013.1 coordinate 527, forward strand.
AGCGAGAAACGCTATCGCTTATCCTTAACACAAAGTCTGCGAGCGACGACGCTTTGTCGCTTGCGACAAATCGTTCGATGGACAGTCGGCGAGAACTCCGCGGATTATCCGGAGTTCGTGCGAATGAGCAAAGTCGGTAAGGCTCGTTTATTTCTCTTCACTGGTTGCGAATGAAGCTTTGTCGCTTGCGACAAATCCTTCGATGGACAGTCGGCGAGAACTCCGCGGATTATCCGGAATTCGTGCGCTCAGCTTGCTATTTGGCGTAGCCAAGACGAGCAAGGTTGATAAAGGCTCGTCTTATAGAAAAAGCGGAAATCGTAAATTTACGATTTCCACTTCTTTTTTAATCTATCAATTCACGCAATTTTTGCAAAGCACGGAAACGGTGAGATACCGAATTTTTTTCTTCCGCCGTTGCAACGCCAAACGATTTTTTCAAATCGTCGCTTTCAAACAAACAATCGTAGCCAAAGCCGCCCGTGCCCGTTTCTTCGTGGAGTATTTTTCCATAGGTATGCCCTTCCACCACCACTTCCCTACCATCGGGATAAACGAGTGCAATCGCGCTCGTGAAATGCGCCGCACGGTTTTCTACGCCTTGCATATTCTCCAACAGCTTATCACGGTTCTTTTGATCGTCGCCGTGGTAGCCGCAATAACGCGCGCTATAAACGCCTGGCGCGCCAGAAAGCGCATCAACGCAAAGTCCGCTATCGTCGGCAAGCGCGAGGCAATTTAAGGCTTTTGAAGCCGCGCGTGCCTTGATAAGCGCGTTCTCCGCGAACGTCACGCCCGTTTCTTCCACGTCTTCGTCAAACCCCATTTCCTTTTGCGAAACCACTTCAAAATCGGTAAAAATTTCCGCAATCTCACGCAATTTATGCTTATTCCCCGTTGCCACAACGAGCCGTTTTTTCTTTTCATCCATATGCTTTCTCCTTTTACTTTGTCTTTTTAAGCAATTTCTTTATTTTCTCATATTTCAAATCTTGATATAAACGTTTTTTCGTTTAAATAGGCAAGTTCGCCTGTTAAAGAAAAGCTTAAAAACTTCGCTACCAAGCATTGACGGGATACGTTTCGCCGTTTATTTTCTTCTTCATCGCCGTATTTCATATCCCCCAAGATTGGGCAACCGATATGCGCGAGATGCGCGCGGATTTGATGCGTTTTACCCGTGTGAAGCGTAATCTCCGCTTTCGTTTTCTTTTCTCGCTCTTCTAAAACCTTATATTCCGTTATAATCCGTTCCGCTCCCGTCGTGGGCGTATCGAAAATTTTCACGATCGATTTTGCTTCGTTCTTTTTTAAGTAAGCTTGCAGCGTACCCTGTTTTTCTTTAAATTGCCCCAAGCAAAGCGCGTGATAAACCTTTTTCACACGTTTTTCA
>JAZOLI010000014.1:0-4720 GCA_045652965.1 Candidatus Scatosoma sp.
ATTTTATATTTCCAAATGCTTGCAAGTACAATCAATACGATCGCATTTGCCACTACGGCATATAAAAAGGACTGCCACCACGGGAACCAAGGCGCGGCTTTCGGCGCTAAAATTTGCATCGTTGTAAAGAAACAGGTTGCCACCAGCCAAACGATACAGCTAGATAATAACATAATCCAAATGCGGGACACTTCGGGTTTTTTAGGCGTATTTTTCGGCTCTTCCGCACGGGTAAGGTCGTTTAAAGTCACGCCAAAAAGCTCGGCAAGCTGCATCAGCGTATAAACGTCGGGCGCGCCGTTTGCGCTTTCCCATTTCGACACCGACTTGTCCGAGTAGTTAATCTTTTCCGCAAGCTCTGCTTGCGTTAACCCTGCCGCCTTGCGGTAATGGGTAAGATTTTTTGCTATAATTTTGTTGATTTCTGCGATATTTTCCATATTACCATAATACCACTTTTTTCTTTATCCGTCAAGCCTAAAATGAGATTTTTTGCTATTTTTTTGCTACATTATTTATACGCTGGCGCGTGCGAGAGCGTTTAGCGTGTGTCGCGTGGCGCAAAACAGCATTGTAATAAAGGCGAAATCGCAAATGCCAAATGCTAAATTTCGGCGAACTTGAAGTTTGACACCATCTTACTGCTTGCCGTCCGTTCCTTTGCAGCAATGACGGGATTGCATATGTCGATATTCCCTTTTTAAACGGCATAAAAAGCACAAATCCCCCTACCATGTACGCGTTGAAATGAAAAACGAGCCGAATTTTCGGCTCGTTTTATCCATTATATGATTGTGCTTATTTCAAAATTAGTAAGCTCTTGCATACACGATAACGTGCTCTGCTTTTTCACCGCAAACCGCGCATTTTTCCGCCGTTTCGCCTTCCGCATAAACACGAGCAGTGGCAGCGGTTTGTTCCTTAATTTTGTCTTCGCAAGCACGGCAACCGCACCAGCCTGCTTTTACAAATTTGCCTGCTTCAACACCTGCAAGGATACCGTCCATATCGTCCGCGTAGATAATACGGCTATCACGACGCGCACGCGCCGCATTTAACAAATCGCCTTGCACTTGCGCAAGCAACGCTTTCACCGTTTCCGCTGCGTTTTCCAAAGGCATTTCGATTTTTTCAAAGGTATCGCGGCGAGCGCAAAGCATCTTGCCGTTTTCAATGTCGCGCGGGCCAAGCTCAATGCGTACGGGTACGCCTTTCATTTCCCATTCGTTGAACTTCCAACCAGGGCTGTTGTCCGTAGCGTCCAAAACATCGCGTACGCCCGCTTTTTCAAGTTCGGCTTTAAGTTCTTCGCACTTTTCAATTACGCCGCCTTTACGCGCCGCGATGGGAACGATAACCACCTGCGTAGGCGCAACAACGGGCGGAAGCACCAAACCGCGTTCGTCACCGTGGGTCATAATAATTGCACCGATAAGACGGGTGGAAACACCAAACGACGTGGTATATGCGTTTTGCAAACCGCCTTCTTGACCTTGGTATTCGATATTGAACGCCTTTGCAAAGTTTTGGCCAAGATAGTGAGAAGTACCCGATTGCAAGCTCTTACCATCGCGCATCATCGCCTCCATCGTATAGGTTGCAACCGCGCCTGCAAAACGTTCTTTTTCCGTCTTTCTACCCGTCAATACAGGGATTGCAAGGCAGGTTTCCATAAATTCTTGGTATACGCCAAGCATTGTAAGCGCAAATTCTTCCGCTTCTTTATCGCTCGTATGCGCTGTATGCCCTTCGTGCCACAGGAATTCGCTGGTGCGAAGGAAAGGACGGGTGGTCTTTTCCCAACGCATTACGTTACACCATTGATTTACTTTCAAGGGCAAATCGCGGTAGGATTGCACCCACTTCGCCATCATCGTACCGATAATCGTTTCCGACGTAGGACGGATTGCAAGGGGTTCGGTAAGTTCTTCACCGCCTGCGTGCGTAACCACGGCAACTTCGGGCGCAAATCCTTCTACGTGTTCCGCTTCTTTGGTGAAATAGCTCATAGGGATAAGCAAGGGGAAATATGCGTTTTGCACACCGTTTTGCTTAAAGCGAGCATCTAATTCTTTTTGGATATTTTCCCAAATCGCATAGCCGTAAGGGCGAATAACCATCGTGCCTTTTACGGCACCGTAGTCTACAAGCTTCGTCTTTAAAACAACGTCCGTATACCACTGCGGAAAGTCCGCGTTGATGTCTGCAATTTGTTCAACGAATTGAGTTTCTTTTGCCATATTAACCTCTAAAATCTATCTTTTACTTATTTTTATTGGTGAAAATTTCTTTATACGCCGCAATACACTTATTGATAATGTCCATCGCTTCGTCACGGTGACAAATTTCTTTCACCGTTGTCGTTTTATGCTCTAACGACTTATACACTTCAAAGAAGTGCATCATTTCTTCATAGACGTGCTTAGGCAACTCGTGAATGTCGTAATAGCCGTTGTAAGTGGGATCACCGAAAGGAATTGCGATAATCTTTTCGTCCATCGACCCACCGTCAATCATTTTGATTACGCCGATAGGATAGCAACGGACAAGGGTACAGGGATAAATCGCTTCGTTGCAAAGCACCAACACGTCTAACGGGTCGCCGTCTTCCGCAAACGTTCTTGGAATAAAACCGTAGTTTGCAGGATATACGGTAGAAGTATATAAAACGCGGTCTAACTTCAAAAGCCCCGTGTCTTTATCCAATTCGTATTTCGCTTTACAGCCTTTGGGAATTTCGATAAAAGCTTCGAAACTTTTTGCTGTAATTCTTTCGGGAGACATATCGTGCCAAATATTCATAACGCACCTCCTCACACTTTTCATCTTCTTATTTTAGCACATTTTTACAAACATAGCAACCGCTGACGCGTCACTTTTTATATTTTTCTAATGAAAAATTAGCAAAAAATCATTCAACGCATACCTGCCCTGCTGTTTTAATGCTCTTTTTATCACAAAATAAAAAAATGGTACTGAAAAAAGTTTTAAGTTTTTTTGTTTTTTACGGTAAAATGCTTTGACAATGCCTGAAAAATGTGATATAGTATTATAGCTTTTGAATTAGAGCCACGCAGAAGTACCCAAGAGGCTCAAGGGGCTCCCCTGCTAAGGGAGTAGTATGGGAAAACCGTAGCACGAGTTCGAATCTCGTCTTCTGCGCCAAAAAAAGGACGTCCAATGGGCGTCCTTTTTTTGGCGTGCAGACTCGTGAGAACTCGTGGATTATCACGAGTTCGTGCGAGGAGCGAATGAACGTGGATATAGATATGTACGAAGAAAAGTGAGCGACGAAGCCCTGCGCATAGCGCAGAATGTCGTCTTCCTTGGCGCGCAGACTCGTGAGAACTCGTGGATCATCACGAGTTCATGCGAGGAGCGAATGAACGTGGATATAGATATGTACGAAGGAAAGTGAGCGACGAAGCCTTCTGTAAATCCTTTTCAAGTCCGTTAATGATAGTGTCAATAACGTCGTGCGCTTTCTTTTGATTACTCGTGTTTTCAGCGTTTACTATGTTGTCAACTTCCGTTAACTTTTGTTTACTTTTCTGTTCATTCAATATCTTGGATATTTAAGCTTGTATTATGACAAAATGTTTTTGCTATGTAACACAGACGAAAAACACAAAATATATTTTGGTTATTTTACGTTTTATAACACAATAATCACGTTGTGCAATCGCTCGGTCTTTAGTGCGTTACGTGCGTGTGAGAATTTATGCGTTGTCAAAAATTTCGTAGGGTTCATATTCCGTTGCAATTTTACTTGCACAATTTTCCCCATCTTAAATTTTCCTACAAAAAAATCCTGCCAAATACTTGACCTTTTGATATAAAATGCGGTATAATATCTATCGTTAAAAAATATATTTTTACCGAGGTGTAAAAAATGAAAGTTATTGTTGTAGAAAATTATGATGAAATGAGCAAAAAAGCCGCTGAAATGATGATTGAACTCGTAAAAAATAATCCCAACGCCGTGTTGGGTTTGGCAACGGGTTCCAGCCCCATCGGTATGTATAAATATATGGCGCAGGACTGCCAAAACGGCGGCGCAAGCTATAAAAACGTTTCCACCGTTAATCTTGACGAATACGTTGGCTTGACAGCGGATCACGACCAAAGCTATGCTTACTTTATGCGCACCAACCTTTTCGACCATATCGACATCGACCAAAAGAACACCAACTTACCTTGCGGCAACGCACCCGACGCACAAGCGGAATGCGATAGATATAACGCACTCCTTGAAACAATGAAGCAAGACGTGCAAGTGCTTGGCCTTGGCTCGAACGGACACATCGGTTTCAACGAACCGAACACCCCCTTCGACTCCGTAACCCACCTTGTTGACCTTACAGAAAACACCATCAAGGACAACTCCCGTTTGTTCAACTCTATCGACGAAGTGCCCCGTCAAGCACTTTCGATGGGCATCAAAAACATTATGCAAGCAAAATCTATCCTTATGGTTGTTTCGGGCAAGAATAAAGCAGAGGCCGTACGCGGTATGGTAAAGGGCGAAGTTACCCCCGCACTTCCCGCTTCCGTACTTCAACTTCACCCCTTCGTCACCATTATTTGCGACAAGGATGCAGCAAGCTTGCTTTGATAAGCGACCTCAATAACCGCATTCAATAAGCTAATAAAAAAATACCCGTCGGGATTTCACCGACGGGTATTTTATTGTTCTTATAAAAGCTTATCTTTGCACTCT
>JAZOLI010000015.1:0-2407 GCA_045652965.1 Candidatus Scatosoma sp.
GCGTTTTTCTGCGGTGCTAAGGCGCGTCCGCTACAAAAATGGGGTAGGCAGGTATGCGTTGAACGCTGTTTCTTGTCATGCTCCACTGCGCGCGGACCTCTTGAAAGGGAGGTTTTTTTGTTTTATGAATCACACGAGAGAAAAATGGAAACGGGTGCTCTTTTCTCCTACGCTCGCGGATAAAAACGAGAGCCACAAGATTGCTTATATCGCCGTGATGACGGCGCTTAGCGTGGTGGCGAATATGTTTTTCGAGTTTAAATTTGCCGAAACCCAATTTTCACTCACGCTGGCAATCTCCGCTTTGACGGGCTTTATCATCGGCCCTGTGTTTGGGTTCGTCGCTTGTTTTTTGGGGGATCTCGTTGGGTTTTTATATCAATCGGCGGGGTTTGCTTATCTGCCTTGGATTGGCGTTTCAATGGGGCTTACGGCAACAATTGCGGGGCTTTGCGGCGAATTGCCCTTCTCCTTTAAAGGCGGAAAATACGTTAAAATTGCACTCGTTTCGCTTCTTTCTTTTTTTGTTTGTACGGTGGCGATTAATACCACGGCGTTTTGGCTTTTATATGCTCACGGCGTGCCTTATACGACCTATCTTGTGTCGCGTTTGTTTGTGCAAGGGCAAATTTGGAACAGCTTGTTTAATTACGCGCTGCTGTTTGTCGCCGTGCCAACCCTTTCAAAAGTGAAAGATTTGGGGCTTAATCTTTAATCAGGCTTTCATCAAAATAGGAAAAGTTTTGAAAAACCGTCAGTTGTAGTTGACGGTTTTTTCTTTTTATGTTATACTTATAACATAACGCCAAGTGGCGCTATGAAAAACAAAAGGAGAAAAAATATGTATCCTGATAAAATTTTTGGTTTGTTCTATCTTTATGGTTTGATGATTGCGATTGGCTTACTCGCCGCGTTTATCGTGCTCTTTTATTGGGGCAAAAAGAAAAACATTGAAGAAAAATTTGTTGATTTTATCTTCTACAACGGTATTTTTTCCATTATCGTTGGGTTTGGGGCGGCGGCACTTTTCCAAGCTACCTATAACTATATCGAAAATCCCGAAGCGGGTTTTAAGCTTGGCGGCGGCATCACCTTCATAGGTGGGTTGATTGGCGGCGTCATTGCATTCCTTGCCGTTTATTTTATTTTTAGAAAACGTTTTAAAACGAAGCTTGTCGATACCCTTTCGATGTTCCCTTGCGCCATTTTGATTGCACATGCATTTGGGCGCATCGGTTGCTTCTTCGCAGGTTGCTGTTATGGTGCGGAAACGGATAGCTTCCTTGGGGTGCAATTCCCTGGATTCCCTGCGCCCGTGCATCCTACCCAACTTTATGAAGCGGCGTTTTTGTTCTTGATGTTCGGAATTTGCTTCTGCTTGCTTATGAAAATGAACTTTAAGCACAATTTGAGCTTATATCTCGTGACGTATGGCATTTTCCGTTTCTTCATCGAATATTTGCGCGCCGATCATAGGGGTGAATTCATCGGCGGCGTTTCGCCTTCGCAATTTTGGGGCATCATTATGGTTGTGGCAGGCGTTGTGCTTTACGCAGTCCTTTGGTATCTGGAAAAAAGAAAAAAGGCGAAATTGATGGCGACGGAAAACGTGAAAACGATTGAAACGGTGCAAACGGTGGAAGAAGAACAAAAGGAGAATAAGGCATGAGAAACTTGACTTTGCTTACTGATTTATATCAGCTTACGATGGGCTATGGGTTTTATCGGCAAAATAAACACGAGGAAGAAGTGGTGTTCGATCTATTCTTCCGTAGAAATAAGCTGATTACTTATTCGATTGCCGCTGGCTTGCAAGATGCGGTGAAATATCTTTTGAACTGGCGGTTTGACGAGGACGATATTGAATATCTTCGTTCGCTCCATTTGTTTGACGAAGGATTTTTGGAATATTTAAAAAACATGCGGTTTACAGGGGATTTATATGCCGTGAAAGAAGGTGAGCCCGTCTTCCCTGGTGAGCCTATTTTGACCATCAAAGCGCCTTTGATTCAAGCACAATTTGCGGAAACCGCGCTTTTGAATTTGATCAATCATCAAACGTTGATTGCGACGAAATCGTCTAAAATTTGCCGCGCAACCAACGGAAAAGGCTTCGTTATGGAATTTGGTTTGCGCCGTGCGCAAGGTCCCGATGCAGGCATCAACGGCGCGCGCGCTGCCATCATCGGCGGTTGCTCTTCTACGTCTAACGTCATTGCAGGGCAAAAATTCGACGTGCCTGTGGCAGGGACGATGGCGCATAGCTGGGTGATGGATTATGATAGCGAATATGAAGCGTTTAAGGCGTATGCGGAAGCGTATCCCGACAACTGGTCGCTTCTCGTGGATACCTACGTGACCCTTTGAAGCGGCGTGCCGAACGTAATCAAACTGTTGAACGAGCTGA
>JAZOLI010000016.1:0-8229 GCA_045652965.1 Candidatus Scatosoma sp.
GCCAAAGTGATATTAAATAAATCCTTAACTTGCCATAGGCAAATATAACTGCCGTAGGCAATATCACTCGTCGTTAGACGAATATCACAAATCCGTAAGGATTTATTTAGTTGTCGCAATTCCCTACGGGAAGAGCGACAATTTCCGCTCTTTTTTCGTCGTCAAAAGCTTGCCTTTGGGAAAGGGTTGTGCTATAATAAATGACGCTATGAAAAACGATCAAAGAGTTCGATACGGCTGCTATGCAGTCAACGTTTCCATGTCGGTAGTGGCGAATCTTTCGCCCCTGCTCTTTTTAACGTTCCGCTCGCTGTATGACATTTCCTATTCCCTGCTCGGGCTTTTGGTGCTCGTCAATTTTTGCACCCAGCTTTTGGTGGATTTAATCTTTTCTTTCTTTTCCCATAAATTCAATATCGAAAAAACGGTCAAATGCACGCCCGTATTAACGGTTGTGGGGCTTTTAATCTTCGCGCTCGTACCCTTTTTCTATCCGCAATTTGCCTACGTTGGCTTGGTGGTGGGCACGGTCGTGTTCGCGGCGAGCAGTGGACTTGCGGAAGTGTTGATCAGTCCCGTAATCGCTGCGCTTCCCGCCGAAAACCCCGAACGGGAAATGAGCAAGCTCCATTCCATTTACGCATGGGGCGTGGTGGCGGTTATTTTAATCGGAACGCTTTATTTGCTCGCGTTTGGGGGAGAGAATTGGTTTTGGCTTGCGATCGGCTTTATCGTCTTTCCGCTCGTAGCGTGCGCGCTTTTTTGCGGCGGGAAACTCCCGAAAATGCAAACGCCTGAACGAACGTCGGGCGCGATCGCATATTTTAAGGAAAAGCGGCTTTGGCTTTGCGTGGTGGCGATTTTTCTCGGCGGTGCAAGCGAATGCACGATGGGGCAATGGAGTTCGAGCTATTTAGAGCAAGCGCTTCATATCCCCAAGATTTGGGGCGACGTGTTCGGCGTGGCGCTTTTCGGCTTCATGCTCGCGCTCGGCCGCACGCTCTATGCAAAATATGGAAAAAATATCGAAAAAATACTTCTACTGAGCACGATCGGAGCGGCTTTGTGTTATCTCGTAGCGGCGCTCTCGCCCCTGCCTGCAATCGGGCTTTTGGCTTGCGCGCTAACGGGGCTTTTCGTATCTATGCTATGGCCGGGCTCGCTCGTTATCGCTTCCGAGAAATTCCCCATGGGCGGCGTGTTTATCTACGCGATGATGGCTTCGGGTGGCGATTTGGGCGCGTCGGTAGGTCCGCAGCTTGTTGGGCTCGTTGCCGACGGCGTGATTGACGCACCGTGGTCGGCTGGGGTTGCGGAAACGTTGGGGCTCGGCGTGGAACAGCTCGGTATGAAAGCGGGCATGCTCACAGGCTTGATTTTTCCGCTTTTGGCAATCTTGATTTTTTCCATTTTATATAAACAAAGAAAGCGCGGTTAAAAACTGCGCTTTTTTCTTATACTGTAAATATGGTTAAAAAATGGAGAAGAGCTTTGCACGAGCGCGCGGAAACGGGCTTTGCGCTTGACAAAACGAGAACGTATATCAAAGAACAATTAAAAGGGTTGGATTGTCAGCCGCAAGATTGCGGCAAAAGTGGGATCGTTGCGCTAATCGGTGAGAAAACAAAGCCTTGCGTTTTGCTTCGCGCGGATATGGACGGGCTACCCATGTACGAGAATACGGGCTTGCCGTTTGCCTGTCAAAGCGGAAATATGCACGCTTGCGGACACGATATGCACGCAGCCATGCTTTTGGGCGCGGCGAAGATTTTAAAAGAAAAAGAGCGGGGTTTAAACGTTTGCGTAAAATTGCTTTTCCAACCCGCCGAAGAAATTTTAGAAGGGGCAAAGGATTGCATAGAAGCAGGGGTGTTAGAAGATCCCAAACCGCAAGCGGCGTTTGCGCTCCACGTATCGACAGGGGGCGCGCTGCCCACAGGCACGATCGTTTTATCCACTCGGGAAATTTCCGCGCCTGCCGCCGATTATTTTGAGATCACGATAAAAGGCAAATCCTGCCACGGCGCAACGCCCGAAAAGGGGATAGACGCGCTCAACGCCGCGGCGCATATTTTGCTTGCCTTGCAAACGCTTTCTTCGCGCGAACAGGCGGTTGAAAATCCGTTCGTTTTAACGGTTGGGAAAATGCAAGCAGGGAGCGCAGGGAACGCGATTGCGGAAAACGCGCAAATGCAGGGCACGCTCCGCGCCTACGACGAAACCACGCGCGCGTATATAAAAGAACGGATTAAGGAGATTGCAAAGAGCACGGCGAAATGTTTTCGCGCAAAAGCAAGCGTGCGGTTTTTAGGCGGTTGTCCTACGCTTAAAAACGATTTAACGCTCGTGGCGATTGCGGAAAAAGAAATCAAGAAATCTTTTGGAAAAACCGCGCTTATGAAAACGGACGCTCGGGGCGGCGGCTCGGAAGACTTTGCTTATTTCTCCCACGAATTGCCGTCTTTATTGCTCGTGATAGGGGCAGGGGAGAAGAAAAAGGGGTTTGCATACCCCTTGCACCATTCCAAAACGGATTTCGACGAAGCCGCGCTTGGGGTAGGGAGTAAATTGCTTGCAAATTTAGCTATGGAATGGGCAGGGTTGCGTTGAACGCACCCCTGCCCTTTAAACGCTTGTCTTTTTCTTTCGTTTATGCTATAATAAAGAAAAGCTAAAAAACGCAGTTTGTTTAAAGAGAGTGTTATGAATTTTAATGAAAAGTTGCAACAATTAAGAAAACAAAAAGGGCTCACGCAAGAGCAGCTCGCATCGTCTCTTTACGTATCGCGAACGGCGATTTCCAAATGGGAAGCAGGCAGGGGATATCCCAACTTAGATTCGCTAAAAGAAGTCGCGAAATTTTTTGATATAACGATCGATGAGTTGCTTTCGGGCGACGAGCTGCTAATCGCCGCGCAAGAAGACAACAAGCGCGTGCAGAAAAACTTTTTGGATTTGATCTACGGTTTGCTTGATATAAGCGCCTTGATGCTCTTCTTCTTGCCTTTTTTCGCCGTGAAAAGCGGCGATGGCATAGAAAGCGTTTCCTTGCTTGCACTTACAGGTATACAGCCTTATTTGAAAATTATTTATTGTACGATGGTGGTTGCAACGATTATGGCGGGAGTTGCAACGCTCGCCTTACAAAATTGCAACGCGCACATTTGGATAAAAGGAAAAAGGCTTCTCTCGTTGTTGCTTGGCGCGGCTTTGGCGTTGGTTTTTATCATAAGCTCGCAACCGTATGCGGCGGTTTTTGCCTTCTTTTTATTAGCAATCAAGGCATCAACGCGCCTAAAAAGATAAATGACACGAAACGTGTCGTCGTCGTGACGGCGCGTTTCTTTTTTTTTCTTTCCATCCCCTTTCCTTTGTGCTATAATTAAATAAAAATAACACAAAGGCAGGTTTTAAGAATGAAAAAAACTAAAAATAGCGCGTGGCTTTGGATTTCTATCGCGGCGCTTTTAGGCTTCCTTTTATGGACGGCGGCAATGTGTTTAATCGACGTGCAGGCGATTGGTCCGAACGGCTCGAAAGTTGGGCTTGCAACGCTCAATGGCTTCTTTCATCGCCTTACGGGTGTGCATTTGCGATTGTATGTCATCACCGATTGGTTGGGGCTCGTGCCCGTTGGTTTTTGCTTCGGGTTTGCCCTGCTTGGGCTCATACAATGGATAAAAAGGAAAAGCCCGTTCAAAGCCGATTATAGCATTTTAGTGCTCGGCGGATTTTATATCGTGGTATTTGGGGCGTATTTGTTTTTTGAAACGTTCGTGATCAATTATCGCCCTGTGCTTATAGACGGCTATTTGGAAGCTTCCTATCCGTCGTCCACGACCTTGCTCGTGCTTTGCGTAATGCCTACGTCGCTTATGGAGCTTGGTTATCGCATAAAAAATCCCATTTTCAAAAAAGTTGTCAAGGGGGCGATCACCGTGTTTATAATTTTTATGGTAGTGGGGCGCTTGCTCGCAGGGGTGCACTGGCTCACGGATATCATCGGCGGAGGATTGTTGAGTCTTGCCTTAGTGGAAGCTTATCGTTTTTTCGTGCATATAAAAAAGCAGACTTGAGAACAAGCCTGCTTTTATCATAAAGTGAATTTTATTTTTTAAGCTCCAACGTGCGTTTATACGCCGCGCGCACCGCACCTGCCGCCACGTTTTTAAAATCGGCGTTTTCCAAAGCGTGAATGCCCTCAATCGTCGTGCCGTTAGGGGAGCAAACGGCGTTTATTAAATCGGAGGGGTTGCCATAAGTCAAAAGCATTTTCGCCGCGCCAAGAAGCGTTTGCGCCGTGTAGGTGGTCGCTTTGTCGCTCGGCACACCGCATTCCACCGCGCCGTCTATAAGCGCCTGCGCGAACGCGTACACGAACGCAGGTCCGCAACCAGAAAGCGCGCTCGCCGCATCGATTTTCTCTTCAGGCAACTTATCCAGCACGCCTGCCTTTTTAAAGCAATTTAAAAACGCTTGTTCATCTTCGCCCGAAACGCCGAGCGTGTCGTATAAAATCATGCCTTCGCCCACTTGCGCAGGGGTGTTGGGCATAATGCGAATTACGGGCAAATCAGCGCCTGCAAAACAGCGAATTGCTCCAATCGATAACCCTGCCGCCATCGTGATCAGCACGGCGCTCTCATTTTGTTTGAGCTGACAAGCAAAGCTTGCAATTGTTTCCTGCATTTTTTGGGGCTTCACGCCCAAGACGATAAAGTGGCAATTTTTCGCAACCTCTTGCGCCGATAACACGCTCGCGCCACATTCGCTAGCCAGCGTTTGCGTTTTATGTTCGTTGTGATCGCAAAGGGCGATTTGTTTGCCGTCAACGCTTTTTGCCACCGCGCGCACGAGCGCACCGCCCATATTTCCACAGCCTATAAACCCTATTAAGTAGTTCGCCATATCTTTCTCCTGTGAAAATGCGTATATACGTCGCAATCCATCGTTGCGCTCCGCTTTGTTTCGGTCACGTACGTTTATGTACGCTCCCGTCAACAAATGCTCGCGCGCCTTGTCTTGCTCGTATCTCCGCGTTTTAATATTTTCATTTATTATCTTCTAACCTGTCCGTTTCCGCGCACGATATATTTATAGGAAGTGAGCTCTTCCAGCCCCATCGGTCCGCGCGCGTGTAATTTTTGTGTGGAAATGCCGATTTCGCAACCTTTGCCAAACTCGCCGCCGTCGGTGAAACGGGTGGAAGCGTTGACGTAGACTGCTGCGCTATCCACGGCAAGAGTAAATTGATCCGCCGCGTCCGCATTTTCCGTCACGATACACTCGCTATGCGAAGTGGAGTGCTCGGCAATATGTTCGATTGCTTCTTCCACGGACGAAACGGTTTTCACTGCCAAAATATAATCCAAAAATTCGGTATCGAAATCGTTTTCGCCTGCTTTCGTTCCGCCGAGAATCGCAAACGCTTTTTCGTCCAAACGAAGTTCTACGGGGGGCAAGCCAAGCGCAAGTCGTTTTTCACAAAGCCGTGCTTTGAGCAAGGGTAAAAAGGTTTTTGACACCTTTTCGTGCACGATACAAACTTCCGCGGCATTGCAAACGGAAGGGCGAGAAGTTTTTGCGTTTTCCACAATGGATAACGCTTTTTCCATATCGGCGTACTCGTCCACGTAGATATGGCAAATGCCCGTTCCCGTTTGAATGCAAGGCACTTTCGCATTCTCCACACACGAGCGGATCAAGCCCGCGCCGCCGCGGGGGATTAACGCGTCGATAAAGCCCACCGCCGCCATCATCTCGTTTGCGCTTTCGCGCGACGTATCCTGGGGCATACAAACGAAATTTTCGTCAATCCCCAAACCGCGCAACGCCGAGCGTAAAATTTCCACGATCGCAAAGGACGAGTGGTAAGCGTCTTTACCGCCGCGAAGCACGCAGGCGTTCCCGCTTTTAAAGCAAAGCGCCGCGGCATCGGACGTGACGTTGGGTCGGCTTTCATAGATAATACCGATCACGCCGAGCGGCACGCGCGTTTTCGTGATCACGAGCCCGTTCGGGAGAGTCGTTTTTTCCAATTCGCAACCGATAGGATCGGGGAGCGCCGCCACTTCGCGTATGCCTTGCGCCATGGCAAAAATACGTTTTTCATCTAAGCGCAACCGATCGAGCATAACGCTAGGGAGCACGCCTTTTGCGTTTTCAAGATCAATGGCGTTTGCCTTTAAAATTTCGTTTGTGCCTGCCTCTAAGGCGTTTGCCATCGCGAGCAAAGCCGAGTTTTTAAGCGCGCTCGTCAAAGCGGAAGCTTTTCTTGCCGCCGCTTTTGCCGCAATTAAAATTTCTCGCATACTTTTCATTTCGCAAAAAACCTCGTAAAATCGCCTTGTTCTCCCGCCACGATTTCATATAAAAGGGCAGGGGATTTGCCGCTTGCAATCACGGTACCGCAACCGTTTTCCGCGCACAATTTTGCCGCCGAAATTTTTGTTTTCATGCCGCCCGTGCCAAGCGCCGAGCCTGCGCCGCCTGCAAGCGCTTCAATCTCTTTTGTGATATCGGAAACGGAGCGCAAAAGCACGGCGTTTTCATCCTTTCTAGGATCAGCCGAATATAAACCGTTCACGTCGGATAAAATTACGAGCAAATCGGCTTTCACGCTCACCGCTACGAGCGCGGAAAGGGTGTCGTTGTCGCCCACCTTAATCTCATCGGTGGCAATCGTGTCGTTTTCGTTGATGATGGGCAAAACGCCAAGCTCTAACAAACGGAAAATGGTGTTGTTAAAATTCTCGTGACGATCGGGAGCGGAGAAATCGGAGCCGGTGAGCAAAATTTGCGCAACGGTGTGGTTATATTCGGTGAACAGGCGATCGTAAGTATACATAAGCTCGCATTGCCCGATTGCGGCGGCGGCTTGCTTGGTGGGGATATCGCTAGGTTTTTGTTTCAAACCCAATTTTCCAGCGCCCATGCCAATCGCGCCCGAAGAAACCAAAATCACTTCGTGCCCCGCATTTTTAAGATCGCTCAAAACGGCGCAAAGCTCGTTTGTGCGCTTGATATTCAAACGTCCTGTGGCGTGTGCCAAGGTGGACGTGCCCACTTTTACGACAACTCTCATTTGTATAACCTGCCTTTATTATTTATAAAGTATAGCGTTTTGGGTTAGATTTGTCAAGCAAATTCAAGCTTTTTTCTCGTTTGAGAAAGCGAGTAATCACGGAAAGGTCGCGCTCGCTGTGCTCGTTGAGCACGCGAAAATCGGAAAGGGCGATAGGCTCTTCAAAGCGCGAGCCGTCGGCGGCGGCGAATTCAGCGTAGAGCGGACGATCAAACCCCGTATACGAATAGGTGAGCGTGCCGAGCGTGCCTTCGGGCAAACCGCGCGGCGCGTGGCTATCGTCTGTTAGCACGATCAAATCGAATTCTTCCGCGAGCTTGTTGTCGTTATATTTGTTTTTCATTCCCTACCCCCAAAAAAATGTCGTTAGGACAAGTAGTTTATCACGGATTTGGAAAATTACAACAACCCCCTGCCACTTTTTTTTGCTTTATGCGAAAAATTCGTCGAAAAACTGTTTACAATCCAAAAGATTTATGATATAATGATAAACGGTGAGAAAAGGGGTTTTATGGAAAAACGCATAAAAATTCCCAAACACACCAAAAATAAAACAAGATAAAAAAATCTTAAGGAGATACAGTTATGACTAACAACAAGAAAGTACTTCAATTCGTTGCAGACGTTCAAGCTTTCGCTCAGCCCGACAAAGTGGTTTGGATCGACGGAAGCGACGCGCAAAGAGACGCGCTTAGAGAAGAAGCATGCGCAAGCGGCGAAATCATTAAGCTCAACCAAGAGCTTTTGCCCGATTGCTATTATCATAGAACGGCTGAAAACGACGTAGCACGCGTAGAAGACAGAACGTTCATCTGCTGCGAAAACGAAGCGGACGCGCTTCCTCATTCCATCGTGAAATGGAAATCCCCCAAAGAAGCTTACGCAATGGTAAACGAAATTGCAAAGGGCGCTTACAAGGGCAGAACGATGTACGTTATCCCTTATTCGATGGGCGTAGTTGGCTCGCCTTTCTCCAAGATCGGTATCGAAATCACCGATTCCATTTACGTTGTTCTCAACATGATGATCATGACGAGAGTGGGCAAAATGTGCTTAGATCAACTCGGTGCAGAAGGCGATTTCGTGAAAGGTTTCCACGCAAAATGTAACGTAGATCCCGAAAAGAGATATATCATGCACTTCCC
>JAZOLI010000017.1:0-5921 GCA_045652965.1 Candidatus Scatosoma sp.
GAACCGATCGCTCTAACCAACTAAGCTACGCCGCCATTTGGTTGCGGGGGCAGGATTCGAACTTGCGACCTTCGGGTTATGAGCCCGACGAGCTACCTAGCTGCTCCACCCCGCGATATCTCGCGCTTTTTAACGGGGAAATTCGCTTCGTCCGTCAAACAGCTTTATAATAATACTAAAAAGAAAATGTTTTGTCAACTATTTTTTCGCTATTTTTACAAAAAAAATTAAAAAAATAAAAAAAGTTTTTTTTGCGCTTTTATGCGCTTATTTTCGCCGCTGTTTTCAAAGTGAAATTTTTTACCAAGTTATTCAAAATACTTTACATCGCAAGCTTTTTCATGTATAATAAAATAGATATATTGTTTAACGCAATGAGATGTATATGGAAACCTACACGTTATGGGACGAAAACCAGGAGCACAACGCAAAAATCGAGTGGTATGCACCCAAAACGAAAAAATCGGATGCGGCAGTGGTGATTTTCCCCGGTGGCGCTTATAAAATGCATGCCGATCACGAAGGAAGGGGGTATGCGGAATATTTAAACAGCATTGGCATCACGGCGTTCGTCGTATATTATACGCTCGCGCCCGAGCATTTCCCGTTGCAACTTTTAGACGCGCGCAGAGCGGTGCGTTTCGTGCGTGCAAACGCTGAAAAATTCGGCGTGGATAAAGAGAAAATTTGCGTGATGGGCTCTTCCGCCGGTGGGCATTTGACGGCGCTCGTTTCCACCTACACCAAAGCAATCGCAGGGGAAGGGGTTGACGAGATCGACAACGAATCTTATTTCCCGAATATGCAAATTTTGTGCTATCCCGTTATCTCTTCGGATAAAACGATTGCGCACACCGGCTCGTATATCAACTTGCTTGGCGAAGACGTGGAAAATTGGGAGGATTACGATCCGTCCCTTCTCGTGCACGAAAACACGCCCAAAGCATTTATTTGGCATACGGCAAGCGACGGCTCGGTGAAAGTGCTTAACTCCTATCGCTATGCAAGCGCGCTTTACGAAAAGGGGATTGCTTGCGAAGTGCACGTGTTTCCTTGGGGACCGCACGGCTCGGGGCTTGCGGAAAATATCCCGCACGTTGCGCAATGGGCAAAGTTGCTCGAAAATTGGTTTAAATATTACGAATTTTTATAATATAATAAGGAACGTTTCATGAAGATTTCGGAAAATTGGAAAGATTATTCGATTATAGCCACAGGTGATGGATATAAGCTTGAACGCTGGAAAGACGTATATTTGCTTCGCCCCGATCCGCAGGTGATTTGGGCGGCGCAAACGGATTTGTTCGCTTATCCGAAACTCAACGCGTATTATAAGCGCAGTGAAAAAGGGGGTGGGGGTTGGAAAATTCTCAAACCCATTCCCGAGCAGTGGAACATAAGCTACGATAAGCTTTCCTTGCAGTTTAAAATCAAGCCGATGGGCTTTAAGCACACGGGGCTTTTTCCCGAACAAGCGGTCAATTGGGAGAAGATGACAGAGCTTATCAAAGCCGCCAATCGCCCGATCAAAGTGCTCAACCTTTTCGCTTACACGGGCGGCGCGACGGTGGCTTGTGCCAAGGCAGGTGCACAGGTCACGCACGTGGACGCGGCGAAAGGCATGGTGGAGCGCGCAGGCGAAAACGCCCGCCTTTGCGGCATTGAAACGGGCATTCGCTATATCGTGGACGACTGTTTGAAATTCGTGCAACGCGAAATTCGTCGGGGAAATAAATACGATGCGATTATTATGGACCCCCCGTCATACGGTCGTGGCCCGAACGGCGAAATGTGGAAGATTGAAAACGATTTATATAAATTTGTGGAGCTTTGCGCAAACGTGCTGTCGGACAACCCCTTGTTCGTTTTAATCAACAGTTATACGACGGGGCTTCAACCTATGGTGCTGAAAAATATTTTACAGCTCACGCTTAAAAACTTTAACGGTAAAGTGGAAGCATATGAAGTGGGGATAAAAACGGAAGAAGGGATCGCCCTTCCTTGCGGTGCAGGAGGAATGTTTATCCATGACGGAACTTGAAAATATTGAAAACGTTGAAAACAAAGAAAACGAACAACCTAAACTTAACATCTTATACGAAGACAATCACATTATCGTCGTTTTAAAACCGCAAATGACGGCTTGCTGTCCTGACGAGAGCAAGGATGATAACGTGTTTGACCAAATTAAAAACTACGTAAAAACCGCTTACAACAAGCCTGGAAACGTATATTTGGGTTTGGTGCACCGTTTGGATCGTCCGACGGGCGGCGTTATGGTGTATGCCAAAACGAGCAAGGCGGCGGCACGTCTTACGGCAGGCTTGCAATCGGGGGATTTTGAGAAAAAATATCTCACCGTGCTTTGTGGCACGCCCGAGCCTAAGCGTGGAAAACTTTGCAATTATTTGCGAAAAAACACCGTGAACAACATGGTGTATATTTGCACGCCGAGCGAAGAAGGCGCGAAATATGCCGAGCTTGATTATAAAGTGGTGGAAAGCAAGGGCAAATATGCGCTCACCGAAGTGCGTTTGCACACGGGCAGAACGCATCAAATACGCGTGCAAACGGCAGGCATTGCTCATCCTGTGTTCGGGGATATGCGCTACGGCGGTGCGAACGCGCAAAAGGGAAAGCTTGCGCTTTGGGCGTATAGCCTTGCGTTCTCGCATCCAATCACAAAAGAACGCATGAAATTTATCGCATATCCGCCTGAAACGGAAACGCCTTGGAAAGCGTTTGATCTTGCCAAAGCGGTAGAGATTCAATAAAAAAGGCGTAAAAATCCGAGAATTTCACAAAAACACCACAAAATGCGATTGACAAAAGTCGTTTTTCGGTGTAAAATAGATAAGTACGATATTATATCTCATAATAAAGAGAAAGGCAGTTTTTTATGAAAAAGAAGAAACTTACGGCATTAACACTCATGCTTGCTACCGCAGTCGTTTCCACGGCGTTTGGCGGGGCAATTTTGGCGCATAAAGCGGCGGCGGATGCAGATACCTACACACTTTCCGAAGTGTTCTCCACAACGGATGCAACGCTTGGCACGGAAACGCTTGGTGAAGGCGAAAACGCAAACAAAGTGACGGCGTTCACCTTGAAAAACGAGGGTAGCGTCACCATGAAACGTTCGCTTGCTTTGAAATGGTTTGAAGAAAAAGAAAAAGCATCCTATTTCACCATGAAGTTCGCTTTCAAATCGTTGAATTTCAAAAGCGTGACGATCGCGATGGATAGCGCTTCTGCGTGGGCGACCAAGGATGAAAAGACGACCAACTCTGTTAAATTTACCAACGAAGCAGATGGTGTATACGTGTGCGTGAATGATAAAACGGCAGAAAAGAAAAAGTTGGATGACATTGCGCAGGGTAAAGAACTCACCTTATCGCTTACCGAAAGCACGGATAAGAAGGACGGCGAATTCGGCGTGAAACTCGGCGAAGACAACATCGGCAAATTTGTCAACATCGGCGCGAACTACGCGGAATATTCTTCCAATGAACAATATCCGCTCACGATCTCCGCGGAAGCGGCGGAAGGCGCAAAGGGCGACGCGGCGAACACCGTCGTTTTGCTCTACGATATTAACGGTCAATCGTTCGACAATTTAACGAGCGATAACAAAATCACCGACGACGCAGCCCCTGTGCTCGTGGTAAACGAAGCGGTAAATGGATTCTTGCTCGGCACGGCGTTTTCTCTTGATTACACAGCGGTGGACGTGCTCAAATCCAAGAGCTTGACGAACACGCTTGAATATTATCAATATAATCCCAACTATGAATTAAAAGAAAACGACGAAAACTTTAAAAAGTATAAATCGCTTTCCACGTCCGTTTATTTTATGGATACGGTTTGCTACGTGAAGGGCGGCAAATTTGAGGCAAAGGGCACGGATGGCGCAAAGGCGACGACTGTGTTTAAGGAAAAGGGCAAAGAACTTGTTTCTGTTAAATTGAAAACGAAAGACGGCGCAAACGAAGGCACTTACGATCTTGCTTGGTATGCAAGCGAAATGACGACGATCAGCGGCGTGGATTATTTAACCGTAGATAAAAACACGGAAAGTCCTTCGTATACGCATTTGAAAGTGGAGGGCGAAGAAAATAAACTCGTCAACCAAGAGGAATACGAAAAGGCAAAAGCGGCGTTTGAAGAATCGCTTGCGAAGGCGGCGGAAGACGTGTATGCGGGAAGCAATTCTTATATCTATTTCCCGTCCTTTAAATGGTTGATTGGCGACAACAACGGTTATCGTAACCTTAAATTTACCATCAGCTACAAAGAACCTACGTCGGATAGAGCGAGCGGCACGTCCAACCTTTCTTACAACACGTTGAAGCTTGCGGCGGAGAGCGAGGGTAAATATGAATTTAAAATTTTCGCAAACGACAAAGCCGGAAACGAAATGAAATATTATATCGACGGCGAACTCGTTAAGCTCACGACTTCCAACGTTTGGGATATCGAAGAAATTCCTTCGTTTACCTACGAAATTGCAAACAAAGGCTTGAAGATTGAAGATGGTTCGAACGCTTCGAGCAAAAAGGAAACGAAAGTTTTAGATAAAACGTATACGCTGGACGATATCGACGTCGTTGGCGCAAGCAGTTCTAGCAACTTGAAAGAAAATTATAAGCTTTACAAGGTCGATCGTTCTAAATATAACGACGGCTTGGAAGTGAGCGAACAACTCACTGCTGCCGATTTATATTCGATAACATACCAGCAGTTGCAAGATAAAATCGATTTAAAGACAATTTCTAGTGGGGCTAACTATCTTGACGAATATCTCAAGGCATACGTGGCGTTGCTCGCAGAGAAAGTGGGTGCAACTTCGGCAGAAGATATCAAAAAGATTAAAGATTGCTTCGTGGAAGTGAAAGAATACGATTCGAGAATCACCGAAGAAAACGCGCCCGAAGAATGGAATGCTTATAACAAATATGAGTGGTCGGTTTCTTCTCAAAGCTTTAAAACGGTGGAAGAAGGCGCTTATCTAATCATGGCTGATTATTGGGAAGCTGAGCTTGCATCTTCGCAACGTGTGGCGGCTTATAAGGTAGTCATCGTTGAATCGGAAGCCGACGTTATCAAAGGTGAAAACGATTGGCTTAAAAACAACGTCGTATCGGTTGTGTTGTTCTCGATTGCAGGCGTTATGGCAATTTTGATTGTTATCTTGCTCTTGATTAAGCCTTCCGATGAAACGTTGGAAGACGTTGACGCGGCGGTTGCAAAAAGCAAAGAAAAGAAAAATAAAGATAAATAAATGAAAGCAAAACGCCGCTCCTAAAAGAGCGGCGTTTGTATAAGGCGAAGCATGTTAGAACTTATCGTAAACGAAACGACCAATTTAAAAGAATTCACTGAAAACAGCTACGCGCAAGCCGCGTTTTGTTTTCGCGCGCTTTTAAAAGATAAGGAAATCAAAGTAAACGGCAAAAAGGTGGGCGAAAACGTGGCGCTTGTGACGGGTGATCGCGTGCAATATTATCTCACCGAAAAACAGGCGCAAAAGCCTGCGTTTTACGTCGTTTACGAAGATGTAAACGTTTTGATCGTCGATAAGGAAAGCGGTGTCAATTCGGAAGCGGTGTATGCCGAGCTGAAAAGAAAATATGGCGAAGCTTGCCGTTTTATCCACCGTTTGGATCGCAACACGCAAGGCTTGATGGCGTTTGCGTTTCGCAATCAAGCGGAAGCAGAGCTTTTGAACGCCTTTCGTGAAAAACGTGTGAAAAAGGTTTATCACGCGCTTTGCTTGGGGCAATTTAAAGAAAACCAGGGTACGCTGCAAGCTTACTTAAAAAAGAACGAAGCAAAATCGATCGTTAAAATTTTCGATACGCCCACGACGGGAGCGGAACGGATTATAACGGAATATAAGGTTTTAGAAGAGCGAGAAAAGA
>JAZOLI010000018.1:0-18623 GCA_045652965.1 Candidatus Scatosoma sp.
CATGATGCCAAGTTGCTCACCTGTAGCGGAAATTACTCTGATTTCTCTATCACGAATATTCTCGTTGATTTGATGTTGGTCTTTGATAATCGTATACCTCACGCAAAAATTAAAGGGTTGCCTTGCATAGCAACCCTTTGTTCGCATAATTATCGCCGCTTTTCCGCGGTGTGAAAATTATCGAGCCGTACCGAACAAAACCGCACGGCGAGAAGGTTCGCTTCTGCTTAGCCTACATATCATAACACAAAGCCAAACCTTCTGTCAAGCAATTTTTCGGTGTTTTTCAAAAAAAATTTTATTTGTTAAAAAGCAGTTTTTTCTTCGATATCCTTTTTCACGGTGGCGATAAATTCTTCCGCACTCACCGCGCCCATATCCCCTTTATCTCTACGGCGCACGGCAACTTGATTCGCTTCCGCTTCCTTTTCGCCGACAACGAGCATATAAGGCACTTTTTCCATTTGCGCTTCCCTGATTTTATAGCCGATCTTCTCACTTCTATCGTCCACTTCCACGCGGATACCTGCTTCTTTCATCTTCGCGCAAAGTTCGTTTGCATAAGCGATTTGTCTATCCGTGATGGGCAAAATTTTCACTTGTACGGGCGAAATCCAAACGGGGAATTTACCTGCAAAATGTTCGATCAAAATGCCGATAAACCGCTCGATCGAACCGAACGCTACGCGGTGCACCATAATCGGGCGGTGCTTGCCGCCGTCTTCGCCCACGTATTCCATTTCAAAGCGTTGGGGAAGTTGGAAATCGAGCTGAATGGTGCCACATTGCCACGTTCTACCAATCGAATCTTCCAAGTGGAAATCGATCTTCGGGCCATAGAATGCGCCGTCGCCTTCGTTTACGACGTAGTTAAAGCCCATATCGTCGAGCGCGGAGCGAAGCGCGTCGGTTGCGTTCTCCCAATCTTCATCGCTACCCATGCTGTTTTCAGGGCGCGTGGAAAGTTCTACGTGATATTTAAAGCCAAACAACGTGTAAACTTCGTTGATAAGGCGCACAACCCCTTTGATTTCATCCTTAATTTGTTCAGGTGTCATGAAGATATGCGCGTCGTCTTGCGTGAAGCAACGAACACGGAAAAGACCGTGCAATTGTCCCGATTTTTCGTGGCGGTGCACAAGCCCAAGCTCGCCCATACGGATAGGCAAATCTTTATAGCTGTGCGGCTCGTTTTTATACACCAAAATACCACCCGGGCAGTTCATGGGTTTGATTGCAAAATCTTCTTCGTCCACTTTCGTCGTATACATATTATCGCGATAATGGAACCAATGCCCCGACGTTTCCCAAAGGGTGCTGTTCAGCATAATAGGCGTACTCACTTCCACGTAGCCATCTCTCGTGTGGATTTGACGCCAATAATCAATGAGCGCGTTTTTAAGCACCATACCGCGCGGCAAGAAGAAGGGCAAGCCCTTTCCTTCGTTGAGAATGGTGAACAATTTAAGCTCTTTGCCCAGCTTGGTGTGATCGCGTTTCTTCGCTTCTTCCAGCATGGTGAAATAAGCTTCCATTTCGTCCTTTTTTGCAAACGCCGTGCCGTAGATACGGGTGAGCATCTTGTTATGCTCGTCCCCACGCCAATACGCGCCTGCAATGCTCGTTAAGCGGAACGCCTTGATCTTTCCCGTAGACGGCAAATGCGGTCCGCGGCAAAGGTCGGTGAAATTGCCCTGTTTATAAAAGGAAATGGTTTCCCCTTCGGGCAATTCTTCGATCAATTCCACTTTATAATCTTCCTTAAAATCTTTCATAAGCGCGATCGCTTCTTCCTTGGGAAGCGTGAAGCGTTCGATGGGCAAATTGCTCTTGATGATCTTTTGCATTTCGCTTTCCACTTTTACAAGATCCGCTTGCGTGATAGGCGTGACGAAATCTACGTCGTAATAAAAGCCGTTTTCAATCACGGGACCAATCGAAAGCTTGCAGGTGGGATACACCGTTTTAAGCGCTTGGGCAAGTACGTGCGCGCAAGTGTGGCGATACACGTTCAAACCTTCTTTATCTTTCAGCGTGACGATTTCAAGCATGTCGCCTTCTTTAAGCGCATGCGACAAATCAACGAGCTGTCCGTTTACTTTTGCGCAAACTGCGTTTCTTGCCAAACCTTCGGAAATTGCAAGCGCCGCCGCCATAGCCGTTGCGTTTTCTTCAAGCGCGATCGCATCTCCGTTTTTTAAAATTACGTTCATATCAAAACTCCTTTGTGTTTTATCTAAAAAAATAAACGCCTTAAACCCCTTTTCGGGATTTAAGGACGCGATTGTTTTTCTTTTCGCGCGGTTCCACCTTAATTGCTCAACGCCAAATCAAGCCGCTCTTTCTTTCATTCAGTTGCATTACGCAAAGTGGTTTCACTCTCCGCTTCGAAATGTCTATCTTCCAGCCAAGGATAAACTCTCTGTAAATCCGAACATCGGCGCTACTTGTCTTTACAAACTCTATTTTACATCTTTGCTTTGCGTTTGTCAACCGTTTTAAACGATTATTTTTGATAAATTTTTCAACAAAACACAACTTTGCCGCCGTAATATTTTTTCAAAAAACCACTCGTTTCTTTATCCGTTTCGCCAAAACAATAAACCTGCCCTGCGTTTCCAAGCAAAATTTCCCCCACCGCCGAAGCGCTGCCTGTGAGCACGCTTTTGGAAAGCTGGCGATATTCTTCGTCGTATACTTTTCCATCTTTTAAGAACAACTTATTCTCGCCGTCTTCCGTTAAAAATTCGAGAAAATTTTCAAGCGACGCCGCACCCATGTCCGCAGGCACATATTCTAAAACCCCTGCCCAACGTTTTTTAAGCTCTTGCAAACGAAAGTGAAAAACGCCGTCGAGAGAATAGTTTTCAAAGCCACAAAGCCTACGCGCAACGTAAGATCTATCCTCCTTATAATCCGCCGCCACGAGCGCCGTTATGAGCAAACGTTTTTCGCTTGCGTTTAAAAGGGGCAAGCAAAGCCGCTTTTCAAAAAAGGCGTATTTATAACCAACGGCGATCACGTCGGCAACGTTTTCTTCCACGAAGCGGCGCACGTAGGGACAATACGCTCGCTCCGTTTTTACGGCGATCTGTGTAAAATCCCCCTTTCTTTCCATATTGATCGTTGCAGGCAAAAAGGAAAAACGATCGCGCACCCTGCCGAATAGATACGAAGTGTACACGCCGCCACCGCCGTTTTGGGTTATCGTTATTTCTTCCACGCTATTATTGTATGCTGCAAAAAAGAAATTATTTATCCTTTTTTTCAAAAAACCCGCCCTTTTGCCCTTGTAGAATTGCTTGACTTAAAATAAAAAATGTTCTATAATATATTCCTACGTTATTATATTTTGTCGTTGCGCGTGTTTTGCGCGAACGTTTGGAGGTCTTTGATTATGGATATGAAGTCCATCGAAAGTAAATGGCAAGCGAAATGGGAGAAAACAAAGCTCAACGTGTTCAACAAAAAGAACGCGGATAAAAAGCTTTACGTTTTGGAAATGTTCTCCTATCCTTCGGGGGCTAAATTGCACGTGGGGCATTGGTATAACTATGGCCCTACCGATACCTATGCGCGCTTTAAAAGAATGCAAGGGTTTGAAGTGTTCCAACCCATGGGTTTCGACGCGTTCGGTTTGCCTGCGGAAAATTACGCCATCAAAACGGGTACCCATGCCAAGGATTCCACCGAGAAAAACAATGAAACGATGGAACGCCAGCTTCGCAACATGGGCGCTATGTTCGATTGGAGCGCCGAAATGGTGACTTGCGAAGAAAATTATTATAAATGGACGCAATGGCTTTTCTTGCAGCTTTATAAAAAAGGGCTTGCTTATCGCAAGGAAGCGCTTGTCAATTGGTGTCCTTCGTGTGAAACGGTGCTTGCTAACGAGCAAGCGGAAGGCGGCGTGTGCGAACGTTGCGGCTCTACCGTTTTGCGCAAGGATATGACACAATGGTTCTTTAAAATCACCGATTATGCAGAAGAGCTCCTTTCCGATCTGGACACCATTGATTGGCCTGAAAAAACCAAACTTATGCAAAAGAATTGGATTGGCCGTTCGACGGGTTGTGAAATTCATTTCGAATGTGAAACCGGCGATCCAATCACCGTGTTCACCACTCGCCCCGACACCGTGTTCGGCGTGAACTACGTTGTGCTCGCTCCCGAGCATCCGCTTGTGGAAAAACTCAAAGCGGCACACCCTGAAAAGGCGCAAGCCATCGACGATTACGTGCGTTATGCTTCCGAAGCAAACGATATCGATCGTCTTTCCACCGCGCGTGAAAAGACGGGCGTGTTTACGGGTGCGTATGCGATCCACCCGCTCACGGGGAAGAAAGTGCCCATCTATCTTGCCGATTACGTGCTCTATTCCTACGGTACGGGCGCGGTTATGGCAGTTGCGGCGCACGACGAACGCGATTATGCGTTTGCCACCAAATACGGTTTGCCCATCACCCAAGTTATCCAAAAGGCGGGCGGCGAAACGCTTCTTCCTTATTGCGAAGACGGTATTTTGGTAAACAGCGGCGAATTTGACGGACTTTCGGGCGAAGAAGCGCGCGATGCGATTGCCGCTTATTTGACCAAACTTGGCAAAGGCGGTAAAAAGGTAAATTATAGACTCCGCGATTGGTCGGTTTCCCGTCAACGTTATTGGGGCGCGCCTATCCCCATGATCCATTGTGAAAAGTGCGGCGTTGTGCCCGTTCCTGAAAAGGAATTGCCGGTAAAACTCCCTTACGACGTAGAATTCCGTCCCACGGGGAAATCTCCCCTTGCTTCTCACGAGAAGTTTATGAACTGCACCTGTCCTAAATGCGGTGGTAAAGCACAACGCGATCCCGACACGCTCGACACGTTTGTATGTTCCAGCTGGTATTATTTACGTTATCCCGATGCGCACAACGATAAGCAAGCATTCTCTACGGAAATCGCAAACAAAATGTGTCCCGTAGACGTTTACGTGGGCGGCGCGGAACACGCTTGCATGCACCTGCTCTACGCGCGTTTTATCACGAAAGCGCTTAGAGATATGGGTTATATCAATTTCGGCGAACCGTTCAAACGGCTCGTGCACCAAGGCATCATTTTAGGTCCTGACGGAAACCGTATGTCTAAATCGCATGGAAACGTCATCTCTCCCGATACCTATATCGAAGAATACGGCTCGGATATCTTCCGCTTATATTTGATGTTTGGTTTCAGCTACACCGAAGGCGGACCTTGGAACGACGACGGCATTAAATCGATTGCGAGATTTATCGAACGCGTGGAACGTATCGTGAACAAATCGCTCGAAGAAAACAAAAACGAAAACGATACCATCGGCTCTAAAGAAAAAGAACTTGACTACGTGAAAAATCACGCAATTAAGAGCATCACGCGCGACGTGGAAGCGTTCTCTTTCAACACTTCCTTGGCTCGTATCATGGAATATGTAAACGCGCTTCAAAAATACGATGCGGAAGCAAACAAGAACGTGGCGTTCTACAAGGCTTGCGTGGAAGATTTGATTCGTATGCTTGCGCCCTTTGCACCCCACTTTGCGGAAGAGCTTTGGGAACTTTGCGGAAACAAAGAATCGGTGTTTGAAGCAAGTTATCCCCTTGTCAACGAACAAGCGCTTATCAAAGACGAAACGGAATATGCCGTGCAAATCAACAGCAAAATTAAAGCAAAGATGATGATTGCACAAGGGCTTTCCGACGAAGAAATTCAGGCATTCGTTTGCGCTAACCCTGACATCGCGGCGGCAATCGAAGGAAAAACCATTCGCAAATGCATCATCGTTAAAAACCGTTTGGTCAACTTGATCGTCGGCTAACACAATTTAAAACAAATGAAAAAGCGTGGCTCGCGCCACGCTTTTTGTTTTGCAATTTTTCAATTATCTTTGAACACGACCACTCGCATCGCCACCTGCAAGGTTTTGCACTTCCGCAACGCTCATCATGTTATAATCCCCTTCGATCGTGTGCTTCAAGCAACTTGCCGCCACCGCAAATTCAATCGCTTGTTGGGGCGTGTAGCCGTTCATAAGCGAATAGATCAAACCGCCGCCGAAGCTATCGCCACCGCCTACGCGGTCAACGATGTGCATCGAATATTTTTTGGAGAAGCAAGCTTCGCCGTTGGTGTAAAGCATACCCGACCAATCGTTGTCGTTTGCGCTCTTGCTTTCTCTAAGCGTGATGGCAACGCCTTTAAAGCCAAATCTATCCGTGAGCTTCTTCGCAACGGAAATGTAGCCGTTACGATCGAGCTTGCCGCCGTAGATATCGCTGTTATCCGCTTCGATCCCGAACACGTCTTTTGCGTCTTCTTCGTTTGCGATACAATAATCAACGTATTTGCAAACTTCGCCCATCACCTTTCCTGCTTTTTCCTTGCTCCAAAGCTTTTTACGGAAGTTAAGATCGCAGGAGATCAAGATATTTCTCTCTTTCGCCGCTTTACAAGCTTCGATACAAATTTCCGCCATTTCATCGCTCAAAGCGGGGGTGATCCCTGTGAAGTGGAACCATTCGACATTTTCAAAAATGCTATCCCAATCGAAATCGCCCTTCTTTGCCATTGCGATCGCGCTATACGCTCTATCGTAAATAACTTTGGAAGGTCTTTGGCTTGCGCCCTTTTCACAATAGTAGATACCCACTCTTTCGCCGCCACGAACGATCTTGCTCGTGTCCACGCCGAATTTACGGAGCGAATTTACCGCCGCTTGACCAATTTCATGCGTGGGCAATTTCGTCACGAATGCTACGTCTAATCCATAGTTTGCCAAGCTCACCGCTACGTTCGCTTCCGCGCCACCGAACAATGCTTCGTATTTATCGCTTTGCACGAAACGAAGATAGTTCTCAGGTTGCAATCTTAACATCAATTCGCCAAAAGTTACTGCTTTTTTCATTATAATATACCTCTTCTTAATTATTTCTTATTATTCATCGTTTTGCAACGATTTAAAACCTTGTCCACGCACTTCTACCGATTCGTTGATAATGATAAACGCGCGCTCGTCAATTGATTTGACAATTTCTTTAAGCTGAGTGAGCTGTTGATTCTTTACGCAGGTGAGCAGCACAGCGTGCTCCTTGTTCGTGTACATACCTGTTCCATCCAACATGGTGACGCCACGCGGACTTTTTTCAACGAGCGTTTTAGAAATTTCTTCCCCTTTATCCGTGATGATAATGCAAAGCTTAGATTTTTCAAGCCCCACAAGCACCACTTCCGAAACTTTTGTGCTCAAAAATACTACGATGAGCGCATACAGCATATTCGCAGGGTTTCTTGTGACGATTGCACCAGCTATAATAATGATTCCGTCTAAAATCCCAACGCAAACGGGAATACTTAACCCTTTGATGAAACGAGAAAGCACTCTGCCAAGCAATTCCGTGCCGCCGCTTGAAAACTGATAGCGAACGAAAAGCCCTATGCCGATGCCTTGACAAATGCCGCCGTATAAAGAAGCAAGCACGCCGTCCGTTGTTAGCGGCTCCGTGAAAATTGCTCCTAAAATATCCGTTATAACACCGAAAGTTGCCACCGTGAGCAAACAGCGAAGAATAAATTTCCAGCCTTGGAATTTTAACCCCAAAACCAAAATGGGTAAATTGATCGCAATCGACACCATACCGATTAAGGCGTTAGGATTTATGTAGTTCACCATAACGGAAAGCCCTGTCACGCCGCCTGCGATGATATTGTTGTCTGCAAGAAACAAGCTTGTGCTCGATCCGTAGGCAACGCAAGCAAGCAGCATAAACAAATAACCTTTCAGTTCTTTTGTAAGTGTTTTTTTATTCATTTGCTTTCAACGCTTCTTCCACCATGAACGATCCACCCACCGCATAGATTTTTTCCCAAGCAAGGAATTCGTCCAAGTTATCGCGATTTACGCCGCCCGTGGGGATAAATTTGATTTGAGGGAAAGGTCCCGCCAAAGCTTTCATAGCTTTCAAACCACCGTAAACGTTCGCAGGGAAGAATTTTACGATGGTAATGCCAAGCTCTAACGCCTGCATAATTTCCGTGGGCGTCACGCAACCGGGATAATAAGGCACGCCGCGTTCTTTACAAATTTTTGCAACGGCAGGAGAAAGCCCGGGCGACACGATAAATTTCGCGCCAACCGAAAGCGCCTTTTCGCATTGCTCGGCGTTGATAACCGTGCCCGCGCCAACGTTCATGTCGGGATAGTTTTTGCACGCGCATTCAATCGCTTCCGCCGCGCAAGCCGTACGGAAAGTGATTTCCGCACAGTTGATACCGCTCTTTTTCAAAGCCGTAAGAATTTTGTCCGTTTCACTGAGTTCTTTGATTACTACTACGGGAATAAGTTTATCCATAATCTCCACCTTTTTATTATTTATCATTTTTTATTTCTTTATCACTTTTAAATCGCCCAAACACTTCGTTTACCTTGCCAAAGCTTGCAAACGTGCCTTCGTAGCGTTGAATGATTTTCATCATTGCACCAATTTGTTTTTTGCGGATAATGCAAATGAGCATATATTTATCCGTGTGTGAATACATGCCTTGCACTCTAATTTCCGTTACGCCGTGCTTGAGCCTTTTGATAAGTTCTGCTGAAAGCTCTTCGGGCTTGTCCGTGACGATTTCAAATTTATAACCGCTTCGAAGACCTGATATCAGATAATCCACCACGACGTTGGCTATAAACAAGTTTAAAAGCGTACAAATCACGGGCGTAATTTTCATACCGTAAACGAAGAACGCAATGCCCACCACGCTGCTATCCATTAAAAAAGAAAAGTAAGCAACGTTGATTGCGGGGTGCCAATGCTTGATAAGCGCGGAAATAGCATACGTGCCGCCACTTGCACCGAAGTGGCGAATCATCATTGAAAAGCCCACACCTGAAATCGCACCCGCTGCAATACACGCAAACACAATTTCAAAATCTTCTCCGTTGTTTGCTTTACAATAAGGAAGCGCGCCCAAGAGCCTGAATATTTCAGTGCTGAACGATTGCACGCAGATATACACGATCAATATAACGCCCAAACGCCGATTGACAAAAACGCTCACCAGCACAAAAATGGGAAGATTGAACGCGAGCATTAAAACGCCCCACGAAACGTTATACCCTAACAAATAATAGGTGATCGTTGCCAAACCGCCTACGCCACCAGGCGCAAAGCCGTTGCTGTTTTGAAAGAAATAGTAAGCAAAGCCTACGACAATCCCCGCGAGCGTTGCCACGAGAATATCGTAAATCCATTGCTTTGTTAAATTCTTTTTATCCATAGCTGTTTCTATTATATCACAACCGAGAAGAAAAATCTCGAATTTTGATTATATTTTTTCGTTAAAGCTTAAAATACGCAATTGCGTTACGATAGCAAACGTCTTTGATCACTTCCCCAACGAGCGCTTCATTTTGCGTCATTTCGCCCCTTTCCATCATGCCAGCGAAATAGTTGCAAAGGATGCGTCTGAAATAGTTATGACGGGGATAGGACAAAAGCGATCTGCTATCCGTGAGCATACCGATAAACGCGCCGATATGTCCCGTTGCCGTTAAATCTTCCAAATGCTTTTCCATACCCACTTTGTTATCCAAGAACCACCATGCAGGGCCATATTGCATTTTCCCTTTTGCCTGATCGCTTTGGAAACAACCGATAAGCGTCATAATTTCCGTGTTCATTTTGGGGTTTAAGTTGAACAAAATGGTTTTTGGAAGTGCGTTTTCATTGTTGAGACGATCAAACAAGCGAGAAGTGTTTTTGATGCTATTTTCTTCCGAAATGCTATCGTAGCCCGTGTCCAAGCCAAGCTTTTCAAGCATCACGCTATTGTTGTTGCGCATTGCACCCATGTGAAGCTCGGTTGCGATATCGTATTTTGCATACAATTTAAACAAGAAATAAGTCAAATAGCCCTTGAAAATCTCCGTTTCCTTTTCGCTCACCGCCTTGCCTTTGAGCGCTTTCTTGAGCACCTTATCCGCCGCAGCCTTATCGCTTACGGGATACACGCTTTCCACCGCGATATCGCTCGCGCGCGTGCCCACTTTAATAAATTCGTTCAAGCGCATTTCAAGCGCCGTTTCGAGCGCATCGATGTTTTTAATCTCGCCCGTGAGCGCTTCAAGCTTTTGGATAAAGCCTTGATAGCCTTTCGCATCGATGTTCATGATCTTATCCGCGCGGAATGCAGGGATCACTTGGAATTTGTAATTCTTTTTCTTAATTTCAACAAACGTGGAAAGGTCGTCGAAAATTTCGTTCGTTGTGAACACGCAAGAAACGTTGGAGCGTTCGATCAAGCTTTGGGGCGTCACGTTGTTCGCCTTGATATACGCGTTGCATTCGTCCCAAATTGCTTCCGCGTTTTCTTCGTTGATTTCTTTCGTGCAATCGAAAAATTCCTTCAGCTCCACCTGCGACCAATGATACAAAGGGTTGCCAAACGCCGTGCCGAGCACCTTGCAATAGGTGACAAATTTTTCTTTGTTCGTCGTGGATTTACCCGTGATATATTCTTCATTGATACCATAATTTCGCATCAAACGCCATTTATAATGATCGCCTGCAAGCCAAATTTCAAACACGTCGCCAAAAGGTTTGTTTTCTAAAATTTGCTTTTCGGGCAAGTGGCAATGATAATCGAAAATCGGCATATCTTTTGCATAAGTGAAATAAAGCTTTTCCGCCGTTTTGTTCGTTAATAAAAAATTGTCTTGTACGTAGCTCATTGTTTATCCTTTCCTTAATTTATTATTTTTTATTCAAGTATATTGCTTGTGATCAAATCGACACCGCAATCGCGCATACGCGCCGCTGTTTCCAAATCATCCACCGTCCAACAATTTACCTTTATGCCTTTAGAATGCAGCGTTTCTACAAGCTCTTTTGTAATCACCTTGTGGTAAAGATCCGCACCAAAGCCGTGCTTTTCCATAAACGCAATCTCTTCTTCTCCGCATTTCATCGCCAAAAATTGCGTATCCGCGTTGGGGAAAGCGTTTTTAAGCGCCACTAAGTTTTCGCCGCAAAAGGAAATGAACGTAGTGCGATCAAACCAACCCATCGAGCTAATCAATTCCACCATTTTCACAATCTTGTCTTCGGGAAATTCCCCTTTCAGCTCTAAAATACTTTGCTTATCATATTTTCGACAAATGGCGATATATTCTTGAAGCGACGGCAAACAAAGATCTTCTCTTGCCGTCACGTCGTCGGTGTCCTTTAAGCGCACCTTTCTAAGCTCTACAAACGTGCTTTCTCCAATGGATATATTTAAGCCGCCAACACGCATCAAATCGCCATCGTGACAAATGATAAACTTGCCGTCCTTGGTCATTCTTACGTCCGTTTCCACGCCGTAATAGCTTTTTACGCCTGCCGCCACGAACGCAGGGCAGGTGTTTTCTCTTTCCAATCCCGAAACGCCGCGGTGCGCAATCATTTTCACGTTGCCTTTATCGGTAAATAATTTCGTGTTCATTCCCCCCCTTACAAGGTCACTCCTGTTTTATAGAACGCAATTTCGCGCACGTCTTCACTCTTGCATACGTATTCACCGTTTGCCGTTTTCACAAGCAAATCAAACAAACCGTCTTCGTCCATGCCGTAAGCGTCGAAATCGATCCAGTTGTTTTTATGTGCCGCGATACGGGAATTTGTCGAAATTTTCATGGTGGGCACGAACGTAGAGAAAGGTGTGCCTCTGCCCGTTGTAAACAACACGATTTGACAACCGCTTGCCGCAAGCGCCGTTGCCGCAATTAAATCGTTGCCGGGAGCATTGAGTGCGGATACGCCTGCTTCTTTTACAAGCTCGCCATAATCTAACACGTCCACGATTTTGCTCGAACCTGCTTTCTCTACGCAACCAAGCGATTTTTCTTCGAGCGTAGTGATGCCACCCTTTTTGTTGCCGGGGCTAGGGTTCTCATAAACGGGGAAGCCTTGCGTTGTGTAATATGCCTTAAAGTTTTCGATCATTTTTTTATACTTTTCAAAAACTTCTTCGCTTCGGCATTTGTTCATGAGCAGTTGTTCCGCGCCGAACATTTCGGGAACTTCCGTTAAAATGGCGCTGCCGCCTGCCCCCACCGTTCTATCGGTGATTTTACCCACGAGCGGGTTTGCCGTCAAGCCCGAATAACCGTCGCTTCCGCCGCATTTAAGCCCGATGCAAAGCTCGAAAAAATCGACTTCTTCGCGCTTGAAATCCTTTGCCTTTGCCGCAAATTTTTCCAAGATCGCCATGCCGTAAGCGTGTTCGTCTTCTACGTCTTGACAGTTGAAATATTCAATGTTATCTCTCTTAAACGGCGCGAGATATTCCTTGATCCCGTCCATGCCGTTGTTTTCACAACCCAAGCCTACAAAAAGCACGAAGCTTGCGTTGGGATTGAGCGCAATCGCGCACAACAATTTTTTAATGTTTTCGTTGTCTTCGCCAAGTTGCGAGCAACCAAATTGATGGGTGAGCGCGAAAATGCCGTCGATTGAGCCCGTGACAAGCTTTTGCGCTTCCTTGGCAAGGCGCATACACGCGTTGTTCACGCACCCAACGGTGGGAATGATATAAATTTCGTTGCGGATACCCGCTCTGCCTTGCGCGCGTTTAAATCCCTTAAACGTCGCTTTCGTTTTTTGGGGAATAGCGGCGTTAAACTCGTAGCGATACGCCACGTTTTCATCCAAATGCGATTTCACGTTGTGCGTATGTACCCACTCGCCTTTCTTGATATCCGAAGTTGCTCTGCCGATAATTTCGCCATATTTAATCACGTATTCGCCCTTTTTGATATCGCAAAGCGCAAATTTATGCCCAGCAGGAATTTCCCCTGCGCCCACGAGCGTGATGCCTACGTTATCCTTGTCGTTTATAATAACCGTTTCTTTCATTGCTTCGTCCTTATAACAAAACTTCGCCGCTCAAAATCGCTTGCACGTTCTTATCCACTGCTTCCGCAAAACCTACGTAAGAGGTTAAATCTTCACCCCAAATTTTTTCATCCGACATAAAGCCTTGCACGCTCTTTTTCGCTGCAAAATAATCAAGATAGGGCTGATCGTCTTGAAGCGCAACCGTGCGGCTAGAAAGCTTCACTTCATAATTTTCGCCGTTTTTCTCTATCTTGGAATAAAGCGCCATCAAATAGGAGAAGCCGATCGTGAGATATTTAGGGATCACACCGTGCGTTTTATAAAAATCTTTAAAGCTCGGCAAAACGCGTGCGCGCCATTTGGAAATGGAGTTAAGCGAAATAGAAAGAAGCTGATGGTTTAAATAAGGGTTCATAAACCGCTCTTTTACACTATCCGCAAACACCGTCGTTGCCGCAACGTCATTGGAAACAAAAGGAATGATTTCTTCTTTGAGCGCGTTGTTGACGAACGAAGAAAGCTTTTCATCGTTCATGCAATCGTCCACCGTCACCGCGCCGAGCATAAGCCCTGCGGGCACGAGATTGGTGTGGCTACCGTTGAGCACGCGCACCTTTCTCTTTTTATAATAGCCGATATCGTTTGTGAGCACCACTTCGATGTTGTGCACGCCTTCTTTGATATATTTTGCGATATCGCCCTTGTTTTCTACCGCCCAAAGACCGAACGGCTCGCCTATGGACATAAGCTCGTCCTTTGCGCCTATAAGAGCTTCTAAATGTGCTTTCGTTTCTTCGTCGCGCGGATACCCCGACACGATTCTATCCACGAGCGTGTTGCAATAGAAATTATTTTCATCGTTCCATTTTTTACACGCTTCGGGAAGTTTCCAAAGTTCGATATATTTATCCACGCATTTTTTGAGCTCATCCGCGTTGTTGTCGATAAGCTCTACGGGCATAAGGTAAACGCCACCAAGCCCTGCGTTAAATCTTTCATATAAAAATTTCGTAAGCTTTGCAGGATACGTGATCTTTTCAAAGCCGCTCATTTCGTCCGCTTCGTTATAGCAAATGCCCGCTTCCGTCGTGTTTGAAACGATAATTTTAAGCTCTTCGTCCTTTGCGAGCGCATAATAAGCCGCATCATCTGCAAAAGGATCGATCACCGCTTGCAGGGAACGGATTTGATACACCTTTTCCACCGCCTTGCCTTCTTCTACACCACGCAAGATGATGTTGTAAAGATTATTTTGCTTTTCAAAACGTTCGAGCGTGCCAAACGTAATCGGCTTTACGATATACACCCCGTAATCGCCACCTTCTTCGTTGAGCGTGTGAAAATACGCATCTACAAACGTACGTAAAAAGTTGCCTTCGCCATATTGCATCACTTTAATCATAATAAAATCGCCTACCTATATTATTTGATAGTTATATAATACCACAAAACCACTTGACTTTCAATACAAAAAATGATAAAATTTAATTAAATTACATATATCTTCTAAAAAAGGGAGTTTTATGGCTTTTATCGAGATTGAAAAATTGGAACGGAAAGACGAGTGGGGAATGCACGATTTACACTCCCATCCGCACTATGAATTGTATTTTTTGAGCAAGGGCAGCCGAAGCTTTTTTCTATCCAACGCGCTTTATAAATTGCAAGCGCCCGCCATCGTTGTTATCCCACCGCACGTTATGCATAAAACGGAAGGCGGCGCGTTTGAACGATATAACGTGAACGTTTCAACCAATTATTTAAACGAATTTGAAAGGGAAACGCTTGAAAAGAAATCGCTTTGCATTATCAAACCCAAACCCAATGAAGAAAAAGAGCTTTTGCATATCCTAAATTTATTAAACGACGTCGACCGTAGACAAAAACACGGCGAACACGCGCTAAACACCCTGTTTTCCTATTTTATACTGACAATCGATCGTTTAGAAAGCTCTCGCCAAACACCGCACACGGAAACGAAAAATAGCATACCTACCCTTATTTTAAAAGTGATTGATTATATCAACGAGCATTATGATCAAAAACAAACGATTGACGAAATTGCAAAACATTTCTTTGTTGCCCCGTCTACACTTATCTACAACTTTAAACGATACACCAACTGTTCTTTGATCGATTTCCTTTTAAACGTGCGCCTTACCAAAGCAAAAGAATTGCTTCTAAACACAAAAAAGAGCGTGGGGGAAATTTCCGAGCTTTGCGGATTTTGCTCTGCTAACTATTTTGGACTTATCTTTAAAAAGAAAGAAAACCTTTCCCCTGCAAACTTTAGAAAACATCATAAAAACAAAAGCTAAAAAATTGCCGCCGCGGTATAGCCGCGGCGGTTTTGCTTAGCGCTCAATTTTTTGCTCGGTTATGGATAGATTTCGTTTTTCGTCTTCCTGCGGCGAAACCATCTCTTCCGCCGATTTAAGCGATAAAACGTAAGCCGCGTATTCCGCTTCCGTGATCTTAGGCACTTTCCCGTTTTTGTTTTTCGAAGCTTTGCTCATTACCAAAATCCTCCGCTTGGAAATTCTGCAAAAAGTATGCCCGTTTTTTTGCGTTTTTATTCTTGTTAGAACAAGAAACAAATGACGTTGCTTTTGCCGTCGTTGACGATCTTGCTAACCGTACGGCGCATTTTACGGCGAAGTTCGATGGGCATAGACCCCGATTTTCCCGAAAGCTCGCTCTCCACAAGCGCGCGAAGCGATTTGCCAAAAATGTTCGTTTCCCAAACTTCGCCCGTTTCCGCTTCGTATGTTTCTTGCATTTGCTCGATAAATTCTTCTCCCTGCTCTTTCGTGCCGATAACCGTGTTTACCGCACCCGTCACGTTGACTTTTAAAACGTGATAACTGCAAGCGTTTGCTCTAAATTGCGCACCGTAAGCGCCGCCCTTTTTGATAAGACGCGGCTTTTCAAGCTCGTAATCATCTTCCGTAGGGCACACGATCCCATAGCCGTTTTTCTCCGCTTCTTCAAACGCATCCTTGACCTTGGCATATTCCTTTTTTGTTTTGGAAAGCGAACGGACGTATTGCATAAGCTGTAAATCGCTTACAATTTCTTCACCGCTTTCTTTGGAAAGGGTGCGATAGAAAAGGTCGGGTTTGGCTTCAATGGTAATTTCCGCATTGCCCTTGCCAAGATCCATGCGAAGCCCGATCGGGTTTTCAAAATCGTCGTCTTCTTCAAACAGCTTTTCAAGCGCGAAGCAATCGCGCATTTTCACGATATTCGGCGTCACTTTTCTCAAGATGCCAAGCACCGACGAAACTACTTCGTGGCTTTCAGAAAACGATTGTGTCCACTTGGGCATATGTACGTCGATACGCGCAACGGGGAATTCAAAAAGCGCGCTTTTGAGCACTTCGATAATCTCCACTTCACCCATTGTTTCCACGTTCAACGCAACCACGGGTGCTTCATATTTTTCTTCAAGCGACGTTTTGAGCGTTTGCGCACTTTGCGGATTGCGACAGTTGAGCACGATCACAAACGGCTTTCCAAGCGCTTTAAGCTCTGCCACCGCGCGCTCTTCCGCTGCAATATAACCACTTCTTTCAATGTCGGCAACACTACCATCGGTGGTGACGATTACGCCGATCGTCGAATGATCGCGAATTACCTTTTCCGTGCCAAGCGACGCCGCCTTTTCAAAGGGCATGGGATCTTCCTGCCACGGGGTTTTTACAAGCCGCGGCGCGCCCTCTTCTTCAAAACCGTTTGCGCCGTCGACTGCATACCCCACGCAATCGACAAGCCGAACACAAGCTTCCACGCCTTCTGTTATGCCAATCTTCACAGCCTTTGCAGGCACGAATTTCGGCTCGGTCGTCATCACCGTCCGTCCCGATCCCGCTTGTGGCAATTCGTCCGTCATTTCCTTTCGCTCTTTCTCCGCAGCCACGGGAATGACGAGCGTTTCCATAAAACGCTTAATAAACGTCGATTTTCCCGTACGCACAGGCCCAACTACGCCTATGTAAATATCCCCGCCCGTGCGATTTGCAATGTCTTGATATACGTTGTAATTTTCCATCAACGACCTCCCATCGTGATTGCGCGAAGAGTGGTAATAAAAAAATCTCCGCAGGCAAACCTTACGGTTTACTATATGCTGGGAGATTTCCGTTTATGAAAGTTTATAACAGGTTTTTAGCTTCTAATTTCGTTTTCGTCCGTTTTCGCGCGTTTAATCGCCGCCGCTTCCACCGCGATATAATCCTTATCGCTTGTGAAATCGCGTGGTTCGTCATATTCGCCGCCGAGCGCTTCGATCGCATATTTCAGCTCTTGAAATTCAACGAAGCCGATCGTTTGATCTTCGATCTTTTTCATAAGATAAGAAAGCGCGCGCTCGTCGTTATAAGCCGCTAAATAGCTCGCATGCATGGGCACGTTCTCCCCGCTTAAAAACGCCGAAAGCAACACCTTAAAAATGCGATCTTCCTTTTCCTTAACACGAGAAAGAATTTCAAGCATATATTCTTTCGCAATGCCCTTTTCAAAATTGGAAAGCGCGCGATCTTTCACTTGGTCGGCGTGGAATTTGAAAACGTCGGCAAGATCACTTCTAATCTCTTCGCTTGATAAATTTTTCTCTAAAATTGTAAAATAGGCGTCGTAAGCTTTGGGGTTATCGCCGATTAAATTGATGGCATAGGAAACCGCCGTTTCGTTTTCATCGAAAAGCATGGGCGCGAGCGTTTCTGCTTCTCCTCTGCTTTCTATCTCCGCGCATAAAAATTCGGGCACCGGAACGTCGCTTGAAAGATGCTCTCTAAGCGTTTGAACAAGCTCCGCATTTTGCATTTTACCATAATATTCCTTAGGCGTGCATTTTACTTTTGCAACGTAGGTGTCGCCGAATTTTTTATAGAGCTTGGGGATAATATCTTCCCATTGCTTTTCCGTATATTTATTTTTATTCTCTTCCATAAACTGTGTGAGTTTTTCATCAAACAGTCCGTCAAAATCAACAAGTTTCATCCGTTGTTTTCCTCCGTTTGCATAAATGCTTCTTGAGACGTTTCCACCGCTATCGACGTGAGCGAAATAACTTTCGGTTCGTCTGCATCAAACACTTTCACCACCGTTTCAAGATCCCTGCCAAGCTCTTTTAAACCCGCAAGGAAATAGATCGCGCAAGCAACGTCGTCTTCCTTTTCCACCAAATCAAAGCGATCTCGCTCTACTATCGCCGCGTATAAACTTTCCGCCGCCGCCTGCATTCTTCTACCATATTCGCCGCTGACGGCAACGAAGCGTGAAGCAATTTTGGCATAGCCTGCAAGAAAGCGTTTGCGCTTTTTTCGACCGATTTTAATTTTATGCAAAAGCAAACGCCGATAGACGTGCCCTATCACGATGCCGATCGCCATTTCTTCGTTGCGCTCGTAAAACATACGCAGCGTTTCCACTTTGAGCACGTCGGCCACTTCACAGTCGAGAAGCACTTCCCTTAAAAAATCGTCCGCACGCACGTGCTCGGCGGTCACAAGCGCTAAATATTGCAAGTCGTGATCAGCGCCGTCCATTTCGTCAAAACACCAACGGAAATATCCATCGTGCAAAGCAATCAAACCGAAAAGCTGGGCTTCATCCTTGGGACAACCCCCGATTTGCAGCAAGGAACGACATCTACTCTCTCGCTCCACTTGTGGCAAATGATATAAATAATCGGGCGCTTCCGCTTCATCTAACGTTTCATTTTCTCCCCTGCGGCGC
>JAZOLI010000019.1:0-2391 GCA_045652965.1 Candidatus Scatosoma sp.
CGAAAAAGGCGGAAACGGCAGTGGCGGAAAGAATCGAAATGGATGAAAACGAACCTACCATGTACGAGCCGAATGAAGAAATTTCGTCTATCTATGACGACGAAACGGTGGCAACGGAAAATTATTATCAAGAAGAAAAGGAGAACAAAAATGAACAAGAGTTGCTTTCGCAAGCTCATGGCAATGCACGCACTCAAAGCGAAGCTGAAAACGAAAGAGAAGAAGCAGGGGCTCACGCTTCGGAGAATGTCGATGCTGACGATCTACGCCACCCGTTTGAAACGGACACCGACGGATACTACCGCGCCGTAAAAGGCGAAATTGACGAGCTTTTTAAAAACTATCCGCGCGATGAAACGCTTGTCGGCGCGTTCTCGTGCAGTGAATGGGTGCGCGTGAAAGGCGAAGAAAATGAGCCGCAGTATCTTGTTGGCGTTATCTACGACGACGGCAAGGCGAAATTTATTTGCTATGCGCTTTTCGCCGAAAATAAAGATGCTCCACCCGAAGAGATCAAGGACGCGTGTACGTTCGTGCCCCTTTCGGCGATTGTCCCCAACAAAGGCTTCTTCGTCATCTTCCAAAGCGCCACCACAGGGGAATGTATCAAACCGCAAAAATTGTAAAAAATCTTTTCATACGCTTGACTTTTGCGCTCTAAAAGCGTATACTTTATTGCAAAGGAAGAAAACATTATGAACTCTTTAACGAAAA
This sequence comes from Candidatus Scatosoma sp., assembly GCA_045652965.1. Classification (GTDB taxonomy): domain Bacteria; phylum Bacillota; class Clostridia; order Christensenellales; family Borkfalkiaceae; genus Scatosoma. The sequence continues at coordinate 715 of JAZOLI010000019.1, forward strand.
AATTGGCATTTACCGCTTTATTTGCAACCCTTTGCTGCGTGAGTACGCTCATCGTTAGCGTTCCCTTGCCCAACGGATATTTTAACACGGGCGACGTGTTCGTGTTGCTTTCAGGTTGGTGTTTGGGCCCTATTTACGGCGCGGCGGCTGCTGCGGTGGGAAGCGCGCTTGCCGATCTTTGGAGCGGATTTGCACTCTACGCCCCCGCCACCTTTTTTGTTAAGGGTTTGAACGCAGCGCTTGCTTGGCTTGTCGCTTCCTGCGTTAAAAAGCTCTTTAAAAAGCAGTCGCTTGATTTTATCTCCCGCATTGCAGGTGCAATCGCAGGCGAAACGGTGATGGTGGTTGGTTATTTCCTGTTTGAAGCGATTTTATACGGCATTGCAGGCGCTGCCGCATCGCTCGTTGGCAACACGCTTCAAGGCGTTTGTTGCGGTACGCTTGCCTTGATTTTGTTCTCGGCGTTATATCCGATCAAAACGGTGAGAGAACTTTTTAAATTGTAAAACAATGCGAAATCAAAAACCCGAAAAGCTTTCTCGCTTTTCGGGTTTTTCTTATTGTAAATTAAGTTTTTCCGCAACGATATACTTGGGACGGTTTTGCACTTCCCGATAAATCATTGCCGTGTGTAAATTGGCTCTACCTTGGCATACGAGCGTGATAGCGCCCAACAAAGCTATCGTGGGGAAAAGCCAAGCCGTAAGTCCGCCGAACTCTATCGCCAAACAGGACAACACGATAAACGCGATAAAGCACGCAACGCTTGCAAAGCCTAAAAACAACCCGAATTTAATGGGAAACATGAGCCCTGCTTCCGTGTTGGGTAAAATGCCCGATTGCGCGAGCTTGACCATTTTTTTGAGCGTGTAATGCGTTTTTCCTGCCACACGTTCAGGGCGATCAAATTCAACGAACGTTTGCTTGAATCCAAGCCATGCCGTTTGCGTTCTAAGCAAGCGATCGTGTTCGGGCATGGACAAAATTGCGTTTACCACTTTGCGATCGTAGAGCTTGAAATCGCCAACGTTTTGGGGTATATCCAAACCCGTGATTTTTCTTGCGAGCTTGTAAAAGATAGCCGCCGTGCGCTTTTTAAACGCCGATTCGCCCTTGCGAGATTTGCGTTTCCCGTGCACGATTTCGTAGCCCTCTTTCCACTTTTCAATCATTTCCAGTGCGGCTTTGGGGCTATCTTGCAAATCGGCATCCATAGCAATCACCGCATCCCCTGTTGCCGTTTCCAAACCGCAAAGCAGCGCCGCTTGTTGCCCGAAATTGCGGGAAAAACGACACACTTTCACACGCTTATCTTGTCCTGCAAGCTCCGCTAAAATTTCTTGCGTGCGGTCCGTAGAGCCGTCGTTGACGAAAATCAGCTCAAATTCTTCATTCAGCGTTTCAAACGCAGGCACGGTGGCTTCGTAGAACAAACGCAAGGTTTCTTCTTCGTTATACGCAGGCACGACGATAGAATATTTTGACATGTTATCACCTCTATCTTGATAAAAAATCGCGGCGCAACGAAAAATTGCGCCGCGGTGGTTTTTTAGTCCATTTTTTCGAGAAGCTTCAAATCGATTCCCTTTTCGCCGATCTTGATGATTTCCACTTTCACCTTATCGCCAATGTTAAGCACGTCTTCCACTTGGTTAACTCTTTGTTCGGAAAGCTTGG
>JAZOLI010000020.1:0-3981 GCA_045652965.1 Candidatus Scatosoma sp.
CTTTTACGTCAAGCGCCAACGATTGCAATTCTTTGAGCAACACTTTGAACGCTTCGGGAATGCCCGGTTCGGAAATGTTTTCGCCACGAACGATAGATTCGTAGGTCTTTACACGACCCACAACGTCGTCCGATTTCACGGTGAGAATTTCTTGCAAGATATGCGCCGCGCCGTAAGCTTCGAGCGCCCAAACTTCCATTTCACCGAAACGTTGTCCACCAAATTGTGCTTTACCACCGAGCGGTTGTTGCGTGACGAGCGAATAAGGCCCGATTGCACGCGCGTGGATCTTGTCGTCGACAAGGTGGATAAGTTTAATCATATATTGAACGCCGATCGTAACGCGGTTTTCAAACGCTTCACCCGTTCTACCATCGAACACTTGGAATTTACCGTCAACGTTGCCGTCGGGGTTCAAAAGATTGTTTTCACGGAACATGGTTTCAAGATCTTTTTCCGTCGCACCGTCGAATACGGGCGTTGCGATCTTCCAACCAAGTTGCTTACAAACGTAGCCAAGGTGCACTTCCAAAACCTGACCGATGTTCATACGCGAAGGAACGCCGAGCGGGTTCAAAAGGATTTGCAAAGGCGTACCGTCGGCAAGGAAAGCCATATCCGCTTGCGAAAGCACGCGGGAGATAACGCCCTTGTTGCCGTGACGACCTGCCATCTTATCACCGACTTGGATCTTACGTTTTTGTGCGATATAAACGCGAACGAGTTTGTTTACACCCGGTTCGAGTTCGTCTTTGTTTTCTCTCGTGAACACTTTTACGTCCACGACAACGCCGCCTTCACCGTGGGGTACTTTCAAGGAAGTGTCGCGCACTTCTCTCGATTTTTCACCAAAGATCGCGCGGAGCAATCTTTCTTCGGGCGTGAGCTCTGCTTCGCCCTTAGGGGAAACCTTACCAACGAGAATGTCGCCGCTTTGGATTTCCGCACCGATACGGATGATACCGTCTTCGTCCAAATCTTTAAGCGCGTCGTCGCCAACGTTGGGAATGTCGCGCGTGATTTCTTCGGGACCAAGTTTGGTATCTCTCGCTTCCGTTTCATATTCTTCGATATGAATGGAAGTGAACACGTCGTCTTGCACGAGTTTTTCAGAAAGCAAGATAGCGTCTTCGTAGTTATAGCCTTCCCATTCCATATAACCGATCAAGATGTTCTTACCAAGGGCAAGTTCACCGTTGTTCGTGGAAGGACCGTCGGCGATAATTTCGCCTTTCGCCACTCTATCACCCGTCGAAACGATGGGCTTTTGGATCAAACACGTACCTGCGTTGGAGCGTTCGAATTTCTTCAAAGGATATTCAGCGATCGTGCCGTCGTCTTCGCGGATCTTGATCATGTTGGAACAACAACCAACGACAACACCTGCTTCTCTTGCGGTCACGATAACGCCCGAATATTGCGCGATGGAGCTTTCGATACCCGTCGCAACGATTGCCGATTCCGTTTTCAACAGGGGCACTGCTTGACGTTGCATGTTCGAGCCCATGAGTGCACGGTTGGTATCGTCGTTTTCAAGGAAAGGAATGAGCGCCGCAGCAACGGAAACAAGTTGCTTGGGCGAAACGTCCATATAGTCCATCTTTTCACGGGGCATTTCCGTGATATCGTTTTGGTGACGACAACCTACGCGTTCGTTGATAAATTTTCCTTCTTCATCAAGCGGTTCGGTTGCTTGCGCCACGATATACTTATCTTCTTCGTCCGCCGTCAAATAATCTACGTGCGTCGTTACGATTCCCGTTTCCTTGTCCACTCTGCGATAAGGGCTCATGATGAAACCATATTCGTTCACTCTTGCGAACGTAGCAAGGGACGTGATCAAACCGATGTTTTGACCTTCGGGCGTTTCGATAGGACACATACGACCATAGTGCGTGTGGTGAATGTCGCGGACTTCGAACGTTGCTCTATCACGGTTCAAACCGCCAGGACCGAGCGCGGAAAGTTTACGCTTGTGCGTAAGTTCTGCAATCGGGTTGGTTTGATCCATGAATTGCGAAAGTTGGGAAGAGCCGAAGAATTCACGGATAACCGCGGACACGGGACGAACGTTGATAAGCGCCGTCGGCGTCACTTCCATCGGATCTTGCGTTGCCATTCTTTCTTTGATCAAGCGTTCAAGTCTTGCAATACCCACGCGAAGTTGATTTTGCAAAAGTTCGCCAACCGAACGAACACGACGGTTTCCAAGGTGATCGATATTATCGATCGTACCGATACCGTATTTCAAATCAAGGTTGGTGGAAATGGAAGCAACAACGTCGTCCACCGTCAAGTGCTTATGGCAAAGCTTGTCGATAAGGGGACGAAGCTCTTTCTTTTGCTCTTTCGTGGGAACGGGGTGTTCGCTGCCCATAATTTCGTGGAAAAGCTTACACGCCGCAACAAATTTTCTGCGGTTGTCTCTGCGCTTTTCTCTGTTTTTCTTTTCTTCGGGTTTTTCGTCGGGTTCTTCCGCCTTTTCCACCGTGTAGTAAAGCGCGTTGATATCGTCGGTATATTTTTCCGCAACTTCTTCCACCGAAAGGGTAGCACATTCTTCCGCGATCAACTTGGAGAATTTATAGTTAGGATAGAATACGGTGGGAAGCAAACCGAAATCTTTTGCTCTCACTTGCACGGGAACGTCGGAAATTTCCGCAAACTCAACCGTGTTGTTCGCGATAATCTTGTGCTTGATTTCCCCTTCTTCGGGATCGTCTACGAGCACGAAAAGTTCGTTGATACCCGAGTTTTGGATCATGCGAGCTTGCTTGTCCGAAATTCTTTCCCCTTCTTGCGCCAAAACTTCGCCCGTTTCAGGGTTGACGATCGTTTCCGCCACTCTGCAACCGGGAAGACGATATGCAAGGTTAAGCTTTTTGTTATATTTGTATCTACCAACTTTCGCCACGTCGTAACGGCGGGGATCGAAGAAAAGGTTATACAAATGCTGACGCACGGAATCTTCCGTGGGCGCTTCACCGGGACGAAGACGACGATAGAGCTCGTACAAACCGTCCGATTCGCTCTTTGCCGTATCTTTGGAAAGGGTGGTCGCAATGATCTTGTCGCCAGGGAAAAGATCTTCAATCGCGCGGTTAGAACCGAAGCCGAGCGCACGAAGAAGCACCGTCACGCAAAGCTTTTTCTTTCTATCAACACGAACGTAAAGCGCGTCTTGCGCATCTTGTTCAAGTTCAAGCCAAGCACCACGGTTGGGCATAACGGTCGTTGCGAACATTTCCTTACCCGTCTTGTCCTTGCTCGAAGCGTTGTAAACGCCGGGCGAACGAACGAGCTGGGAAACGATAACACGCTCCGCACCATTGATAATGAACGCGCCGTTCTCCGTCATAAGCGGAAGATCGCCCATGAACACTTCTTGATCGAGAACTTCGTTTTTCACCTTGTTGACAAGGCGCACTTTCACGCGCAAAGGAAGCGCGTACGTAGCATCGCGCGTACGGCATTCCTTCTCGTCGTATTTAGGTTTGTCGCCGAATCTGTGCTCCAAGAAATAGAGCTCAAAGTGGTCGGAATAATCGGTGATCGGCGAGAAATCTTCAAAGACTTCGTCGATACCTTCTTCAATGAACGCTTTGTAGCTGTCTTTCTGGATCTCAACGAGATCGGGAATATCGATCACTTCGTTGATTTTACCGAATTTTCTTCTTTCGGTTTTGCCATACTTGGAAATAGGTAAATCCATCTGTTATTTTGCTCCTTATTTTTTTCAGCGATCTACCGAGTATATCTTTTCATCGATAAAAATCGAATTTTTACGTTTTTTGTTTTTTCTTTTTCCCTTTCAACGCTTTACTTTTCTTCACGTATGCGATATAATATAGTATATAAAAAAGGGCGTGAAGCGACATTATACCACGATAGCATAATGATACATTATCCAATTATACCCCACGGCCAAAAAGATGTCAAGCATTTTTGAAAGCAATTTTAAATTTTTTTTATTTTTTTGAA
>JAZOLI010000021.1:0-2240 GCA_045652965.1 Candidatus Scatosoma sp.
ACGACTCCTGTTGAGATCAAGCACCGCATCATTGCCGAGCGCGCTATTGCTCTGCTGACCACCACCAATCTGACCATTGAAACGATCGCTTCCGATCTGGGTCTTTGCTCTTCTGCTTATCTGCGCAGGATACTCCAAAAACAAACGGGACGCACTCCATCACAAATCCGTAAGGAATCGAAGCTTATGTGAGCTTCTTCAACGGCGCCTGCGATAAAGCAGGTGCGCCAACTCTATTTCAAAAAGCTCATCATTCGAAAAACAAATTATCAAAATCTATTGTTTTGTATCAAGATCTATTGTTTTATATCAAGAAATGTGGTATAATACTTTTTTGGAATAACAAATTAAGGAGAAGAAAATATGCCTGAAATTATGGATTTTATAAAGCAGTTGCCTTGGCAAAAAGTAATTATGACTGTTATTTTATTGGCGGCTTGCTTGCTCGTTGTTAAATTGATTTTAAAGTTGTTCGATAATTGCATAAAAAAATCAAAAATGGATCTGCTTGTCCGCAAAATTTTGCGAATCGCAATAAAAGCATTTCTTTTATTCACGGTTGTCATTATAATATTGAGCAGTCTGGGTATCTCGGTTTCTTCCTTGATTGCCGCGCTCTCTGTTGTGGGCGTTGCGTTTTCGTTGGCAATTCAGGATTTCTTGAGCAACGTATTCGGAGGACTCCAAATTATTACCAATCACCCTTTTAAGGTGGGCGATTACGTTGAAGCGGGCGGAGTGGCAGGCTCTGTTCGTGAGGTCGGATTGTTTTACACCAAGCTGGACACTCCCGACAAGAAGCTGATTCAGATTCCCAACAGCAAAATTGCTAACGATAGCATAACGAATTATTCAAACGCCCCCATCCGCAGAGTTGAATTTTTGGTTTGCACGTCCTACGATGACGACGTGGAAAGGGTACGCTCCGTTTTGCTTCAGCTGCTTTGCGAGCATCCTCTGGTTCTTCAAAACGAAGAAGGAAAGATGCCCGTTGCACACGTTAAGGAGTTCAGAGACAGTGACGTTCTTTACACTGCACGAGCTTGGTGCGAAAATAAAGATTATTGGACGGTTTATTTTGACATAATGGATGCGATCAAGCCTACCTTTGAGAAGAACGGCGTTGCTTTCAGCTATCCTCACGTAAACGTTCATATGGTAACGAAATAATTTTTGTCGGTAGATCCCCGAACGGCACGAAAGCTGTTCGGGGATCCTTCGCATTTATAAAAGTACGGGCGTTTGACGGTCGAGGCTTACGGTCACGAAAGGCGATCACGCGCGTGTTGCTAAAATCACTTTTCCTATTGACTTGCCTTTAATTTTGATATATAATAAATTAAACGTAAAGAATAACAAAAATCTCGATATTGCGTCAATGAAACGTAACGTACACTTTGTCAAAGAGGGAATATGAAGGAATTTTTCAAAAAGCATTACAAGAAAATATTAAGAATAATTATTCTCACCATTGACGTGCTGTGTGTTCCTGCGGCGATGATTTGCCAACATCTCAGCGGCAACATGCTGCAAGCCAACGCGCCCTGCGTCTGGACTACGGTGGGGGTTCAGTGCTTTACCTGCGGCGGCACCCACTTCGTCAACGATCTGCTTTCGTTCAGACTGATCGACGCTCTGGTGGACAACCCCTTGCTCTTTGCTCTTTCGGTGTATCTGCTCGTTACTCTGATCGCGCTGAACCTCTATCTTTGGTTTGATCTGAAATTTGCGGGCAGGATGCTGAGGCTTATGTATAACGTGCCCGTGATAATCGCGTGGGTGATCTCGGGTTGCGTGTTTTTCTTTGTCAGAAACTTCGAGGCGTTCATGAATATCGGCGAGGTAGCTCCCAAGGTGTGGAGAATTTGCCTTTGGATGGTCGGACTTTAAATATTTACTTATATAAAAAGCTTGCGAATAGATCCGCAGGCTTTTTTTGTGCATAATTCTTGAAATCATTGGTGTGATCAGCCGAAATGCATTAAAATTTTAAATAATTTGTTTAAAATTAAACAAATAGTTGTAAACTTTCAATGAAAAACGGCGATTTGTTTATTTTTTGGAGGCGACCGTGCGGCTCTGGTTATGTTTTGTGGCAACCGCGAAGCTCTGCGTTGTGTTTTTGGGCAACCGCGAAGCTTTTCGTGGCGTTTTTTTGAAGCTTGGTTATTTATGAACGAGTTTTGCGACCCCGGGGCGTATAAAACGAAGATTTAAGTGCAAAACCAAAGCGGAAGGGG
>JAZOLI010000022.1:0-19002 GCA_045652965.1 Candidatus Scatosoma sp.
TCCGTATCCCAATAACAATCAATTGCAACTGCACCAATTATCGCTTCAAACAAATCCTCTTTTACTGAATCCAAATGTTGAGCATTTTGACCAATATCCCCTTTACCCATTAAAAGGTAATCCGCAAAACCTAATACGTCAATACGATGTGCAAGCATCTTTCTACATACTAGATTTTTCTTTATGTCAGTAAGTTGTCCCTCTGTCTTTGTGGACGTATATTTGCCGTTTTGTGTTTCATCTCCATAACAAACACTGAGTTTCTTCATAACAACAAATTCTAACGCCTTATCGCCATAAAATTCAAGGACCTCGTTATGATGTGCACCGTTTCCTTCTTCTGAATAAGACTTTCTAGTAAAAGCCTGTCTTAATAATCTAGGCTCGTTAAAATCATAATCCAAACGTTCTTCAATAAATTGTAATTCTTTATCTGTCATAATAAAATGACCTCCTTGTCTAATTTACAAGAAGGTATAAAAATAGCCCGACAAAAAGCCCACTACATGCGCTTAATAATTCGAGCACCAGCAAATAAAATAAATCTAAACAAACCAGTCTAACTTGATGAAAACCACTTGCATAGTTTTAATCAAACCTACTTATCTTCTTGTTTAGGAGATTTTACATACCAGTACTTTCGTACCTCTTGTTGTGCTTTTATTATAGCAAAAACGAAAAAGAAAGTCAATACGTTTGACCTATCCGTTTTGGATATATAAATAAAAAATTTTAGCCTTTTTACATAGTAAAAAGTCTAACTGGCGTTCGTGATTGGAGTCGAACCAACGGCGTTTCGCTTAGGAGGCGAACCCTCTATCCTACTGAGGTACACGAACATATTTATTAAATTTTTATGGTTTTGACTCTATCTAATACTTATTTTTATTCCGCTTATTATTCCAAAAAATAGGGTCTTTTTTTCTATTCCGTTTCAAAATACCTTTTACACACTTTTGGAATAGTTTAAGTATTCGATTGTGTCAATTTTGTGCTTTTTTAGGGGTCCTATTCTGCGTCAATTCTACATCGTGTTAATACACATAATTTTTACCCTAAAAACCGGTTAAAAACGGCTATTTTTTAGCCAAATCTCGTGTTTACACGAACCTATGTCCAATTTAGGAGGGGACTGTTATATCCATTTAACTACGGAAGCGTTTTTTATTTTTAAATTTCTTAAAAACGTTTGCTTTGAAAATTTATACTCAAATCGTCTTGTGTTATAACTAAAACTTATATCAAATATAACAAAGCATTAATATTATACACCTTTTTGCAAAAAAAAGCAATTATTTTTCAGCTTTTTTTATATTTTCCCCTTTAAATCGTTGCAATTTTTATAAAAAGATGATAAGATATTATTGTATTAAGAAAATCGATTGATTTTATGTTTTGTATTTATTTTTTCGAAAGGAGAATTTTTATATGACCTACGTAGAGAGAGTGCTTGACGATCTCAAAAAGCGCAATCCTGGTGAAAAGGAATTTCACCAAGCAGCAACGGAGATTTTGCTCACGTTAGAACCTGTGATCAACGCACACCCTGAATATGAAAAAGCTGCTCTTTTAGAACGCTTCACTGAACCCGAGCGCACCATCTTATTCCGTGTGCCTTGGATAGACGATAACGGCAACGTGCACGTCAACAAAGGTTATCGCGTTCAATTTAACAGCGCAATCGGGCCTTACAAAGGCGGACTTCGTTTCCACCCTTCCGTTAACCTTTCCGTGATCAAATTCCTTGGTTTGGAGCAAATTCTTAAAAACAGCTTGACGGGACTCCCTATCGGCGGCGGAAAAGGCGGCTCAGATTTCGATCCAAAAGGAAAATCCGACCGTGAAATTATGGCGTTCTGCCAAAGCTTTATGACCGAACTCTTCCGCCATATCGGCGCAGACACCGACGTGCCTGCGGGCGACATCGGCGTGGGTGCAAGAGAAGTTGGTTATTTATTTGGACAATATAAACGCATTCGCGACGAACACGTGGGCGTTTTGACGGGACGCGGACTTTCCTATGGCGGCTCGCTTATGCGTAAGGAAGCGACAGGCTATGGTTTGGTTTACATAACCGCTGAAGCGATGAAGCTTCGTGGCGATTCTTTTGAAGGCAAAACGACAATTGTCTCAGGAAGCGGAAACGTTGCCATCTACGCTTGCGAAAAAGCACAACAACTTGGTGCAAAGGTGGTAGCCATGTACGATTCTAACGGCTATATCTACGATCCAAACGGCATCCAAATTGACGTTGTAAAACAAATCAAAGAAGTGGAACGCGCACGTATAAAAGAATATGCGGAAAGAGTTCCCGGCTCGAAATACGTAGAAGGTTGCAAAGGCATTTGGACGATCCCCTGCGACGTTGCACTCCCTTGCGCAACGCAAAATGAAATTGATGCAGAAAGCGCGGCAACGCTTGTAAAAAATGGCGTTCAATACGTTGGCGAAGGCGCAAATATGCCCTCTACGCTCGAAGCGATTGAAATTTTCCAAAACGCGAAAAACGTGGTATTCCTGCCTGCAAAAGCAGCAAACGCTGGTGGCGTGGCAACTTCCGCGCTTGAAATGGCGCAATCTTCGGGTAGATTATATTGGTCTTCCGAAGAAGTGGACGCGAAGTTGAAAACGATCATGATAAACATTTACCATAACATCGACAACGCCGCAAAAAAATATGGCTTTGAAGGCAACTACGTGATGGGTGCAAACATCGCAGGCTTTGAAAAGGTTGCCGAAGCCATGATGGCACACGGCATCGTATAAACAACCCCAATAAAAAAGTGGGCAGGTACGCGTTCAACGCGTACCTGCCCTATTCATTTTGATCAATAAAAGGTAGCGAGTTGCTCTTCGGGCGGCTCACAAACAATCACACGCTCCGCAACCAAAACAGGACCTTTACCTTTATAAATGCGATGCTTTTGGAATTCAATTTTTCCCGTCACACAAATCCAATCGCGCGTTTGAATATCCATAGGCTCAGGCAACACACAAGCAAAGCCGCTATACTCAATATCCGCTTCGCAGCACGTCATCACGTGCCTACCGATCACGATATCTTGCGGTGAAAGCCTATGATCTCTTGCTACAAGCGCTTTCAATTTTACCCTTTTTCCAACGTAAGCTTCCAAATTTTCCGTTAAATCGCGATAGAAAAAGGCATAATCACGATCGGCAATTTCAATCACGGGTGCGTTGATATCAAAGGGCAACGGATCTTCGATTTCGTCAAATTCCGCCTTTCCGTCCACTTGTTCATAAACGATGTCGCATCTGCGAGAAATGCCACGAACAATTTTATGAAGCTCCATTTTATCGATCGTTTCCGCATATCGATTGAACACGACAAGTTGCGTGTTTTGAATTTTATCGAAAGTGAATTGCCGCATGTTGGCATTAAAATTCAAAAACGTGCGCGCATCAAAAAACGTCATAATTTGACTTACAAGCCAACCCTCGGGCATCGCGTTGAAAAAATCTTCAAGCATCCACGTGCCGTTATATTCGACAACAACGCGCTGTGCGCCGTATTTGAGTTGAAGCTCGGTTAAATACGCTTCGTTCAACTGCTCTTTATCTTCTAAAACGACCAGATCAACCGTTTCCGCGTTTGCAAATTTAATCGTTTCATATTCCACTTCCCCTTCTTCCGTTACGAGAAGCAGGGTTTTTTCACCCGTTGCAAAACGGGGATCTTCTAACGTTTCTTGGATAAATTTCGTTTTGCCCGATTCTAAAAAACCTAAGAACAAATAGACGGGAGTTTCCGCAGGAAGCTTTTGTTTCATATCCTTTTTCCTTATAAATTGAATAATTTTTCTAATTTTTCTTCGTTTAACTTGCAACCGATTACGCACAATCTGCCCGTAACCCCTGCCGCGCCTTCGCGTACGTCTGCTTCGCCCGGAACGTAATCGAAATGCCACCAACCGTTTTCCCCTGCTACAATTCCTTTCGCGCGAAGCACTGTGCCGTATTCTTCCTTTTCAATCGATTTAAGGGAAGCGACAAGCTCTTCTTTCGTGAATTTTTTCGCCGTTTCTTTCCCCCAACTCGTGAAGACTTCGTCCGCATGATGGTGATGATGTTCGTGCTCATGATGATGGCAATCACAATGAGGATCGTCACATTCGTGCTCATGGCGATGCTCGTGGTGGTGTTCGTGATGATGACAACCACAATCGGTATCATTGCACTCGTGTTCGTGGTGATGCTCATGGTGATGACAACCACAATGGGGATCATCACATTCATGTTCATGATGGTGATGATGCTCGTGCTCATGGTGATGGTGGTGTTCTCCCATTTCTTCCGCCAGTTTATCAAGCTCGGCTTGTAAGGAATCCTTACGTTCCATGGCGGCAAGCACCGCTTTGCCATCAATCGAATCCCAAGGCGACGTGACGATGGTTGCCAAAGCGTTCTTTTCTTTCAAAAGCGCAATTGCCGTGGCAAGCTTTTCTTCACTCGCTTTATCCGTGTGCGAAAGAATGATACAACTTGCATTTTCTACTTGATCGCCAAAAAATTCGCCGAAGTTTTTTAAATACATTTTACACTTAGAAGCATCTACGACCGTGCAAAACGCGTTGAGTTTAGCGTTTTCAAGCCCAGCGGAAGCCACCGCCTTGATCACGTCGGAAAGTTTACCCACGCCCGACGGCTCGATCACGATACGCTCGGGCGCATAATCTTTCGCCACTTGTTTAAGCGCCTTAGAAAAATCGCCCACAAGCGAACAACAAATGCACCCCGAATTCATTTCGGTGATATTCACGCCAGCATCTTGCAAAAAGCCACCGTCGATGCCGATTTCGCCGAATTCGTTTTCAATCAAAACGACCTTTTCGCCTGCATACGCTTCCTTGATAAGCTTTTTAATCAGCGTGGTTTTCCCTGCGCCTAAAAAGCCTGAAAAAATGTCTATTTTCGTCATAGGTACCCCTTTTATATCTGTTTTAAAATTAGAACGCCCAAGTTCCGTTTTTGAAAATTTGTACGCGTTCGCCCGTTTTCTTGATGCCAACGATATCCATATCGCGAGAGCCCATCATGAAATCGACGTGAATCATACTGTCGTTTACGCCACGCTTTTTACATTCCTCGTCCGTATAATTTTCAAAACCTTTCAAGCATTCGTTGAAACCGTGACCAAGCGCCAAATGACAGCTTGCATTTTCATCGAAAAGGGTGTTATAGAAGAGTACGCCCGATTGATTGATGGGCGATTCGAAAGGAATGAGCGCACATTCACCAAGTTTGCCTGCACCATCGTCCATAGACACCATTTCCTTTAAAAGTGCTTCTCCTTTCTCCGCTTTCACTTCCGACACCTTGCCGTTTTCAAAACGAAGAGAGAAGTTGTCGATAAGCTCGCCCATATACGAAAGGGGTTTTGTCGAATACACGACCCCTTCCACAGAGCCTGCTTTGGGCGTAGTGAACACTTCTTCGGTGGGGATATTGGGATTGAAAATTCTGCCTTTTAACGTCTTTTCCTTGCCGCCACAGAAAATGCTATCTTCGTTAAGCTCCACCTTTAAATTGGTGCCGTTTGCGCTCTTATACTCAAGATATTGAAGCCCCAACGCATTGAGATAGCTACAGCGCGCGTCAAGATCCGCATTATGTTCTTTCCATGCTTGAATGGGGTTTTTGCCGTCTGCGTGCGAAGTTTTTAAAATAACTTTCCACATTTCTTCCATTGCCTTACGTTCGGGAAGATCGGGAAACACCTTTTTCGCCCATGCCTTTCCAGGAACTGCGGCAATACACCATTGGTGTTTGTTTTCAAGCGCCAAACGATAGGGCTTAATTTGGGGGAACAACGCGCGACGAGCCGCGCTCATCTTCTTTTGATCGACACCGCTCATGCCGTCGGGATCGGACGATTCGATAAACAAACGACAAGCATAATTTTTCGCCTTATATTCCCATTTCGCCTTTGCCCAAGGTTTGAGCTCGGACAACGATTCCTGCGTTCTATAAATTGCGTTAATCTTCTCAACGGATTGGTAGCTCCATTCCAGGTACACTTCGCTTGCGCCTGCCTTATAACATTCTTCCACGACCATAGCGACAAATTCGGGCTGATCCAAATCAGCGCCAATAAACACGCTTTGTCCCTTCTTCACGTTCAAGCCCACTTTTGCAAGCAATTTTGCATATCTTTTCAGTTGCGTTTTTCTCATAATGGTTTATCCTCCAATTAAATCGTAATTGATTGTTTTATAAAAAAGTTCTTTAATTTTTTCACTATCCTGCGTTTGCGCCAAAACCCACATGAGTTTGGTGATGATGCTCTCATAGGTCATCGAATAGCTTTCGAGCAAATCGAAACGGTTTTTTAATCCCCGTCCCACGCGATATACGTTCATATCGCTGCCTTCTTGTTGCACTTGCGTGGTGACAACGAGCGTTTTGCCCTTACCTTCCCACTTTTCAAGCACGTCGTAAAATCCATAATAATCCCCTTCGGGAATGCCGCCCGTGCCATAGCCAGAAAGCACCACCGCATCGTTTAAGCGGAAATAGAAATCGAGTATGTCCCCCCGTTGCCCAGGCGTGAGCGTAAGCAAACCAACCTTTTCGTTTAAATCTAAATAAAAACTAGGTTCCTCCGCTTTTTTGGGCGAGATATATTCTATCACCTTTCCATCGCGAATGACGGCGAGATTAGGGAAATCTACGCTTGTAAATGCATTGAAGCTTTTGGTGCGCACTTTCTTTGCGCGCGTGCCTGCTATCACGTTGCCTTGGAACACGATCGAAACGTTTGCGGCATTTTCATGCGTTGCGTATAAAAAGCTATCGCGAAGATTAATTCTCCCATCGGTATCCTCTTTGTCGATCGGTTGTTGCGACCCCGTGAGCACGATCGGCTTGGGCGACGACTGTACCATGTACGAGAGCACTGCCGCCGTATACGACATTGTATCCGTGCCGTGGCAAATGACGAAGCCATCGTAAGCATCATAATTTTCCTTGATCGTTTTTGCAAGACAAACCCAATGCGCAGGGGTCACGTTGGTGCTATCGATATGATAAGGTTGCACTGCGTCCACGTCGCAAAGCTCCAAAATTTCAGGCACGCATTTCAAAAGCGCATCCGCTTGGATTGAAGGAATTAAACCATCTACGCCCGCTTGCGAAGCGATCGTGCCACCCGTTGCAATCAATAAGATTTTCTTCTTCATTAGTCCACCTTGTTTTTTCGCCTTAAATAATCGCCTTTTTTAAGCGGATAGGGGCAATTGATTTTATAAATTTCTTGCACAAGCTTGCAATCGTTCGTTTCGTTTCCTTTGGAATCGATTGCGCTCTCCACCATGAACGCTTGTCCAAAACGTTCGCTTGGCGAAAGGATTTCTAAACGTTCGCCCGTTTTGAAACGATTGCGCATTTGCACGAGCGCTTGTCCATTTTTATAATCAACCACGTCGGCAATATACGTATAATCGCCTTTCGATTGGCTATCGTTATAATTCACCGTTTGCGAATTTTCTCCGCTTGCATAGCCCTCGGTATAATCACGATGCGCCACCGCAAGAAGCTCGTTTTCCAAAGCCGAGATATCCCCACCGTCGATCGCGCGGCGATACGCATTGATCACCGTAGCAAGATAATATCCACTCTTCATTCTACCTTCAATCTTGAATGAACGAATACCTGCCCGTTCCATTTCTTCCAAACGCGACAGCATATTCAAATCTTTGCTGTTAAAAATATACGTGCCTTTTCCGTCCTGTTCGATGGGCAACCACTCCGATTTTCCATTTGTTGCATTCAAAGCACGCACTTCGTATTTCCAGCGACAAGACTGCACGCACGCACCGCGGTTGGACGATCTTCCGTCCAAATAATCGGAAAGCAAGCATCTTCCGCTATACGAGATACACATTGCCCCATGGACAAACGCTTCAAGCTCCATATCGGGTACGGCTTCATGAATTTCCGCAATTTCCTTGATAGGCAATTCGCGCGCCAAAATAACCCTTGAAACGCCCTGTTCTTTCCAAAATTGCACCGCGTAAGCGTTCGTGGTGTTGGCTTGCGTGGAAAGGTGAATATTAAGCTTGGGGGCAAATTTTTTCACCGCGTAAACGATGCCAGGGTCGCTTACGATAACGCCGTCGACACCTATCCTTTCAAGCTCCATAAAATAATCTTTTAGCATAGGGAAATCGGCATTTCGCGCATAAATATTTGCCGTCACGTAAACCTTTTTGCCTATCTTATGTGCAAGTGTGGTGGCTTCCATCAATTCTTCCGAAGTGAAATTATCCGCAAACGTGCGAAGGGAAAAATGTTTTCCCCCTAAATACACCGCATCCGCGCCAAAATATAACGCCGTTTTTAACTTTTCAAAATTCCCTGCGGGGGCTAACAATTCCACGTTCATTTTTCTCTCTCCTTGCCGTGATAAACGGAAAGCGCTACACCATCGCCTACGTCTAAAACGGACGTACGAAAATCTTCATCCGCCGTGAGCGTTTGCAAATAGGAACGTATTTTATCTACGATAGAATGGCGTTTTTGGGGTGTGGGTTCAACGCCGCTCACCCAACCATACAACAAAACGTCGTCGGAAAAGAGCACCGCACCCTTTTTCATCAAGCGCTTTAAATCGAATAAATATTTTTCATATTGCGCTTTCGGACCATCTAAAAACACAAAATCGAACTGCCCGTCCATCATCGCCAAAATCTCGGCAGCATCACCCAGGTATGCGTTCACCCGCGATTCCACGCCAAAATCGACAAAATTTTGTTTTGCTTCTTCGTAGCGTTCTTCTTCCAGCTCGATCGTCGTAAGTTTTGCATTTGGAAGCGTTTGTAGCATGGCAACACCCGAAAGCCCTACCGCCGTGCCGATCTCCAAAATGCGCTCAGGCTTATACATTTCAAGCGTTAAAAGCAAAAAGCCCAGCGTTTCTTCGTCGGCAACGGGAATTCCGCGCGCAAGCGCTTCGGCTCTACGCGCCGCAAGTCGTTTATCGATATTCAGTTTTACAAGGGATGCCGTGTATTTCATTTGTAATTCTTAAACGTCTAAAATGGAAACGATAATCAAAGGCGATTGCTTCGTCGTTTTATAAAAATAGTTTTTCAAAGATTTTCTTACGTGCGCGGCAAGCTCGTCCTTGTTGCCGCTTGAATAATCATAATTGCTTATCGCGCGTTGCACGATCGATTTAAGTTCTCTCTCTTCGCCCGTTGTTTCCGTGAACATGAATCCGTGCGATTCGATCACGGGATCATTGATCACATAGTTGCCTGTGACGGCAAGCGCAACAGAGAAAATGCCATCCGACGACATTTTCAAACGATCTTTCATCACTTCGCTTCTGCCGTAATCTTCCGAGCCTTCGCCATCAATTAAAAGCGTGCCCGCAGGAACGTTATCCACGATCTTGATTTCCGTGCCCGTTAGCTCTACGCAGTTGCCGATTTCCGTGATGAGCACGTTGCGTTCAGGAAGCCCTAACGATTCGACAAGCTGTGCGTGGCGTTTCAAATGACGATATTCGCCGTGTACGGGGATAAAAAATTTCGGACGCAAGAGCGAATATAAAATTTTATGCTCTTCTTGACAAGCGTGTCCCGAAACGTGGATTTTTTCCAAACTTTCGTAAACGACGCGCGCTCCGATTTTATACAAATTGTTGATCACGCGATAAATCATTTTTTCGTTGCCAGGGATCGGGTTAGCAGAAATGATAATGGTGTCGTTTACACCCACCGTCACTTTGTTGAAATCGCCCGAAGCCATACGCGTGAGCGCGCTCATCGATTCGCCTTGCGAGCCCGTGGAAATGATTAAAAGTTCGCCGTCAAACAAGTTTTTCGTGCGGTCTATATCAATGAGTATCCCTTCGGGAATGATGAGTTCGCCGATCTTCACCGCCGCATCTACCACTTTAAGCATGCTTCGGCCCGTGAGCGCAACCTTTCTACGATATTTCACAGCTAAATCGATAATTTGTTGCAAACGGTGGATGTTGGAAGCGAACGTCGCGATAATGATTCTGCGATTGACGTTTTCCGAGAATAAGTGGTCAAGCGTTGTGCCCACCACCGTTTCGCTCATGGTATACCCTGCGCGTTCAATGTTCGTCGATTCGCTCATATAGAGCAGCACACCTTCGTTGCCAAGCTCTGCTATACGTTTCAAATCAATGGGGTTGCCCGTAACGGGCGTAAGGTCGATCTTAAAATCGCCACTGTGATAAATCAAGCCGACGGGAGTGCGCACTGCAAGTGCACAAGCGCCTGAAATGGAATGGTTTACGTTGATAAATTCCACTTCAAACGCGCCGAGCTTTACACGATCGCCTGCTTCCACAACTCTTTGCGTCACACCCGAAATACGGTGTTCTTGCAATTTGTTATCCGTAAGCATAAGCGTGAGCTTGGTGCCGTAGATAGGCGTTTTAGGATCAAGCTCTTTCATCAAATAGGGTACGCCGCCGATATGGTCTTCGTGTCCGTGCGTGAGCACCACACCGCGCACTTTATGCTTGTTTTGTGCAAGATAGGTCACGTCGGGCACAACCGAATCGATACCCGGCATGTCTTCAACGCTAGGGAACGTTAAGCCTGCGTCGATCACGATAATATCGCTACCATATTCGATCGCGGTCATGTTTTTGCCGATCTCGCCGACACCGCCTAAAAAGACGATACGCACGGGCTTTTTCTTTTTGGTTGCTTGCGTCTTTTCCTTGGGGTTGCGCAATTTTTTAGCGGGAAGTTGCTTTTCCTTAAAAGACTTCTCCATGGCAGGCTCTGCCGCTTTTTTGTTTTGTTTTTTCTTAGGATTTAACTGCTCGTAATAAGCGCCGCCATCCATATTAAACGCCGTCCCTTTGGGGTTTTTCTTTGATTTTCTCTGCGCTGGCTTCCCTGCCATCGGCGTGTTTGCCGCTTTGCGGGGATTGGTTGTTTGTTTCTTTTCCTTCACCTCTTTGTTTTCTCCTTGGCGGACACTTGTCCGCTCATAAAATAGAGAGCCGAAAATTATGAAATTATCAGCTCTCTCATCAATATTCGTATCTTTTATCTTTCGTGCCTAATTAAAAGTCGAGATCGACTTTCTTTTCTTTCGTGGCTTTGATATACCCTGCGTCGAAAAGCTGTTTGGTGGTTTCATACGCAAATTCTTCCACATAGTTCACGGGTGTAAACTCGTTTTCTTTTGCCGTGCCAAGTTTTTCGGCAAGATAACCAACCAAACGAAGCGCTTTCTTCGCCGCCGCATCACTCTTCACTTTTACCATGAACGGCGTGCTTTCATAAGCTTTTTGCGCACCTACGTTCTTTTGATGGTATACAGTGGTTTTTAATTCAGCATCTTCAGGATCAAGCGCAAGATAGAAGCAAAGCGTTTTACCGCAAATGTTCACTTTTGCAACCGTGTCGCGACCAAAGTTGAATCTATCACCGTGCCAACTGATGTTGGAATTGATTTTCTTATAGGACGTCAACTCGTTCTTAATGTTGCTGTAATATTCTTTAACTTTTTCGTCGCTTTGTTTCATTTTTGCGGTGAAGCTTCTCTTCAAACGAATGACAAGCCCCGTTTCCGCATCCACAAGCTGGTTCTCCATTTCATCCAAAACAGGTTCTGCCGAAACTGCAAGTTCTTCGCTTACCGGCGTTTCTTCCACAGGCGTTTCCACGTTTTCTTGAACAGCTTCTTCCGTCACAACTTCTTCAACGATTTCCTCAGCAGGTTCATCCACCACCACTTCTTCAACCGTTCCTTGAGCAACTTCTTCCACAACTTCTTCCGTTGCAACTTCTTCAACCGTTTCTTGAGCAACTTCAACTGCTTCTTCAACAACCGCTTCTTCCACAACTTCCTCTACGATTTCTTCGGCGGATTCTTCCACGGGAGCTTGCGCGGAAACCATCTCTTCGCAGGGTTTGCAGTTTTTACAAAGTTCTTCGGAAACGCTCTTTGCGATTGCTTGAACGCCCTCTTCATCAATGACGAGTTCGTATGTAGGTTCTTCGCAAGGCTCACCCGTTAATTTTTCTTCAACAATGTTTTCAATGCGAGCATAATCAACGTTTTCGATTTGCCCAAGCTTTTCGGAAACTTTTTTCGCAATTTGATCAACGCCCATTTCATCTAAAACTACGTCGTAAGATTGCTCATCGCTATCCGCAAGTTTATCCGCAACCATCGTTGCAAGCAAATCGTAATCAATTTCCGCAACTTCCGCTTTAGGAACTTCCACCTTAGCCGCAACCATCGTTGCAAGTAAATCGTAATCAATTTCCGCCGCTTCCGCTTTAGGAACCTCAATCTTAGCCGCAACTGCCGTCGCAATCGCATCCACGTCCAAAGCCGCCATAACCTTCGACATTGCTTGCTCTACCGCTTTGCTTACCGCCGCCTCGATTACGTCTTCGCTTACGTTTGCCTGAACGTTTAATTTCTCCGCCGCCTTTTCAAAGCTTTCATCAATTCGACGATAATTCACTTTTTCAGGATAAGGCAACGATTCCACTACCTTTTCCGCCGTACCATAAGCGATTTTATCATAATCGATTTTAACGTCTACAGGCGCTTGGGGCGCTTCCACCACAACGGGCGCAGGAGCAACTTCGCCTAAGCCCACTTCCCCCAAAAGCTCGAGCACTCTATCGCCAACTTCATCTACAATACGGTTATAATCTACGTTTTCCCCAACGGACATTGCCTCAACCGCTTCCAAAACTTGGCGGCTGTGTTCCGCAACGCTTTCTTCCGTTTTTAAAGCAACCGATTCGATAACCGTTTTATAATCGGCTTCTTCAAAAAGAGCAATGCCTTCCGCTACTCTTGCATTCACTTCCGCGATCGCATTTTCAATTCGATCCAAAAGCGACATTTTCGCTTGCACATCGTCAAGCTTGCTCACAACTTCGCCCGAAATAAGCGCCGTCAAACCATCGTAGATAGCCTGTTGTTGCAAATAGTTATATTTTGCATCACCCACCACTTCTTCCACTTGGGCGATCACGTTCGCAAGAGATTCTTTAACGTTTTCGGAAATTCTTTCCGTGACTACGCTTTCAAGCTCCGCAACTTTCGCGTTTACTTCCGTGAGTGTGTTATCGATTTTATCCCAAACGGACACCTTCGCTTGCACGTCGTCAAGCTTGGTCACAACTTCACCGGAAATGAGCGTGGTTAAACCATCGTAGATAGCTTGTTGTTGCAAATAGCTATATTTCGCATCGCTGACCATCTCTTCAATTTGAGCGATTATGCCCGCAACGCTTTCCTTCATGTTTTCGGAAAGTGCTTCCACGTCTATATTTTCAAGCGCCGCAACTTCGCGCTCCAACGCTTCGAGCGTTTCTTTCATAGAGGTTTGCGTTTCAGAAAGCACTGCCGTCGCTTCGTCTACCGAATTCAAACGTTCGCCAACTTCCTTCGTAAGCATCGTTGCAAGTCCGTCGTAAATCGTTTGGTTTTGCTTATAGCTATAACGAATTTCCTGCGAAATCGCTTGCGCCGATTTATCTTTATCGTTTTGCACTGCTTGATAAAGCGAGCCTACTTGAACGGCAGAATATTTCAATTCCTTCAAAAGTTCGCTCTTCATCTTTTGCAGATCGTAGGAAAGCCAACTGTACAACGCGTCGATTTTTGATGCTTCCAATTGTTTTTTGTCCGCCATATTACACCTCGGTTTTTTCATTTAAAATATCTCTTATTGTTTACAATAAGGCATGATTTTCTATTTATCATTATTATTATAGCATATCTTATGCAATCGGTCAAGGATTTTAAGAAACAATATTCGCTAAAATTGCAATTTTTTTAGTATTTTGTCCATTTCAACGCGTACACGGTGGCACCTTTTTTGTTTTTTGAGCTTTTTTGCTCAAAAAAAGACGCCCTAACGAGAGCGTCTTTTTTTGAAAAGTTTTCTTATTTATTGTTCGCGCGCTTTCTTTGGATGCATTTTACGATTTCCACGATAGGAACGACACAAGCGCCAAGCGCGATCGCCACCGCAAACTCAACGATGCCAACCGCTTCAAACCCAAACGCCGCCGCAAGGAAAGGCACTTCGCAAACGAGCGCAGTTGCCGCGAACGAGCCGAGCGCCGCGCCCCAAAGCCACACGTTTTGCTTCTTCATTTGAAGCAAGCTCTTTCTTTGCGAACGCATGTTAAAGCTATGGAAAATTTCCGCCATGGACATGGTCAAGAACGCCATTGTCGTGCCGTGCGTGCTGTTTTCAAACGTCCACACGCCTTCGTTCATAAAATGCCCGATAAAATAAGAAACAAGCACCAAAATTGCAACCAAAACGCCTTGATATACAACGTCTACACCCATACCATCGGCAAACACGCCAGATTTTGCATCTCTGGGTTTACGTTTCATGATATCCGCTTCCGCCTTTTCCGTTCCGAGTGCAAGCGCAGGGAAACAATCGGTCACAAGGTTAATCCACAACAAATGCACGGGTTGCAAAATGCTAAATCCCATAAGCGTTGCGATAAAGATTGCTAGCACTTCGCTCATGTTGGAAGCAAGCAAGAATTGAATGGCTTTACGGATGTTGTCGTAAATGCGGCGACCTTCTTCCACCGCGCCGACAATCGTCGCAAAGTTGTCGTCGGCAAGCACCATGTCCGCAACGTTCTTCGTCACGTCCGTGCCCGTGATACCCATACCAACGCCAATATCCGCCGATTTTATCGAAGGCGCGTCGTTTACGCCGTCGCCCGTCATTGCCGTGACGTAACCCGCTTTCTTCCATGCGTTGACGATACGAGTTTTGTGTTCGGGTTGTACGCGAGCGTAAACGCCGATGGACATAAATTCCTTTTCAAACGTTTCATCATCCATTTCGTTCAGTTGCGCACCTGTCATCGCGCGAACGTCACCTGTTAAAATGCCCAGTTCTTTCGCAATCGCAATCGCCGTGTCGATATGATCGCCCGTGATCATAATCGGGCGAATACCAGCTTCTCTACACTCGGCAATTGCATCTTTCACTTCGGGGCGAACAGGGTCGATCATGCCGCAAAGCCCCGTGAAGCAAAGCTCCGTTTCCATGCTTTCACTTTCAAGCTTTTCGGGTTTTTCCGCCCAAACGCGCTCTGCAACCGCAAGCACACGCAACGCCTTATCCGCCATCGCTTTGTTCGCCGCAACAATCTCCGCTTTCTTTTCCTCCGTCATCGGAGCAGCTTTGCCGTCTTGCAAATAGTATTTACAACGATCGAGCACAACGTCAGGTGCACCCTTTGTATATTGCACGAAATCGGTTTCTCTGCCATGGAGCGTGGACATCATCTTACGCGACGAATCGAAAGGAAGTTCGTCTACCCTCGGAAGCTCCGTTTTTAATTGCGTTTTAGGCGCTTTAAGCTTGTTTGCCCAAACGACGAGCGCCGCTTCCGTAGGCTCGCCCGTCACTTCGCCCTTTTCGTCGATTTCCGCATCCGAGCAAAGTGCCATGGCTTTTGCCGCTCTAAGCTCATCCTCGCCGTAATATTCAACGACCGTCATCTTGTTTTGCGTGAGCGTACCTGTTTTATCCGAGCAAATGATTTGCGCGCAACCAAGCGTTTCTACCGCCGTGAGCTTTCGAATGATTGCATTGCGCTTGGACATGTTGGTGACGCCGATAGAAAGCACGATCGTCACAACCGCCGCCAACCCTTCGGGGATTGCAGCAACTGCAAGCGACACCGCTACCATGAACGCTTCTAACCCAAACTCAAAGGAAAGCCCTTCGCCTGCCGCAAACTGTTGCAAAAGCTTCACACCAAACACGATTACGCTGATGCCAAGCACGAGCCAGGTGAGAATTTTAGAAAGTTGACCAAGTTTAATTTGAAGGGGTGTTTGTCCTTCTTCCGCTTGCGCGAGCGCGCCTGCAATTTTGCCCATTTCCGTATCCATACCCGTTGCCGTGACAACCGCAACGCCGCGACCGTAAACCACCGTGCTACCCATATACACCATGTTTTTGCGATCGCCAAGCGGCACTTCCTTGTTCTCGCCTGCTGAAATGGTTTCGGAAATTTTATCAACGGGCACGGATTCACCCGTGAGCGCCGCTTCTTCAATTTTCATGCTTGCGCTTTCAATAATGCGCCCATCGGCAGGAACGGCATCGCCTGCTTCCAAAAGCACGATGTCGCCGACAACCAAATCTTCACTGGGAATAGCTTGCACTTTGCCATCGCGAAGCACTTTCGATTTTGCCGCTGACATCTCCTGCAGGGCTTCTATCGCTTTTTCCGCCTTACTTTCTTGGAACACGCCGAGCACCGCGTTGATCAAAACTACGGCGAGAATGATAATTACGTCAACGAATTCCCCTTCTTCGCCTTGCGTCATGTTATAAATAGACAACGCACCGCTAATGAATGCCGCAACGATCAAAATGATGATCATTGGATCGGCAAGCTGTTCAAAGAATCTGCGGATAAGCGACTTTTTCTTCGCTTCCACAAGTTTGTTCTTCCCGTTTTCCGCAAGACGCTTTTCCGCTTCCGAAAGCGAAAGACCTTGCTCGCTAGAAACACCAAGCGTTTCTAAAACGGATTCCTTAGATTTAGAATATTCTCTCATACGTAACTCCTTATATTACATATATTTTAACTGAAAAATAAAATAAACGCCCGATGCACTATACGGGCGTTTTTATCTTTTGTTTACTGCACGTATAGCCATATCGTTGCCATACGTGAGTCTTGCAATTTAAGACAAGCCAGACCAAAAAGGTTAGTGTTGTTGACTTATCACGTCCAAAAGAACGGACGCATGCTACTCCCTCACGCAATGAAGTACATTCTTATTTTACCAAAACGCCAAGCGTTTGTCAAATATTTTGCGTAAGTTTTGTAAAAATTTTACTCTTCGTCGGGAAGCTCTACGTTGTGATAAACGTTTTGAACGTCGTCGAGATCTTCGAGCGCATCCAACATTTTTTCAAACGTTTCCACTTTATCCGCGGGAAGTTCAATTCTGTTTTGCGGGATCATAGCGACTTCCGCTTGCACAAATTTAATCTTCGGTTCTTCTTCATCATTTCTTCTGCCCTTAGGCGCTGCCGCCATAAGCTCCGCGTTCTTTTCTTCTAAATATTTACGAACGTCGGAAAAGTTTTCGGGCGCTGTGTAAATTTCATACACGTCGTCGCTTGCAACAACGTCGTCCGCACCTGCTTCCAAAGCGTATTCCGTCATGGTGTCTTCGTCGAGCTCTACCGTTCTTTCGACAACGATATAGCCTTTGTTTTCAAAGTTATAGGAAACGCAACCCGTTTGACCAAGCTGACCGCCGTGCTTGCCTAAAATTGCGCGTACGTCGCCTGCCGTACGGTTGATGTTATCGGTAAGCGTGACGATGATCACCGCCGAGCCCGCCACGCCGTAGCCTTCGTAGGTAAGCTCTTTATAATCCGCACCGTTCATTTCGCCCGAAGCTTTTTTAATGCTACGTTGAATGTTATCGTTGGGCATGTTCGCCGCTTTTGCTTTTGCGATGATATCGGCAAGTTTGCTGTTCGTTTCGGGGTTGGGGTTGCTTTTTGCCGCAACTGCGATTTCTCTACCAAGCTTGGTGAAAATTCTGCCTTTCGCCGCGTCAGCCTTGCCTTTCTTTGCTTGTATGTTGTGCCATTTGCTATGTCCTGACATTTTTTCTTCTCCTTGTTTTTATAATTTTTCAAACGATCCTTTTTTCAAAAGATACATCAAAATCCCTGCCGAAACCGCCGCATTTAAGCTCTCTTGCGTTGCCGACATAGGTATTTTCACGACGTGACTTGCCGCACTTTCCGTTTCCGTTGAAATGCCGTTTGCTTCGTTCCCGATTGCAAGCGCAAATTTTTCAGGCGGTGTGAACGTGAATGCGTTTTCGCCTTGCATATCCGCCGCTAAAACGGGCGTATCCTTTAAAACGTGTAAAATCTCTTCCCGTTCGCCGATATACAGCTTTGTAAAAAAGATACCGCTCATGCTCGCGCGCACGCTTTTGGGGGAATAGGGATCGGCGCAACCTTGCGTGAGATAAATTTCGTTGTATCCAGCCGCGTTCGCCGTTCGTATAATCGCCCCTACGTTGGCAGGATCGGAAACACCGTCGAGAAACAAACAGGCGTTTTTGGGCGCTTGCATAGTGTTTTGCGGGATTTTCACCCGACAAAGCACACCTTGCGGTGTTTTTTCATCTGAAAGAAGGCGGAAAACGTCGGCGGAAACCCAAACGATTTTTTCCGCAGGAAATTCCTGCTCGCCTTGATAATTTTCCATCAAAAAGACACGCTCGATTTCAAAATCGCTCGCGATGCATTCCCGCGTCATTTTAACGCCTTCCACCAAGAACAAGCCAAGCTGTTTTCTTGCTTTTTTCTCTTTTAACGCCGCCGTTTCTTTGATAAGCGGATTGTTTTTCGACGTGATAATCATTTTCCAAAAAATAATGAAAAAGCCTTTTTACTCAAAAGGCTTTTTTTGTTTCTTTTACTTCGCCGCTTTCGCTTTTTCTACGAGTTGCGCAAATGCTGCTGCATCGTTCACTGCAAGATCCGCAAGCACTTTTCTGTTCAAGTTGATACCTGCAACGGAAAGACCGTGCATGAACTTGCTATAAGAAATGCCGTTGATTCTTGCCGCTGCGTTGATTCTTGCAATCCAAAGACGACGGAAATCTCTCTTTCTTCTTCTTCTGCCGATATACGCATAGTTCAACGATTTCATAACCGCTTCTCTTGCGATTCTATAAGATTTGCTCTTGTTGCCAAAATAACCTTTAGCAAGCTTTAAAATTTTTCTACGCTTTTTCACAGCGTTCACTGCTCTTTTAATACGCATATTCGTTTATCTCCTTTCTCAATCTTTGTAGGGCATCATGTTCTTCACGGTGCTCTCTTGGGTAGCAGAAACGAGCGTAGTTTGGCGCAAGTTTCTCTTTCTCTTTCTGTTCTTCGTTTCCGCTTTGTGGTTCTTACCGCTATGGGATCTGTTTACT
>JAZOLI010000023.1:0-25758 GCA_045652965.1 Candidatus Scatosoma sp.
TCGATGAGTATCAATTTTTCCATAACTTGATTATCCTTACTATTGATATTATTATTTTACCACGAAATGAAAAAAATCGCAAGAGAATATAAAAATGTTTGAAAAAAGATTTAAAAAATTCTTAAAAAGCGTGTAGAAACGCTTGCTTTTTTTCTTCGTATGTTTTATAATGATAAAGCTTTTGAAAATTGCACACGCCGAAGTGGTGGAATGGCAGACGCGTCGGACTCAAAATCCGATGGTAGCGATACCGTGTGGGTTCAAGTCCCACCTTCGGCACCAAAAAAGGAACAAGCTTCTGCTTGTTCCTTTTTTTGCTCTTACGTATATTGGTGGGACTTGAGGGTGGAGAAATTTGCGAGAGCAAATTGTTGGCTCGAAAGGCAAAATTACAAATAAACAAGACAGCCAACCAAACGATTGATAATCGTTTGATTTGAAATATAATACTAATTGTTTTCAAAAAATGATACTTTGCCATTGAAATCACTAATCAAATGATTTATAACCAAATTTAATAAAAAAATCTATAATTTCACACAGTGAAAAAAACGAATGAAAATCGCGCAAATGCAATTTTTGCAATTGCGCGATTTTTTTTGATTACATCATATTTTCTAAAATGAGTTTATCGGCAACGAGCGCGATAAACTCGCTATTCGTTGGTTTTTCGCTGCCTAAATAAATTCTTGCGCCGAAAATGGCGTTGATGGCGTCGATTCGTCCCCTGTTCCACGCTACTTCGATGGCGTGACGTATTGCACGCTCCACCTTGCTTGCAGTGGTCGAAAATTTCTTCGCGATCGAAGGATATAATTCTTTTGTCACCCTGTTGATTATGTACGGGGTTTCAATCGTCATTTTTATTCCTTCGCGCAAATATCCATAGCCTTTTATATGCGGTGGAATGCCAATCGAAATAAAGATTTCGCTTATCTTTTCTTCATTTGTCATAGGTTTGCGCTTGTTTACGGCGATTTCTTTGGCGCGTTCAGGCTTGTCCTTCATAAGCTCGCGGATTCTTTCCATCGCCGTTTGAATAGAAAAAGGTTTGACGAGATAATAGGAAGCACCATCTTCCATGGCTCTTTCAATGATTGAATCATTTGAAAGACCCGTTGCGATGATTTTAGCATCCACCCACGTCTTTTTAACGGTGCGAATGACACCGCACCCATCCGTGCCCTTTAAAAACATGCTCACGATCACTAGATCAGGTTTTAAGCTTAAAATTTGCTTCACGCCTACGTCGCCATCGTCGCCTGCGTGCACCACCGTAAATTCTTTGCTTTCGTTTAACGCTTCCGTTAATTGTTCGAGCGCCGCTGCGTTCGATTCCAATAAAATAACTGAATGTGTTCTCATAATAAAAACGCTCCTAAATAGTATAATATTCGTCAACTTTCTTGTTGACAAGATATATTATACTACAAGAAGCGCAATAAATCAAGCAATATTGAACAATATATTTAATATTATTCAAAAATATTTTGCAATATTATTCAATATTATGTCGTATTATGTCGAAATATTTATTTTTTGAAAAAATCAATGAGTTTCGTCGATATATTCGTCGTAAGTCACTTGGCGATCGTACGTTTTCGTTTCATTGATTTCGATGATACGGTTTGCAACGGTGTTCATCAATTCTTGGTCGTGCGACGTGAGAAGCATGCAACCGCGATAATGGCTTAAACCGTTGTTAAGCGCGGTGATTGATTCAAGATCTAAGTGGTTGGTGGGTTCGTCGAAGATAAGGAAATTGCTACCTTCAAGCATCATTTTTGCAAGCATACAGCGCACTTTTTCGCCACCCGAGAGCACTTTTGCTTTTTTAAGCGCTTCTTCGCCTGAGAACAACATTCGGCCAAGCCAACCGCGGAGATATTCTTCATAGTGATCGGAAGAGAATTGCGAAAGCCATTCTACGAGATTTAAATCGCAATCCAAGAAATATTCGTTGTTG
The DNA here is from genome assembly GCA_045652965.1 of Candidatus Scatosoma sp. Taxonomy (GTDB): domain Bacteria; phylum Bacillota; class Clostridia; order Christensenellales; family Borkfalkiaceae; genus Scatosoma. The sequence goes on from JAZOLI010000023.1 coordinate 1,967, forward strand.
TTTTGCGGGAAATAAGAAAACGTTACGGTTTTCCCCCATCTGATTGTGCCTGCATCTGGTTGTTCTTTGCCCGTTAAAATGTCGTAAAGCATGGTAACCGTGGTGCTCTTATCGGAAATGATGCCGATTTTTTCATCGTGTTGAACGGTGAAAGAAACGTTTTTAAAATAGCCTTCTTTCGTCAAGCCTTCCACCATCAAGATATCGTTGCCGATTTCTCTTTCAAATTTGAAATCAATGAACGGATATTTTCTAAGCGACGGTTTAAAATCGTTAATCGTAAGCTTTTCAAGCTCCTTTTTACGCGACGTTGCTTGGCGAGATTTGGAAGCGTTGGCCGCAAAGCGCGCGATAAATTCCTGCAATTCTTTGGCGCGTTGCTCCGCTTTCTTGTTTTGTTCCTTTTGTTGACGAGCAAGAAGTGGGCTCGTTTGATACCAAAAATCGTAGTTGCCGACGTACATATTGATTTTACTAAAATCAACGTCGCAAATGTTGGTGCATACCTTGTTTAAGAAGTGACGGTTGTGCGAAACGATAATGATGGTATTTTCAAAATCCATCAAATAATTTTCAAGCCAACGCACTGTTTTGATATCGAGATTGTTCGTAGGTTCGTCCAATAAAAGTACGTCGGGATCGCCGAACAATGCTTGCGCTAAAAGCACGCGTACCTTTTGTTTTGCATCCAATTCGCTCATCAGCATATAATGCATATCTTCGCCAATTTCCAAAGCGTTGAGAAGCTGACCTGCTTGATATTCGGCATCGTAGCCGTTCATTTCCGCAAATTCGCTTTCAAGCTCTGCGGCTTTGATGCCGTCTTCTTCAGAGAAATCGGGGTTAGCATATAACGCGTCCTTTTCATCCATAACTTCTACAAGGCGTTTGTAGCCCATCATAACCGTACGCAACACCGTTTCGTTATCGTACATGTTTTGGTTTTGTTGTAAAACGGACATACGCTCGTTTTTATCCAGCGTAACGAACCCCTTTTGCGGCTCTATTTCGCCCGAGAGCACTTTTAAAAAGGTAGATTTACCTGCGCCGTTCGCGCCGATAATTCCATAGCAATTCCCTTTCGTGAATTTTAAATTTACGTCTTCAAACAGTTTTTTACTGCCGTATTGTAAAGAAACACCCGTGACTTGTAACATTCAAATACCTCAAAAAATATATTTACTTGAAAATTATACCATATAAAAAGTTTTAATGCAAACGTTTCCGATATCGAAAACCCTGAAAACAAAGAAAAAGCTTTCGATTTTCATCGAAAGCCTTTTTGGTTTTTATTTTACAAGTTTTTCAAGTTCCGCAGCAACGTCGCCAACCGTTACGAGATTTTCCACTTCTTCGTCGGGAATAACAATCCCAAACTCGTCTTCAAGACGGCTCAAAAGTTCTACGACGTCGAGTGAATCAGCGCCGAGATCTTCAACGATCTTCGCTTCAGGAGCAACTTTCTCCAAAGGCAAGTTTAATGCTTCTGCAAGCATTGCTTGAATTTTTTCTAACATAAAATTATCCTCCGTTTGTGATAAAGTTTATCAATATCTATTATAGTTTAATATAAAAGCAAAAAATTGTCAAGCATTTTAAACGCTTTTATCCATTCTTCTTTTTCATGGTGAGCCCGATGCGATTTTTCTTTAAATCCACTTCTTTGATACGAACTTGCACCACCTGCCCAACTTTTAACACTTCCGATGGATGCTTGATATAACGATCGGTTATTTCGGAGATATGTACGAGCCCGTCTTGATGAACGCCGATATCGATAAACGCACCGAAATCCACCACGTTTCTCACCGTGCCCGTGATTTCCATGCCCACTTTTAAATCTTCCATGCTCATTACGTCCTTTCTAAGCATGGGCGGCGGCAACGCGTCGCGGATATCTCTACCCGGTTTCATAAGTTCTGTCACCACGTCCAAAAGCGTGGCCTTATCCAAATTTGTTTCTTTTGCTGCTTTTTCTTCGCCGTAGGCTTTGATTTTCTCCTTTAAATCGGCGATTTTTCGCGCGCGTACGTCTTGTTTGTTATAGGAGAACAAGGCAAGCAATTTCTCCGCTTTTTCGTAAGATTCGGGGTGTACGGCGGTGTTATCAAGAATGTTATCACCCCCGTCGATACGCAAAAAACCTGCGCATTGCGTGAACGCCTTTTCACCCAATTTCGGCACTTTTAAAAGTTGTTTTCTCGATTTAAACTTTCCGTTGGCTTCACGATACGCAACGATATTTTTTGCAACGCTTGCATTCAAACCTGCAACGTATTTTAAAAGGGATGCGCTCGCGGTGTTCAAATCAACGCCCACGCTGTTTACGCAATCTTCCAAAACGCCTGCAAGCGCGCTATCCAAGCGCTTTTCGTTCATATCGTGTTGATATTGCCCAACGCCAATGGATTTTGGATCAATTTTGATAAGCTCCGCAAGCGGATCTTGAAGTCTGCGGGCGATGGATACCGCGCTGCGCGCTGTCACGTCGTAATCGGGGAATTCTTCCGCGCCAAGCGCGCTTGCTGAATAAACACTCGCCCCAGCTTCGTTTACGATCATATAAGCGACTTCACGCCCTGTTTCCTCTTTGATTTCTTTGATGAGATCGGCGATAAAAAGCTCACTTTCCTTGCTTGCCGTGCCGTTTCCACAAGAAATGACTTGCACGCCGTGCTTTGCGATCATAGCTTTTAAAATGAGTTTCGCTTCCGTCGTTTTATTTTGCGGGGGCGTGGGAAACACCACCGTTTTATCAAGCACTTTACCCGTGCCGTCCACCACGCAAATTTTACAACCCGTGCGATAGGCAGGATCCCAACCCATGGTGATTTTGTCTTTCACAGGCGGTTGCATCAAAAGCGGTTTTAAATTTAATTCAAACATTTTGATGGCTTGTTCGCTCGCGTTTTCAAAAAGTTCCGCGCGAACTTCTCTTTCCACCGAAGGTTTAATAAGCCGTTCGTAGCCATCCGCAGCCGCTTCTTTTACAATGTTCGTGCTATCTCCACCGTCTTTTAAAAATCCTGCGCTTGTAATGCGAACGGCGAACTCGTCGTCCACTTCAATAGAAACTTTTAAAAATTCTTCCTTTTCACCACGATTGAGCGCAAGCACGCGGTGGCTTTTGATTTCCGCAACAGGCTCGCGATAATCGGCGTACATGCCGTACGTTTTCGCTTCGTCGGCGGCTTCCTTGCCTTTTGCATATGAAGAAACGATTACGCCGTGACGCAAGAAGAAACTGCGGAGCTTTTTGCGCGTGGTAGCATCATCGGAAACCATTTCCGCGATAATATCCTTAGCCCCATCGATTGCTTCGCTAGCAGACGAAACTTCCGCCGAGCAATATTTTTCCGCTTCTTTTAAAACGCTTATCGATTTATCCTGTTTCAAAATCAAATCGGCGAGCGGTTGTAAGCCTTTTGCAATTGCAACCGAAGCACGGGTTTTGCGCTTTTGTTTATATGGGCGATCAATGCCCTCCTCTTCCGTTAAGATGGTCGCTTTTTCTGACGCAACACGGATTTCAACCGTCATTTTACCCTGTTCCGTGATCGCATTTCCCACTTCTTCTTTGCGTTTTTCTAAATTCCGAAGAAAGGTAAGGCGATCGCTAAGCTGACGAAGCACTTGATCGTCGCAACTGCCCGTCATTTCCTTGCGATATCTCGCGATAAAGGGGATCGTGTTCCCTTCGTCGATTAAGGAAACGATATTGTTTGCATGCGCCACTGTTAAATTAAATTCTTGGGTGATCGTTTGTAATATGTTCATAACGTTTTGTTATCCTTTAAAAAGTTTCCTTTGTGTTGCCAACGAGCGCGATTGCTTTTTGCGATTCGTCAAACATAGTTTCCAAAGCCATTTTTGAATCTTCCAGCGTCATGGCGTTGATAGCGTTGAGCTTTTTATCGAAATCAAAGACTTTGTTAAAATACAGCATATATTTACCATATAAAAGCATTTGAGAATTGCTGCTTTCTTGCGCAAAGAGCATGCCCGATTTCATTTGTTCACGCGAGCGGTTAAATTCGTCTTGCGTGACACCCTTTTCCTTGAGCTCTTTAACAACGTTTCCAATCGCTTCATAGGCTTGATCTTTTTGCGTGGGATTTACACCTGCGTAAATCACTTGCGTGCCACATTCGGCATAAGCGGATATATACGAATAAACGGAATAGGCAAGCCCGCGTTTTTCACGAACCTCTTGAAAAAGCCGTGCGCTCATTGTGCCGCCTAAAACGCCGTTGATAGCGTTTATAACGTTTTCGTTTTTGTCCCCACGACGCACCGATGGATAACCGATTGCAATGTGCATTTGTTCAATCGGTTTTGTTTTGACCAAACTTTTTTTCTTGCCGACAAGCTGCAGCGTGCGCTTTTCAAACGCGCCCTTTTTCAAATCGCCAAAATAAGTTTCTACAAGCGCTTGCGCCGTTTTAAAATCGATGCCGCCGGCAAAGGATATCACGATGTTTTCAGGGCAATATCTCGCGCGTTTATAGCGGTTGATATCTTCTACGGTAAAGCCTTTTACGTTTTTCGCCGTGCCGAGAATGTTTCGACCATAATTTTCTTTACCGTAAAAAGCGCGCGATAAAAGGTCTAAACACAAATCTTCGGGCGTATCTTCGTTCATCGAAATTTCTTCGCAAACGACCCCCTTTTCTCTTTCCATTTCATCTTCAGGAAAGGTAGAATTTAAGAATAAATCAGAAAGAAGCTCGAAACAAGCTGCCGTATGTTCAGATGTGCATTTAGAATAGTAGCAAGTTAAATCTTTGCCCGTAAATGCGTTCACCTGCGCACCAAGACGATCGAACGCATCGGAAATTTCAAACGCGTTCCGCTTTTTCGTGCCCTTAAATTGCATGTGTTCAATAAAATGGGAAATGCCGTCTTCTTCATCCGTTTCTACGCATGCGCCCGTGCCGACTAATACGCCAACCGTAACCGAGCGAAAACCTTCCATTTGTTTTACAACGAGCCGAAGCCCGTTTTCGTATCTTTTTTCAAAAACCATATACTTATCCTTTAAATTTATCCTTTTATTTGTAAATTTTCCGAAACCGTGATCACGGAAAGGGATTGTTTTTCGTAATATTTTAATATATCATCAAGCGCATCTGTCGTTGCTTCCATGGGATGCATCAAAACGAACTCGCCGCCGCGCACGTTTTTCGTGGCGCGTGTATAGATGAGCGCGGCGTGTTTATCTCGCCAATCGATCGTATCGCGCGACCATAAAATCGTTTTCATGTTTAACGATTTAGAGGCTATGAGCGTGTCGTTATTATACGCACCCGAAGGCGGCGCAAATAGTGTTGGCGCAAAGCCTAACGCTAGCTCGATAAAGCGGTTGCAATCGGCAATTTCCTTTTGGTTTTGCGATAGGGAAAGCTTGTCGTGATCTTTGTGAAAATAGCCGTGTTTGCCAATTTCATGCCCTGCCGCGTAAATATCACGTAAGCAATCCACGTTATCATCCGCCCAACATCCACCGATAAAAAACGTGGCTTTTGCACCATGCGCTTTGAGTGTTTCTAAAATTTGATATACCTCTTCCGTGCCCCAATATACGTTAAACATAAGCGATATGCCGTTTGAATTGCTACCTGCCGAGCGATACAATTCGGCGTTGTCACTCTCCGTTGTGATTGCGTTGTTCGTTGGCGCTAAACACAACGCGCCAATGGAGAGCACGAGCATACCAAGCACTAAATTGCTGACCACGTTAAATTTTCGATCTTGCCGCAAATTGCGGCGTTTATCCATTTTTTTCAAAAGCATCACCTCGAAAAAAGATTTCGTAATATCCTATTTTTCTTTTTTCGTGGTTATGCGCCTTTATTTGATTTTTACGATAGTGACCCCCGTTTCCCCTTCGCCGTATTTTCCATATCGAAATTCGGCAACGTTTTTATGCGCTTTTAGCATTTCGTGAATGCCTGCGCGGAGTTTGCCCGTGCCAACGCCGTGAACGATGCGCACTTCTTCTAAATTGGCTATCACTGCACTATCCAAAAACGCTTCCACGTCGGGCAAGGCTTCGTGTACAGTTAAGCCTATCACGTTGATTTCAAGGGTTGGAGCGGGCTTTGGCGTAAGCGATTTTTTCACTTCAACTTTCTTATTATCTTTAATTTGTGCGTTTTGTGCGCCAATTAACACGGCAAGATCAGAAAATTTACTGCGCACACGGATATTTCCACAAAGAATTTCCGCTTCCTTTTTCGGCAAGCGGACGTTTTGCACAACGCCCGTTTGATTGATGTTTTTGACAAGCACCGTTTTGCCGATTGTTAAATCCTTTTCCGTTGCCGCACGATATTGCGGGCGCACGATTTCTTCCGCTTCGCTTTCAAACGCCTTATCGCCCAAACGATTTTTGAGCGTGCGCGCTTTGATAAGGTCAGCTTCGGAAATGCTTTCCTTTTCAAAAATCTTTTCAATTTCTAGAAGCAATTCTTCCGCGCTTGCAGCCCTTTCGTTAATAATACGCCGCGCTTCCGCTTTCGCTTGTGAATAGAGCTTGTCTTTTTCCCTTTGGAGCTTTTCCCGTTCCGTTTCAAAAACGCGTAGTTTATCCTGCCATTCGGCTTTTAAAAGGTTGGTTTCTTTTAAAACTTGTTCCGCTTGCAAACGGCTTTCTTCCGCGCTTCTTACGATGTTTTCGAATTTTTGCGCGTCCGCGGAAAGATTAGAAAGCGCCGAAGATAAAATGCTTTCATTTAACCCCAAACGCCTAGAAATAGCAAGCGCGTTGCTTGATCCTGGCAAACCAATTTTCATCGCGTATAAGGGTTGCAAGGTGTTAGAATCAAATTCCATACACGCGTTCTCAATCCCCTTTGCCGAAAACGCAAATTCCTTTAACGCAGTATAATGGGTGGTGACAACACCTGCCGCGCCCGTTTCAAGCAAGTGCGACACGATCGCTTTGGCAAGGGCTTGACCTTCGTCGGGATCCGTTCCACCGCCAAGCTCGTCGATGAGAACCAAGCTTTTTGCGTTTGCGTTGTTGACGATATGAATAATGTTCGTAATATGCGAGGAAAACGTGGATAAACTTTCTTCAATGCTTTGCGCATCACCCACGTCGCAATAGATTTCATCGAACGTGGAAAGCACCGCGCGTTTTGCAGGCACGAAAAGCCCACACATCGCCATCATACAAAACAGCCCTACCATTTTAAGGGTGACCGTTTTACCGCCCGTATTTGGGCCGCTAATGAGCAAAAATCGATAATCTTTGCCAAGTGCCAAGCTCACGGGCACAACTTTTTTACGATCAATCAGCGGATGCCTGCCCCTATCGATTAAAATTTCGCCGTTGCCGTTCATTTCAGGCTTTACGCAAGAAAGTTTATACGAATATTCAGCACGGGCATAGGCGCAATCAATCTCTTCAAGCACGTCGATATCTTTGATAAGCTGATCGCCGATCATGCCTGCTCGTTTGGAAAGCTCTAAAAGGATGCGTTCCACTTCTTCCTTTTCATCAAGCGCAAGCGTTCTAAGCTCGTTGTTCATTTCCAAAACTTCTTCCGGCTCAATGAAAAAGGTTGCCCCACTTGCCGAGCGATCATGGATAAACCCTTTGATATTGCGCTTATATTCGGCACGAACGGGAAGCACGTAGCGATTATCACGCATGGTGACGATGCCATCTTGCAAATATTTCCCTTCGCTCCCCGTTAAATATTCGGAAAGCCTTGTGCGTATCCGCTCGTTTAAAAGCCGAATTTCTCTACGCAAGGAATAGAGTTTATCGCTCGCGTGATCGCTAACTTCCGAATCGTTTAATATCTTTGAGGAAATATCTTCTTCAAGGGCGGAATCAAAATAAATTTTATCCGCAAGCGTTTTTAAGATTAGGATAGATTCGTCGTTTACGCCACGAATGCTGTTATAGGCAATTCTTGCCGAGCGGAGCAAATTTCCTACTTTTAAAAGCTCTCCGCACGATAACGCCGAGCCCTTTTGCGCGCGTTCTATTTCATCTAAAAACGTGGGGAAAAATTCAATTTTGCTCACGCCGTGCAAAAAGAGCAACGAAAGCGATTCTTCCGTTGTTTTTAAACGTGATTTTGCTTCCGCAAGCAAAGGTGTTGCCTGCGTTTCAACCAAACGAATTTTGCTGTTTTCAAGCGTTGCAAAGCCTGCCACCGCCGCTAAAATTTTATTCAGTTCCGTTTTTTCGATCGCTCTTGCGTTCATCTTCCGTCCTTTGTCAAAGTACGCCGCGCTTATAATGCCCTGACGTGTAGCTTTGATAGATTTGTTTTTGCTTTTCAATATTTTCTTTTGCTTCCATCACCGCGCCTTTATCTTTCACGAGCGTTAAATCGAGCAATTTCCCTGCGCCCTTTGCTCCGTTTGAGATAAGATCTGCACAGTTATACACTTCAAATCTGCATTCTCCGTTTGCGGCTTTATATCTTCTAACGGGGAATGTTCGTCCGTTTTCATCCGTGAGCGTGTAAACGCATTTTTGATCGCACGAAGCGCAGGTTTTTCCAAAGGGACAATAGCAAAGATCCATAAGCTTTATGTTTCCGCTGGAAAGCACGAACGCCTTTTCGCTTATAAGATTTTCCAGCTCTTTTTCGTTTAGTTCTTTGGAAAGCGCGTAATATTTAACGATTTTGTGAAGTTGCGAAATTGCCACGCTGTTCACAAGGTTGAGCCCCGTGCCTGCAAACACGGACAAATTGTGCGCCTTTGCAAACGCAATTCCCGCATAGTTTTCCGCATAAATGCCGTCGAGAGAATATTCCTTACACCAAGCTAAAATTTTAGCTTCGTCGTCGGCGGTTATAAAAGGTGGATAATAGACATATTTTTCAAAATCGTCATTCAAAAAACTTTCGGGAAGCGGCGCGTTATAATCGTTCGGCTTATAGATGGCAATATCCGTTTCCACGTTTACAAAATCGGTTGCAATCATAGCCGTTTTTTTGTTGCTCCCCTGTATACGCTCCGTTTTTAATTCGTCATATGCGTAGGGTTCACGGGGAATTTCCGCAAGCTTTGCATAAAATGCTCTTCTAAGCGCGTTAAGCTGCGATTTTGCTATAAAAATATTCCCTTTCAAATCAATTTCTTCGAAATGTACCTGCAAAGGTAAGCCGTCCGTCTTTTCAAAACAACTTTTCAATTCGCTTTCGGTAAGCGGACGGGATTGCGCGCTTTGCAACACTTCATCGGATAAGATATCCACACCACCGCCGCTCACATACGCGCGCGCGTTTTCATGGAAACGAAGCGTGATTGAAATTTCGCCTAATTTTTTATTTTGTAAAACGCACGCATTTACTGCCGTATCCGTTGTAATGAACACGCTATCGCCGTTTTTAAGCCTTGTTTTTGAGAAAAGAACAAACCCACGACCTTGCGTTTTTAAAAAGGTTGCGCCGCCTATCTCTCTACCATCACGCAAAATTTTAAACGCATCGCCTGCGGACGGTTTAAACAAGCTATCCACAAGATAATTGCCGCTGACCACTTTCACAACGCCGATTTTTTCGCCGATATGCCCTTGAACGACGGTGGATAAAAACCGTTTATCTTGTCCAAAAGCAAGCCCTTGCGTATAGTTGCCGCGGTTATACGTTCTTTTTAAATCGGAAAGTGCGCAAAGCTTGTCCTTTTCGCTTGCGTTATCGATTAGCGCGCGATAATAACGAATCGCAGCGGCAACGTATTCCGCGCGGCGCATTCTACCTTCGATTTTGAAAGAAACAACCCCTGCGTTGATATATTTTTCAATTTTTTCCCCTACGCTTAAATCGGAAAGGGAGAGCGCGTAAGCCTTTTCGTCAAAGCCCTTTCTCTCGTAGGTGTAAAGTTTTCTACACGGTTGTTTGCATCTTCCGCGATTGCCGCTGTTTCCGCCTACGAACGATGAAAAATAGCATTGCCCTGAAAAGCAGGTGCAAAGCGCGCCCTGCACAAACGCTTCCGTTTCAATGATTTTTGCAATTTTTTCCATTTCGCAAAGGGGCGTTTCCCGTGCTAAAATCACGCGCGAAAAACCACACTCTTTTGCAAAGCGCGCGCCGCTTTCCGTGCATACCCCTGCTTGCGTGCTCAAATGCAGCACAATGTTAGGATATTTTTCTTTGATGGCTTTGCCGAGCAAAAGATCTTGCAAAATGATCGCATCCGCGCCTGCATTCCAAATGCTTAAAAGTGTTTGAATAAATGCTTCCACTTCGCCGTCTTTTACCACCGTGTTCATCGCTACGTACACGCAAACGCCGCACAAATGCGCGTTTTTAATCGTTTCGGATAAAGATTCAAGGTTAAAATTTTCGGCGTTTTGACGTGCGGAAAATGCGCTATATCCAAGATATATCGCATTTGCTCCACTATCGATCGCCACTTGGGCGCATTCCGCATTTCCTGCGGGTGCTAAAATTTCTAACATTTTTATCTTCCAATGCTTCTCGTGATCAATTCTTCCGATGCGTCGTAGCCCATGCTCTTTAAGCGGAAATTACGCGCCGCCACTTCAATGATAATGGCAAGGTTGCGACCAGGGCTTACGGGAATGGTGAGTTTAGGAATGGTGATGCCAAAATAAGAAGCCGTAGACATTTCGTCGCCGATTCTATCATAGTCTTTGCCCTGTTGCCAATTTTCAAGCTGAATGATGAGCTGTATCTTTTTCTCATCCAAAACCGAGCCCGAACCATACATACTCTTCACGTTGATGATGCCTATCCCGCGAAGTTCCATGAAATAGCGGATAATTTCAGGCGCCGTGCCGTATAATTCGTTTGCGATTTCTTTAATGATCACGTTATCATCGGCAATGAGTCTATGTCCGCGTTTGATAAGCTCCATTGCCGTTTCGCTTTTCCCTACCCCGCTTTTGCCCGTGAGCAAGATCCCTACGCCAAAAACTTCCATCAAAACGCCGTGTTCGGTGACAGAAGGCGCTAACAAGCGGTTGAGATAAATATAAAGATCGCTCATCAAATCGGTCGTGACCTTGGGGCTACGGAAAATGGGACAGGAAAACTGCTTCGCCGTTTCCACAAGTTCGGGAAGCGCGGGCAGATCGCGGCTTAAAATGATACAAGGAAGCTCGCCGTGTTCAAGCAAATTGCTGATTTTCGCCTTTCTCTCTTCAGGAGTAAACGTGCGCAGATATTCATATTCGGAAAGCCCGAGCATGATGACGCGGCGAGAATCAAAATAATCGAAAAATCCACCCGCAAGCTGCAAGCCGGGGCGTTCAACGCTCATACTCGAAAGGGTGACTACCCCACGCCCTGTGTAAACGATTTCAAGGTTTAAATCGTAAGCAAATTTATCAAGCATAACGCTTTGTGTGACCTGTCCGTTCATCATTTCTCCTCCGTATAACCATATTTTTCAATGATTGCCGCAATCGCGCTTTCTTCGTTTGTGCGCTCGCAAACAACTGCTTTTTCTTTGAGTTTGGGATCGGCGTTTTGCACCGCTATCCCAAGACCCGCTTTTTCAATCATCGGCAAATCGTTCCATTGATCGCCGACGCCAATCGTTTTTTCAAGCGGAACGTTATAATAGTTTGCTAAAAATTCCACCGCCGTACCCTTGTTATGGCGCGCGTTGATCACTTCAATTAAATAATCGAAGCTTTTTGTGACAGCGCAATCTTTAAAGCCTGCCTTATCGATTTCTTTAAACAATCGCTCATTGTCTTTCGGATCTACCATGGCAAGCACTTTATACGTGCGCAATTTTTTCTCTTCTACAAACTTGGAAAGCGGTTTGTCGATTATAGAAATGGCCTTTTTTCCAACCATTCTTTCATAATATCGAAGCCCCGCAGACGTGTTATTAGCATAATAATTTTCAAAATCGTAGACTTGATAATACAAGCCGAGTTCTTCCATTTTCTTGCAAATGGCAAGCGTAGTTTCGTGGGAAAGCATGGGTTCTTGCACAAGTTTTCCGCTTTCTATATCCATGATAATCGTGCCTTGGCAACATGCCACAAGCCCTTTTAAACCAAGCTCTCTCGCACGATCGAGTATGCTATAATGGAGCCGCCCCGTTGAAATTGCAAACGCACCGCCATCGGCAACGTAGCGTGCGATAGCATTTTTATTCTCCTTAGAAATTGTACCGTCGCCAGAAACGAGCGTGCCGTCAAAATCGGACACGATCAAACGGTAGTTTATCTGTTGCATTATAATTGCTCCTTAAAATACGTTCTAATTTTTGCTGCAAGCTCTTTGCCTATCCCTTCCGTTTGGGCAAGATCTTCTTCTTTGGCTTTCATGATCTTATCAATCGTGCCAAACTTATCCATAAGAGCCTTTTGCTTCTTTTTGCCTATGCCGTCAATTTCTTGTAAAACGGAAGCAAGGTTGCGTTTGGAATGAAGATTTCTAAAATAGGTGATGGCAAATCTATGCGCTTCGTCGCGAAGACGTTGCAACATTTTTAGCGAATAATCTCTTCGATCAAGCTTGATGCTTTCGCTGGAAGATAACGTGAAAATTTCTTCATCGCGCTCAGCAAGGGAGATTAGCTCAATATCCTTTACGCCCATTTCATCAAAAATTTCTTTCACGGCGGAAAGCTGACCTTTGCCGCCGTCGATCACGATCAAATCGGGTTTTGGAAAACGCTCTTCCTCTTCCGTTCCTAATTTTGCAAGGCGGCGGCGCATCATTTCTTGATGAGAAGCATAGTCGTTTGCCCCTTCCACCGTTTTAATTTTGAAGCGCCTATAACTGTTTCTATCCGCTTCGCCGTCGATAAACACGACCATCGACCCAACTTTATCCACGCCGCTTATATTGGAGATATCGTAGCATTCCATCCGCTTTGGATATTTTCGCAATCCAAGGATGTTTTTGAGCCGCTCACAAGCGTTTTTCGTCATATCGTTCTTGTGCTCGATTTTGCTAATGGACTTAGATAAATAATCGCTCGCGTTCTTTTCCGCCATTTCCAAAAGCTGCTTTTTCACGCCTTGCTTCGGTTGCACGATTTCCACTTTTTTACCAAATTTTTCAAGAAAATAGCTTTCAAGCAAATCCTTTTCGCAATTCTCTTGCACGATAATCTCTTGGGGAAGTTCGTGAGTGTTATAAAATTGAATGATAAACGCCGTGAGCGCATCGGTTTCGGAAAACGAGCCGTCTTCCAAAGCAAAGTTTGCGCCGCCTTGCATAATGCCGCTACGCGTGATTAAAACACTTACGGAAGAATATAAATAGTTGGTTTTAAGTGCAATCACATCGGCGTTTAAAGAGCGGTTTAACGCCGTGATACGCTTCATTTTAAGCTTGGAAAGCATTTGGAGCTTTTCACGATATTCCATCGCAAGCTCAAATTCTTCGTTTTCGGCAAATAGGTGCATTTTTTTACGCAAAATTTCTTCCGCTTCTTCATAATTGCCGTCCAAAAACGAAATAGCCTTTTTGATACGTTCGTTATATTCTTCTTTCGAGCATAAACCCGCACACGGTGCAGGGCAACGATGCAAATGATGCATCAAGCACGGCTTTTTCGGCTTGGATGAAATAACGGTGGTACAAGTGCGCACGTTATAAACCGACGCAACCACGTCCAAAATTTCCGAACAACGAACGCCGCCCATAAAAGGACCGAAATATTTGCCGTCCTTTTTGATTTTCCGTGTGATGGAAACACGGGGAAATTCTTCTTTTACGTGCACCTTTATATACGGATACGTTTTATCATCCTTTAAAAGGATGTTATATTTGGGCTTATATTTTTTGATAAGATTGTTTTCAAGCGCAAGCGCATCAATTTCCGTTTGGGTGATGATGTAATAGAAATCGTGGATATTCTCCACCATTGCCATAACCTTTTCGGGTTTTGCGGAAGCATGAAAATATTGGCGCACGCGGTTTTTTAACACGCGCGCCTTTCCCACGTAGATAACTACACCGTCCTTATCCAGCATGATATATACGCCGGGATTTTCAGGCAACAATTTTAGTTTTTCTTGTAAACTTTCCATAACAGACCAAGCGTAAAACGCTTCGTATATTTATTATATACCAAATTGCGAAAATTTGCAAGGAAATAAACGAAAAAATCGCGATCAACAACCTAAAAACTCGATTCCTTTTAACAAAACGTCGTTGATAGAATCGTCTGTTAAACTATAAAAGACGATTTTGCCTTGCCGAGCGCTTTTTACGATGCCTGCGCTCTTTAAAAAACGCAGTTGATGCGATACGGTCGTCTGGTTGATCTCAAGTATGCGAGAAAGGTCGGTGACGCAAAGCTCGCTGATTGCAAGTGCCGATAAAATTTTTACCCGTGTGTAATCGGAAAACACCGAAAAAAAGCACACAACGCCTTCTAAAATGTCCCCTTGCGGAACGTAATCTTGGATAAGGCTTTGTGTGCGTTTGTCTAAAAGTAGCATTTGTTCCATAAGTTATCACTCCTATATATGTTTTATTGGGAATATGATAACATAATCATTTCGCCGCTTTCTGCGATATTTTGTTAAAAAAGTATTTATTTTGTCATTTATGAAATTTTCTTCACTTCGTATCCTGCTTCCTTGACGGCGGCAATCAGTGTTTCGTTTGCAATCTCTTCACTACATTCAATCGTTGCCGTTTTCTTTTTTAAATTTACGTCAACCTTAGAAATGCCTGCCACCGATGCAAGCGCTTTTTCCACGTGCGCTACACAACGAACGCACATCATACCTTCGATTTTTAAAATTTTTGTCATCGCTTTTTTATCGTCCTTTTTTTCTTGTTTAAATTTGGTAAGTCTAAGCGCGTTAGTCACCACGAAAAGCGAGCTTAAACTCATACATGCTGCCGCGATCATGGGATTGAGCGTTATACCTACAACGGCAAACACCCCTGCCGCAAGGGGGATCGCAACGCAGTTATAGAAGAATGCCCAAAACAGGTTTTGGTGAATATTTTTTACAGTTGCTTTGCTCAAATCGATCATGGTAGATATCAGACGCAAATCCCCCCTTGAAAGCACTACGTCGGCGCTATCGATCGCTATGTCCGTGCCGTTTCCCATAGCAACGCCGACATCCGCCGCTTTGAGTGCAGGGCTATCGTTGATGCCATCGCCTACCATGGCAACGAATCCGCCAACCGAGCGCACCCTTTCCACCGCTTCCGCTTTGTCTTTGGGGAGCGCTTCTGCAAAATAATCATCAATGCCCGCTTGCGTGGCAATCGCTTTGGCTACGCTTTCGTTATCGCCTGTGAGCATACCCACGCGCACATTTCTTTTCTTTAACATAGCAATCGCTTCCGTGCTTTGTTCTTTTAACGTGTCCGCAAGCGCAAAAACGGAAAGCAACTTTTCTTCGTTTGCTAAAAAGACAAGCGTTTTGCCCTGATCAAAATATTTTTTCTCATAAATACGTGCTTGTTTTTCGAGCGATTTATCAAGCAATCGGCGATTACCCAAGCGATAGGTTTTTCCTTGATATACCGCCGTTGCGCCCTTGCCTGTTTCATAGGCGTAAGATTGCATTTCCAGCATGTTTTCTTGACTTATTTGTTCGATTGCAAACGCGCGCACGCATTCGGCGATGGGATGATTAGAATGGCCTTCAATCGACGCCGCTATTTGTAAAGCAAGCGTTTTATCACTCTCAAAACACTCAAAATCAGTCACTTTTGGTTCGCCAATTGTGAGTGTTGCCGTTTTATCAAGCAACACACAATTTACATTTTTTGCCTTTTGTAAGGATTCTGCAT
Organism: Candidatus Scatosoma sp.; assembly: GCA_045652965.1. GTDB lineage: Bacteria > Bacillota > Clostridia > Christensenellales > Borkfalkiaceae > Scatosoma. Next base: position 17,698 of record JAZOLI010000023.1, read on the forward strand.
CCTTATATAAAATGCCCAGCGACATTCCCTTTCCCGTTGCCGCCATCACAGCAACGGGCGTGGCAAGACCAAGCGAACAGGGACAGGAAATGACGAGCACACTAATCGCAAAATTTGCCGCTTGCGCAACGTTTCGTGTAGCAAAAAGCCATACAATCAATGTGATGAGCGCAATAAGGACCACGGCAGGCACGAAAATGCCTGCAATTTTATCGGCGGCTTTTTGTATAGGTGCTTTGCTTGCCCCCGCTTCTTTCACCATTTTTACAATTTGCGAAAGCGTTGTATCTGCACCTACTTTTTCCGCTAACACTTTGATAAATCCACTCTTTACGATATCTGCGCTCGTGACGAGATCGCCTTCCTGCACTTCAATCGGTAAGCTTTCACCCGTGATCGCCGCACGATCCACAAAGGCGTTGCCATGAATAATTTTGCCATCTATGGGGACGTATTCACCCTGTTTTACAACGAGAACGTCGCCTGTTTTGATTTCGGAAAACGCTATATTGGTTTGTGTCCCGTTGCGCTCAATCGTGACGGTGTTTGGTATCAATTGGATAAGTTTTTCTATCTCTTCGCCCGTTTTACGCTTGGATTTTTCTTCCAGCCATTCCCCAAGTGTTACGAGCGCTAAAATCATAGCCGCCGATTCGTAAAACATATGGAAATGTGTGTCGAGTTTTCCAAAATATAACAACATTGTTAAAACCAAACTATATAGAAATGAAACGCCTGAACCCATTGCCACGAGCGTATCCATGTTCGGCGCGCCTTTTACAAGCGCTTTTGCGCCACTCGTAAAGAATTTGAAATCGATCACAATCACCGCAAGAGATAAAAGCATTTGCAAGCTTGCGCTCACCTTTTCATTCGGCTGTGGTAATTCTATCATACCGCCCATAGAAAAATACATAAGCGGCAACAAAAATGCAAGCGATAACAAAAAGCGCTTTTTTAATTGATTAGGCTGAGGCTTGCGCTGCTCTAACACGTTTTCTTTATAATCGGAAATGCTGTAGCCAAGCCCTACGACCGCACTACGGATCTCTTCATTTTTTACAAGCGTTTCGTCGTATTCAACCGTCATAAATTCGCCCATCAAAGAAACGTTTACACTCTTCACGCCGTTTAATTTCCCAACAACACGCTCTATTCCTGCCGAACACGCCGCGCACGTCATGCCACTAACGCTAAATTTTTCTTTCATTGCTTTCTCCCATATTTCCCTTACATTATAACACACTTGTGCAATTTTGTCAAGGAAACGCAAAAAGGCGGGTGTGAAATTCCACCCGCCTGATGATTGCACATAGACGAAAATTAGTTGTTCTTTTCTTCTTTTTGAGCAACAACTTCTGCGCCGTCATAGTAGCCGCAGTTTTTGCACACTCTGTGCGCTTCTGCAAGTTCGTGGCAATGAGGGCATTCAACGAGCGTTGCTGCCGTTGCTTTGTAGTTTGCGAATCTCTTATTCGTTCTGCTCTTGGATTGTTTACTCTTAGGTACTGCCATAATAACACCTCACGTTTTAATTCTTTTGATTTTAGTTGTCGCTTTCGCTTGAAAATACAATGCTTTGACAATTGTCTCCGCAAGAGAGTGAGAACGGCATACTTGCCATCACTGCTTCATTGATTGCTTGCGTTAAATCGATCACGCCGCCGCTATACGAATAGTCTTCGCCGTTTTTGAAAGGTTGGAAATAAGCATCAATTTCCCCTTCCACATCGTTTGCGGAATCTTTTAAGCAACGAGAGCATTGTCCTTCGAGCCGATAGGAAACCGTGCCGCGAATTTCAAGAGAATCGTCTTCATAAAGATCGTAATCAAAACGAACTTTGATAGGCGAAGCGAATTTCACAAACGGAATTTCGATAAGCTCTTGGGGGGCGGAATAATCAAATTCCATGCTTCCCGCATACTTTTTTTGAGCATTCAATTTTCTCACGTCAATTATCATCATAAAACCGACTTAACAAGTATATTATATTTCTTCAAGTTTGTCAACTTATTTTTCGAGAAATTTTTGGATTTTTTACAATAATTCCACCGTTTCTCTTGCGATCACCAATTCTTCGTTGGTGGGAATGATCAAAACTTTCACTTTCGAGTTCTTTCCCGTGATATCGCGGATTGCACCGTTGTTCTTTTCTTCGTTCTTTACTTCATCAATTTCCAAGGAAAGATATTGCATGTTTTCGCAGATCGCTTTGCGCACGCAAGCCGTGTTTTCACCAACGCCTGCCGTGAACACGATACAATCAACGCCGTTCATTGCTGCTGCATATGCACCAACGTATTTCTTGCAAGAATAAGCGAACATATCAAGCGCAAGCTTTGCTCTCTCGTTTCCATTATCAGCTGCAGCCGTCAAATCGCGGAAATCGCTCGAAATGCCCGAAACACCTAACACGCCGCCCTTTTTGTTGAGATAGGTCAACGCTTCGCCAATGCTCAAGCCTTCTTTCTTGGCAAGATATTCTACAACCGCAGGATCGATATCGCCACTACGTGTGCCCATAGGTACGCCTGCAAGCGGCGTTAAGCCCATCGACGTATCCACACTCTTGCCCCCGTCCACTGCCGTGATCGAAGAACCGTTGCCAAGGTGGCAGGTGATAATTTTCAATTCTTCCGGCTTCTTGCCAAGATATTTTGCGGCTTCTTGCGAAACGAATTTATGGCTCGTGCCGTGGAAACCATAACGACGGATTTTATATTTTTCATAGTGTGCGTAATCGATAGCATACATATACGCGTGCTTAGGCATGGTAAAATGGAAGCTTGTGTCGAACACGAATGCCATAGGCGTTTTAGGCATAGCCGCAAGACAAGCTTTCACGCCAACGATTGCCGCGGGATTGTGCAAGGGCGCAAGATCACAAAGCTCTTCCATTTTTTCAAGCACGTCGCCGTTGATAAGCGTAGGTTTTTTAAACGTTTCGCCCGAAGCAACCGCGCGATGTCCCACCGCACCGATTTCATCCATGGAAGCAATAACGCCGATTTCTTTATCCGTCAACGCTTTTAAAACGAGCTCCACTGCAACGTTATGATTGGGCATATCTTGCTCGATCACCGTTTCGTTTCCCTTTGCTTTATGCACGAGTTTCGAGCCGTTGATACCGATACGTTCGCAGTTGCCTTTTGCAATCACCACTTCCGTTTCCATATCGATAAGCTGATATTTTAAAGATGAACTACCTGAATTGATAACCAAAACTTTCATTTGTTTCACCCCTTTATTTTAAAGTTGAGTTTGAAGCGCCGTGATTGCCACTGCCGCAACGATATCTTCGCTCTTGCAACCGCGTGAAAGATCGTTCATGGGTTTTGCGAAGCCTTGGCAAATAGGACCAACCGCCATAAATCCACCCAAACGTTCCGCAATTTTATAGCCGATATTCGCCGATTGAAGCTCGGGGAACACGAACACGTTTGCTTGTCCTGCAACGGGAGAATCGGGAGCTTTGAGCGCCGCAACCGACGGCACGATCGCCGCGTCGAATTGCAATTCTCCGTCAAGTTTTAAATCGGGTGCTTTTTCTTTTGCAATTTTCACTGCTTCTGCTACAAGCGATACGTTATCGTGTTTTGCACTACCTTTCGTTGAGAAAGAAAGCATAGCCACTTTCGGATCAATGCCTGCGATTGCCTTTGCGGAATTTGCCGTGGCAAGCGCGCAATCGGCAAGACCTTCGCTCGTATACGTGGGGTTAAGACCGCAATCGGCGAACACCACGAGCCCATCGGGGCAATACTGGTTGCCTTGGGGCGGACAAATCATAAGGTTGAAGCTGGAAACGGACGAAACGCCTTTCGCCGTTTTTATAATTTGAAGACCGGGACGAAGAGTGTTTGCCGTGGAATGGCACGCACCAGAAACCAAACCGTCAACGTCCCCCATTTTTAACATCATTGCACCAAAATACGTGCCGTCAGCAAGCAATTTTGCCGCTTGATCGGGCGTCATGCCTTTGGATGCGCGAAGCTCGCACAGCTTCGCGTTATATTCGGGGAGTTTGTCCGAAGTGAGCGGATCTATGATCGTTACGCCCGTAAGATCGATTTCGGGATTTTTCGCTTTAATCTCCGCTTCGTTGCCAAGCAACACGATTTTAGCAACCCCTTCTTTCGTTGCATCCGCCGCAGCTTTTACCACGCGCGAATCTTCCCCTTCACAAAGAACGATCGTCTTTTGCAGGGCTTTTGCCTTGATTTTAATTTCTTCAAGAATATTTTTCATTGTTTTGCTCCTTGAAATGCTTTATTATTTTTTAATTTTCGTTTATAATAGATAGGAAAGCTCTATCAACTAATATTATACCACACATTTTTGACAATGTAAAGGAAATAAAAACTAATAATATGAAAACTTGTGCGATTATTTGCGAATATAACCCCTTTCACAACGGGCATCTCTATCAATTGAACGCTGCGCGCGAACGTTCGGGCGCGGACGCTATCATTTGTGTGATGAGCGGCAATTTCGTGCAACGTGGCGAAGCGGCGATTATGGATAAATACACGCGTGCAAAACATGCCGTGCTTGCGGGCGCGGACGCCGTGATCGAGCTTCCAACCCTTTTCGCAACATCGAACGCCGAATTGTTTGCAAAGGGCGCAATTCATTTGCTTTCGTCTATCCCTTGCGTGCAATCGCTTTGCTTTGGCGCGGAAAACGCGGAGAAAACGGCGTTCTTGCTCAGCGCGAAATATTTAAACAACGAGCCAAAAGAAGTTTCCGAGAAATTGAAAGCGGAAATAGAAAAAGGCGCAAGCTACGCAAAAGCAAGAGCGAACGCTTGGGCAGGCTTTCTCCCGTTGGATTTGCTTTGCTCTCCTAACAACATTTTAGGCTTAGAATATACGAAAGCAATCCTTTCAAGCGGCTTAGAGATCGAAATTTTACCCATTCAGAGAAAGGGCGCAGGATATTCCGATTTTTCCTTGCAAGAAAATTATTCTTCGGCAAGCGCAATCCGCGCGGCAATTTTAAAAGGCGAACGCTTGGAAAGCAATTTGCCCGATTTCGTGCTCAACGATTTACCTACGGCATTAGAAACAGGCTTGGATTCTTTAGAAAAATATGCCGTGCTCGCCAGCTCAAAAGAAGAGATCGCAAGCGTTTGTGATTGCACAGAAGGCTTGGAAAACGCATTCAAGCGCGCGGCTTTAGAAAAAGAACCGTTTGTAAAAACGCTCACATCGGCTCGCTACACGTCTTCCAGAATACGCCGCATCGCTTTGCAAAACCTGCTTAAAATTAGAGAAAACACGATACGGGAAAGCCTTTTAAATCCTTTATATTTGAACGTATTGGCAATTAAAAAGGAAAGAAAAGATCTTCTTTCCGCGCTTGGAGAAAGCTCCTTTCCGCTCCTAATCCGTGCGCACGACGAAGACGTGCTTACAGGTGCATCCAAACAAGCGTTTGAAATTGATCGCTTTGCCGACCAAACGTATGGCTTGTTATACGAAACAAACAAACAAGAAAAAAACGTATTTATTTAAAACAAACTCCCGCGAACTTTGCGGGAGTTCTCTTTTGCAGGTCTATGACGGTTCAAGAAAATAAAAAACAAAAAAGCTGGAACATCCAACTGTTTTGTTTTGGAGCTACTGGCCGGACTTGTTCCTTTAGCGGAGACGCCCCGCTCGGCAATTATTAATTGCCGACTTTGCCGTCTTCCTTTCGTTTCATTTACATTCTTGACGGCAAAGCGTTTTGTTCCCACAAAACGGCCCCACCCTCAAGTCCGTCCAGTTATTCGGTACACAAATAAAAAAGGAAGACACAAGCGTATCTTCCTTTTTTATGGAGCTACTGGCCGGACTTGAACCGGCGACCTGCTGATTACGAATCAGCTGCTCTACCGACTGAGCCACAGTAGCATTTTATTTCGCTCTCTCAACGACAGCTTATTCATTATACTCAATCAAAAAGAAAAAAGCAAGCGTTTTTTCGCCTTTTTTTAAAAATTTTCTGCTTTGTTGAAAAAATTTATTTTCAAAGGGAAAAATTCTTGCTTAATTTTGCATAGGCAACGCTTAACTCACACAACAAATAGCGTAAATCCTTGGCGTAAACGATATTTGAAAGGATTTCGGACAAACCTTTTTCGGCGTTTTCACAGGCATTTCCATACCCAGCCACCTTTTCCGCATATTGCTTTTTTAAAAAAGAAAATTGCCTTGAAAGCGTTTGTAAAATGCATCTGCTTGATTCTTGCGTTGCGCCACGTTCCAATCTTTTAATTTCGCCGTTTAGCACTTGCATACAGCCATAGAAACTTTCAAACGCGCCCATAATCATCGGGGCGTATGCTTTTTCCTTTTCCGTTTTTAAATATAGCGGCGTACAGGAAACTTCAACAATTTTCGCGCTTTTTCCCATTTCCAAAACGGAGCTTTGCGCATCCATGCTCTCATCCTTGGAAAAATAAACGGCGTAAGCGGCGTAAGTATCGCTTCCATGAACCAAAGCATAGCCTGCGCCGCCTTGGAGCACTATCATCTCCTTGCTCACTTCGATTGATTTATCATCGGAAACGAGAAAATAAAAATGTTTCGCCGTCAACACCGTTTGCGTATTTTCCAATCTTTTCGCATAAAAACAAGTAGATAAAGTGAACGACACAGCCAATGTGCCTGCCACAATCCCCCATATCTTTTTCCATTTAATAAAAAACGCCGACATACCCTATCGTATGCGGCGTTATATTTTATTTATTCCATATAAGGCACGAATTTACCCGTTTTAAGCGTCTTTTGTACGTCGATTAAACGTTGGTTTGCCGAGCCACGGAATTTAAGGCGTATATCTTTAAGATCTTCCACGAACGGACCATCGACGAGTACGTCGAAAAGTGAAATCAATTCTTTGGTGTAAGGCGTGTTTTTTTGCGTTTCTTTAAGCTCGCCCGTGCTTTCATCTAAAATGAAACCCGTATAGCACCAAATCGTTTTGTTTGGATAACGCTTTTTCACTTCTTTGATAAACGGATACAAGGATTCTTGGTTTTGCGGTTCAAGCGGTTCGCCGCCAAGGAGCGACAAGCCCGTGATATACCCTTCGCCAAGCTCTTTCAAGATTTTATCTTTTATCGTTTCATCGAAAGGCTCGCCATAGCCAAAATCCCAAGCGATTTCATTAAAGCAATTTTTACAACGGTGCGTACAACCCGACACGAACAGGGAAATGCGAACCCCTTCGCCGTTGGCTATATCCGTCCATTTGATCGTTGCATAGTTCATATCGCGCCCTCGTTATCAAAGGTGAAGCACACGATCTTTGATCTCTTGCGTTCTGCCTTGATTCCAATATTGCGTGCCGATATAACCGCACGTACGACGAGCAACGTTCATCTTCGCTTGATCTTGGTTTTTACAGCAAGGACATTCCCAAATAAGCTTGCCCGATTCGTCCGTTTGGATTTGAATTTCGCCGTCAAACCCACAAACTTGGCAATAATCGCTCTTGGTGTTAAGTTCGGCATACATGATGTTTTCATAAATGAATTTCATAACCGAAAGCACCGCGGGAATATTGTTTTGCATGTTCGGAACTTCTACGTAGCTGATTGCGCCACCAGGGGAAAGTTGTTGGAATTCGCTTTCAAATTTAAGCTTCGTGAACGCATCGATCGGCTCGGAAACGTGTACGTGATAGCTGTTGGTGATATAGTTTTTATCCGTAACCCCAGGGATCAAGCCAAAACGCTTTTGCAAGCATTTAGAGAATTTATACGTCGTACTTTCAAGCGGCGTGCCGTAAAGGGAGAAATCGATGTTTTCTTTCGCTTTCCACTCCTTACATCTGTCGTTCATGTGTTGCATCACGGCAAGCGCAAACGGTTTCGCTTCTTCATCCGTATGCGATTTACCCGTCATGTGTTTTACGCATTCGTAAAGACCAGCATAACCGAGCGAAATGGTGGAATAACCACCGAACAAAAGCTTGTCGATCGTTTCCCCTTTCTCTAAGCGAGCCAAAGCACCATATTGCCAAAGAATAGGCGCGGCATCGGAAAGCGTACCCATCAAACGGTTGTGGCG
>JAZOLI010000024.1:0-1538 GCA_045652965.1 Candidatus Scatosoma sp.
AGGGGATCGAGCGCAATTTTTATCCCTTTGCACTCGTCATACCAATTATCCTGCTCGATAATGCGCATGCCCTTTTCTAAGCGGTATAAGTTTGCCGTCAAAAGCTCGCCCTTGATGCGGTTTTCTTCCGCTTTTTCCGCTTCTTTTAAGCGTTCGAGCGTTTCTTGCAAGCGTTTTTCCGCTTTCTTTTTAATCGTTTTTGCCGCACTTTCCAAACGGCGTTTTTTATCGTCGAAACCCTTTTTGTTTTCGCGATAGCTATAAAATTCGTCTTCCGCTTTGCAAAGGGACGGCATACTCTCTCCGCCCACAACGGGGAACGCGAAAAAATCGCAAGGCACACCCTTTTCCATCTTCAAACAAGGCTCGCAAGGCTGATTTTCACAAAACTCACCGATAAACGCCCAAAGGGGCATTTTTACACGCATTGCCCGAGAAACGATCTCTCTTGCAGTGGGCAAAGCAACCCCCGACACGTGCTCGAAAAGAAAGCGCGCAAACTCTTCGTTTTCATAGCCTTCGGCGTGGGTTAAATAGAAACTTTCTTCAAGTGAACGCATACCTGCCCCGTCGAAAGGAGAAATTTTATCTTGCGGAACGGGATATTCGTAGCGCGCGCCCGCAAGCAATACACGATGGCTTTCGTCTAAAAGAGCGGTGGTTTTGAGCGCGCCCAAAACGATCCCCTTTTCGCATAAAACGACGTTGGAATATTTGCCCATAAGCTCGCAATGCAGCACCCGCTCACACTGAGAAAAATCGCTCGTGCATTTGAGCGTGATTTCCACGATACGCTCAAAATCCTTTTGCTCGATTTTTAAAATTTCCGCGCCCTGCAAATGCTTTCTAAGCAGCATGCAAAAATTAGGCGCAACCGCCGCCGGCTCTTTCTCCGTTTTCGACAAACAAACGCGAGCATTTGATGCATTCGTGCTCAAAATGAGTTTAACCGTCGATTTTCCGGTGTATATAATAAAGGTAAGCTCGTCTTTGTCCACTTGGGAGATGCGGTTGATCTTGCCGCCTTGCAGCAAAGCGTTGAGCTCGTTGCAAAGTCGGCGTATATGAAATGCGTCCTGCGGCATACGATTTTCTCCAAAAATGAAATCTTTTTTTTAATTATAGCGTAAAATTCGCAAATTGTAAATAAAAACGCGTTATTTTCTTAGATAAATGTGATAAAATGTATGGGCAAAGCAAAAAAATATAATATGTATATGGCGAAAATGCCATAAAAATAGGAGAAAGATTATGAAACACACTACCAAAGCGGCAGAAAAGAGCACCGTCAAAATCACCATGAAGTTTGACGCAGAAGAATGGAAGAAAGCGCAAAACGACGCCTACCTTAAAATGAAAGGTAGATTTGCGATCAACGGCTTCCGTAAGGGCAAAGCACCCAAGAACGTGATCGAAAACGTTTACGGCAAGGGCGTGTTCTACGAAGATGCACTCAACCTTCTCTTCTCGGAAAACTATGGCACGATTTTGGATAAGAACGAAAAGAAGTTCACCGTGGTTGGCGATCCCGACGTTTC
>JAZOLI010000025.1:0-10872 GCA_045652965.1 Candidatus Scatosoma sp.
TGCCGAAGGTAGCAAATATATCAATGAACTTAAAAACAACTATCCTTCCACCATCATCGGTGCAAGCGGAATGTCCGTAGGTCTTCCCGACGGTCAAATGGGCAACAGCGAAGTTGGGCATCTCAACATCGGCGCAGGCAGAATCGTCTATCAAGATCTTACAAAAATCACGAAAGATATCCGCAACGGTTCTTTCTTTGAAAACACCGAGCTTTTAAAAGCTATGAACGCCGCAAAGGAAAAGGGCAAAAAGCTGCATTTGTACGGCTTGGTTTCGACGGGCGGCGTACACAGCCACACCGAACACCTTTACGCGCTTGTTGAAATGGCGAAAAGGGTTGGGCTTGACAACGTTTACGTTCACGCTTTCACGGACGGCAGAGACGTTGCCCCCACTTCGGGCGCAGGCTTTTTGAAAGACTTGCAGGCGAAGATGGAAGAGCTGTCCTTCGGCAAAATCGCCTCCGTCTGCGGTAGATATTACGCGATGGACCGTGACAACAACTGGGATAGAGAACAAAAGGCTTACGACATGCTGACGCTTGGCGAAGGCAAGACGTTTGAAGGCACGGCAGAAGCTTGCGCTTTGCAATCTTACGCAGACGGCGTAACGGACGAATTCATCGTTCCCACCGCCTTGACGGAAAACGGAACGCCGATCGCGCTCATTGAAAAAGGCGACAGCATCATCTGCTTCAACTTCCGCCCCGACAGAGCAAGACAGATTTCCCGTATGTTCTCCCAAAAGAATTTCCCGTTCACGGATGAAAAGACGGGTAAAACGCTTGGTTTTGAAAGAAAAACGGGCTATCTTGAACCCGTATACGTCGGTTTTGCGGTATACGATTCTTCGTTTGAAAACGTAGGCGTAGCATTCCCGCCCGACGAAATCACCAACACTTTGCCGCAGTATCTTTCCACGCTCGGCTTGAAGCAGCTGCACATCGCGGAAACGGAAAAATATGCGCACGTGACGTTCTTCTTCAACGCGAAGCTTGAAGCACCCGTAGACGGCGAAACGCGTATCGTGATCCCCTCACCCAAGGTTGCGACCTATGATTTACAACCGGAAATGAGCGCTTATCCCGTTTGCGATAAGGTTTTGGAGGAGCTTGACAAGGGCGAATACGACGTGATCATCCTCAACTTTGCAAACTGCGATATGGTTGGACACACCGGCATTATGGAAGCGGCAGTCAAAGCGGTGCACGCGGTGGACGAATGCGTGAAGAAAGTGACGGATAAGATTTTGGCGATGGGCGGTTCTGCACTCGTCACCGCCGATCACGGCAACGCCGATCAAATGATTGCTGCCGATGGTGAAACCGCATTCACGCAACACACCACGTTCCCCGTACCTGTGATTCTCGTGTCGGAAGAGCTCAAAAACGTTAACCTTAGAAAGGATGGCGTGTTGGCTGATCTTGCGCCCACGCTTCTTGAAATGATGAAGCTTCCCCAGCCTAAGGAAATGACGGGAAAAAGCTTGATTGAATAAAATTTTTCAAAAAAGCGTGCAAAAAACACTTGCGATATTTTTGCAAGTGTGCTATAATCAATGAGTGTTTTGAATAAAAAAGCGAAAAAAGGATAAACGTAATGTTAAAATTGATGAATTTGTTGATCCCCGTTAGCGGGGAAGCCGCTTACGGCTTATATTTCGGGCTTAGCGTGACGATGATTATTTTGATGGCGGTTGCCGCTGTTGCCGCGATCGTGCTTGTGCTTATGCAACCGAGCAATTCGAGTGGTATTGATGCGCTCGGCGGATCGAGTGAAACCTTCTTTGGTAAAAACAAGGGTAAATCGATCGAAGCGAAAATGAAGAAATGGACGTGGATTTGCCTTGCAGTTCTCGTGCTCTTCTCCATCGCTTTCTATATCTTACAGCTCGAATCTATTTGGGCGTAATTAGACCAAAACTTCTTCGGCGGCTTTTCCTTTAAGCCGCCGTTTTTCTTTCTTCTACATTCTTCTACATAAAGGAGAAATGCTATGAGCACCAAACAAAAAATTTTTCAGGCGTTTGAAGATGGAACGCTTGCCGCTAAAAATATAGGTGAAATTTGTAAAACTCTCGATATACCCTATCGGGAGAAAAACCGCTTGCTTGGCGTTTTGGAAGAACTTGTCAAAGAAGGAAAAATTTATGAAAACGACGGGGGCAGGTATGGAACGAGCGAGCAACTTGGCTTGATCACGGGCGAAATCGTGGGCAACGAGCGCGGCTTTGCTTTCCTTGTTCCCGATGATAAAAACACATATGAAAGGGATTTCTTTATCCCTAAAAAATTTCTTCACGGGGCGCTCCACGGCGATAAAGTACTTGCAGAGAAACTGCCAGTCTCTTTCGGCGAAAGAGAAGAAGCAAGCGTTGTAAAAATTCTTTCGCGCGGCTTTGAAAAAATCGTGGGCACGTTTCGTCGCGACAGACGCGCGGGGTATCTTATCCCCGACGAAAAAAAATTTTCTAGCGATATTTATATCCCCTTATCCTACTGCGAGCGCATTAAAAACGGCGTGAAAGCGGTGGCGAAAATCACTTCCTATCCCTTTGGCAGAGCACCTGGGGGTGAAATCGTGGAAATTCTTGGCGACGAAGATGATTTTTTTGCCGAAGAGCTTTCCATTATCCGCTCGTACGATTTAAAAGAAGAATTCCCACCGCATGTGGAAAAGGAAGCAAAAGCGGCGCAATCGCGCGGCATTTCCGAGCGAGAAAAAGAAAATCGCCGTGATTTTAGAGATAAGCTGATTGTGACGATTGACGGCGCGGATACGCGGGATATCGACGACGCTATTTCCTTGGGAAAAACGGAAAACGGCTATCTTCTCGGCGTGCATATTGCCGACGTTTCGCATTACGTTGCGCCCCGTTCCCATTTAGACAACGAAGCATTTTCACGCGGCACGAGCGTTTATTTTCCCGACCGTGTTTTGCCTATGCTTCCCCGCGCTTTATCCAACGGCATTTGTTCTTTGAACGAAAACGAAGAGCGTTTGACCCTTTCCTGTTTGATGGAAATTGACAAAAAGGGCGTGGTGAAACGCAGTGAAATTGTAGAAAGCATCATTTGTTCTAAGCATAAAATGACGTATACGGAAGTTTCGGCGATTTTGGACGGCGATCAAGCCGTGCGCCAAAAATATCTTGACGTTTGCGAAATGATAGAGCTTTGCGCCGAGCTTACGCATATTTTACAAGAAAAACGCGCCAAAAAAGGCAGCATTTCACTCGACGTGAAAGAAACAAAAATTTTATTTGACGAAAAGACGGGGGAAATTTCCATTCCCGATTATGAGCGGGCGTTCTCCTATCAAATCATCGAAGCGTTTATGGTGCTTGCTAATGAAACGGTGGCGGAGTTTATGCAATCGATTGAAGCGCCCTTTATCTATCGCGTGCACGAAAAACCCACCGAAGAAAAAGCCGTCGCCTTTCGCACGTTTGCGCAAAGCTTGGGGTTAAATCCCCGTTTTCAAGCGGACGACGTAAAACCGTATGATTATCGCAACGTTTTAAAAGCAGCGGAAAACTTGCCCAGCTTTTCCGTTTTAAACCGCGTGATGCTCCGCTCCATGCAAAAAGCGCGCTATGCAGCGGAAAATAAGGGACATTTCGGGCTTGCAAGCGATTGCTATTGCCATTTCACTTCCCCCATTCGCCGCTATCCCGATCTTTGCATTCATCGCATTATCAAAGAAGTGTTGCACGGAAATTATGGCGGAGCGCTGGAAGAATATAGCGAGTTTGCACCCCGCGCCGCACAGCAATCTTCCGATCGCGAACGCCGCGCAACGGATGCCGAACGGGACGTGGACGACTTATATAAAACCATGTATATGAGCGAACGCATCGGCGAAGAATTTGACGCTGTGATTTCGGGCGTCACCGCATACGGGTTGTTCGCCGAGCTTCCTAACACCATCGAAGGATTTATCCCTATCGAATCGTTGTTCGGCGATTTCTCGTTCGATCCAGAACGCTTACGGCTCGTGGGTAGAACGAACGTTTACGCGATCGGGGAAAGCGTGCAGATAAAAGTGATCGACGTCGATTTTTACCGCCGTAGAGCGGAATTTCGATTGCTTGGAAAAATAGACAAGGAGTGAGTTATGAAAATTATCGCAACGAATAAAAGCGCTTCGTTTGAATATTTTATCGAAGAAAAATATGAAGCGGGAATCGTGCTAGAAGGCAACGAGATTAAATCGCTTCGCGCAGGAAACGTGAACATGAACGATTGTTTTTGCTTCGTGCGTGGCAACGAAGTTTCATTGAAAAATATGCATATCGCCCTTTACGATCGCTCGGACGCATTCTCCACAAAGGACACTCGCCGCGATCGAAAATTGCTTTTACACAAAAGCGAAATCGCCAAAATTGCAGGCAAGATTAACCGCCAAGGCTATACGCTCGTGCCTTTGAAGCTTTATTTTAAGGACGCGCTTGTGAAAGCGGAAATTGCGCTTTGTCGCGGCAAACACACCTACGATAAAAAACAAGCCATCGCCGCGCGCGACGTCAAACGCTCGGTAGATCGCGACATTAAAAACGCAGGATTTTGATCCTGCGTTTTTTCATAACGAAGATAGCGCAAATCTCCTGCGCGTTTCCACTAAGTGATATTCCTTGCGTACGCAAAAATCATAATAGGCAGGGCTTTGCGGCGTGGCAAGCGTGATATTTCCCGTGGCATCCGCAATCGCGGCATTGCCGTTTCCGCAAAGTATGATCGGAACGCCGTAGCAATAGGCGTGGGCGCGCGCGAGCACCGAATGGATTTCTTCCATCTTTCCGCATGGGCAAACGATCAAATCGCTACCACACACCGCTAGCGATTTGATCACGCTTGGAAAGCGCAAATCTTCCGCAACCGCCACCCCCATTTTGCCAACTTTTGTTTCGTAAATGCGTAGCGCCGCGCCGCTAGCAAGCTCTCCGTCGATGACGTGCAACATATCCGAAACGCCGCAAAGTCTGCCGTTTTCCGCCACTACTGCCGATTTGCGTTTATGCCCGCGCGCATCTGTCACACAACCGCACACCACCACGTTTTGACAGGTTTTGGAAAGCATCGCCGCGTCTTCAAAAAACCGCGTTTCCCCTTTAAGCTCTCGCTCGTAGCTCACTTCCCCCATCCCCTCAAACCCAAACACCGTGATATCCGCCTTTTCTTCTATGTACGTATCTTTAAACGCGCAAAGTGCGCCATGGCTCACCAAACAAACACGCATAAAAACCTCCTTTTTCATTATATCCTTGAAAGGTGAAAAAGGTTACTACGTGGCAAGTTCTTGAACTTTTACCATATATTGTATAAAAATGGTTTTTAGGGGAATACTTAAAGCACAAAGAAAGAAAGGGGGATCGCTATGTTTTGGTTTGGTATGGCAATCGGCGTTTTAATCGGTGGCAATTTAGGTGTTTTGGTGATGGCGATTTTTAAAATCAATCGAAATTCGTAATTCCTAAAACAAAGCCCCTACGCTTTTTAGCGTAGGGGCTTTATTCTTAACAATATTTATTTACAATTTCTTGCATCTGATCGAGCTTTTTCACCATGTCGCGCGCAAGCGTTAAATGGCATTTGGCTCTTGCTAAGTTTTGATCGGGATAGTGGATACGGAAATATTTATCCCCGTTGAGATAATCGGTTAAAAACCGAACGCCGCATTCCGTCGTCATGGCAATCGCGCCAAGGGCAAGCGAGTTTTTTTCCGCTTCCGTTAACATGTTCCCAAGCGTGCTCACAAAACCGCGCGTGAACGCTTCATATTTATTTAAATCGATCGCAACTTTGCTTAAATCCTTTTCGTCTTCGTCTACCGTGGATGCCGCCACGCGGATCGCATCGCCAAAATCGAACGCCACGAGCCCAGGCATCACCGTGTCTAAATCGATTGCCGCTAAATAGGCGCGCGTTTCTTCATCGAACAAAACGTTGCTTGTTTTCGTGTCGTTGTGGGTCACGCGAAGGGGCAACACTTTGTCACATTGCATAAGATAGGGCTTCGTTGCAATGTCTTTGAGATCTTCATAGCCCGCGATCACCTCTTTCACTTCGTCTCTGCGCCACGCCGCGTTTACGGCGATTGCGTCTTTAAGTGCACGATAGCGCATCACCGTGTTGTGGAAATGCGGGATTACGATATGTAAATCCTGCACCGGATAATCGGTTAAATATCCCAAAAATGCGCCGAACGCTTTGCCTGATTCTTCGATTATCTTCAAATCGTTCGTTTGTGTGAACGACACCGAACCATCGATATAGCGGCAACAACGCCAAAAACTGCCGTCTTCTAAAATCACGTAATATTTATCTTCATCCGTTTTTGCATAATGCAACACGTTGCGTTTCGCCGTTTTTTGCGTTTCTTTGATCTTTGCGCGCACGTATTCGGTGACTGACGAAATGTTTTCCATCACCGCGATCGGGTTTTGGAACACGTATGTGTTCACTTTTTGCACGATGTAATCTTTGAGTTCGTTGTTTCTATAAAAATATACCTTATACGTCGAATTGATATGCCCGCTGTCAATCACTTCAAAACCGCGATATTCCCCTGCGATTTTAAATTTTTGACAAACTTCTTGAATTTGTTTTTCTACGTTTTCCATACGTTCCCCCTTAGTCTATTATAACAAAACGAAAAATATTTGTCAATCGTTTTTAAAAGTATAAAAAATCGCAAACTACGGATACTTACCGTATGTTAAAGTTATCGTTTAAACGCCGATTTGCACTTTTGTTATGTCTTCCCCTGCTGTTTGTCGCTTGCTCGCAAAAAAAACAATCCGCCACCGATCTTCCCTTTCAAGAAATCGAGCGGAAATTTCCCGAGCGCTTTCCAAGCCCTATACCTATGGAAGATAAGAGCGAGAAAGAAAATCCCGTCGTCGACCCCGAATTTTGGGACGTGTCGAACGTTGATATCTCGCATATCGATCCAAACCGAAAATTGATTGCCTTTACCTTTGACGATGCACCTTCTCGCACGCTTGAAAACATACTCGCCGTGTTTGCTTCGTTCAACGAGAGCAATCCCGATTGCCCTGCGAGCGCCACCGTGTTTTTTAACGGATACCTGTTCGATAGCACGAGCACACAAACCGCGCACGCCGCACATGCGCTTGGCTTTGAACTGGGCAATCACACCCAGTCGCATTTCGATCTCACCACGCTCGATCTTCCTGCTCTTGAAAGGGAAATTGATCAAACGGATGCCATCCTTGAAAAAATCGACGGACAAAAGCGGCATTTGCTTCGAGCGCCGTTTGGAAAAATCAACGAGCTCGTGAGAACGGCGGCTAAAACGCCTATCTTGGATTGGACGATCGACACACTTGATTGGTCAGGCGTTTCCGAAGATGATATCTATCACTCTATTTTCGATGCGCGCGCTTCCGGCTCTATCGCCCTTATGCACGACGGCTACGCGCATACCGTGTCCGCGTTGAAACGATTGTTGCCCGATTTAAAAGCCGACGGATATCAAGTTGTGAACGTGTCGCAACTCTCTAAAGCCCATGCGTGTCCCTTGCGCAAAGGAAGCCGCTATGTACGCATAAGAAAAACTGGTTAAGCAGTTAAGCGTTTTCGTACACCGAACGTTTTAACACGCCTACGTAAGGCAAATTGCGATATTCTTCCGCATAGTCAAGCCCGTAGCCAACCACGAATTCGTCTTCTATCACAAAGCACGTATATTCGGGTTCCATGGGCACTTCTCTACGGTCGGGCTTATCCAAAAGCGTGACAATGTTTACGCTCGACGGTGCTCTTGCGTTGAGCAACTTTTTTAAATTGTAAAGGGTGTTGCCTGAATCGATAATGTCTTCTACGATGAGCACGTCGCGACCTTTGATATCAGTTGCAAGATCCTTTTTGATGGTAAGTTCGCCCGCCGATTTTGTGCCGTTGCCATAAGACGAAACGCTCATGAAATCGATCGTGAGCGGCGTTTTCATGTTCCGAATTAGATCGGAAAAGAACACGACGCTTCCCTTTAAAATGCAAACCACCACGGGCTTTCTGCCTTCGTAAAGCTTGTCGAGCTGTTTTGCAACCGCTTTAATACGGCGCGTAATTTGTTTGCCTGTGAGCATAACGTATTCTACGTTAGGATGCACTTCCATCATCTTGAAAACTCTCCTTCTTTTGTAAAGTGATATATAAAACGTTTTGCGTTTCTTTCGTGATTTTTACCCGTTCGGAAATTTCCACGCCGCACACGGCAAAAACTTCCTTTCCGTCCTTTTCTGCAATCAAGGGCAACCATGCTCGCTCGCTTGCGGGAATCTTTTTTTCGTTAAAAAACTTTTTCAAACTTTTGCTTCCGCCGAAGCTTTTAATTGTGTCCCCTTCCTTGCGAAAACGAAACACCGCATTTTTAGGAAGCTTATCTTTATCCACGCGCAAAG
The DNA here is from genome assembly GCA_045652965.1 of Candidatus Scatosoma sp. Classification (GTDB taxonomy): domain Bacteria; phylum Bacillota; class Clostridia; order Christensenellales; family Borkfalkiaceae; genus Scatosoma. Next base: position 8,426 of record JAZOLI010000025.1, read on the forward strand.
TTTGCCACTTTGTGTCCTTGGGTGGAGTCAAACTCACGTTCACTTCATACCTGCCCCCGTCAAAGCCCGATAAATCGAAGCATTTTTCCGCTTGTGGAGGGGCAGTCAAACGTTCTTCACTCTCTTCTAAAAAAAATTCTATGCCGATTTCTATTTTTTTCGCAACAACGCCTTGGGGCAAGCAAATTTGCTTACCACGCTCGCTTTGTTGGAGCGAATACACACTTTCTAAATGCGCCGCCGTGTAATCTTTTTCAATGCCAAGCTCTTTCATGGCAATCAGGCAAGCACGGCGAAACAGCGGCTTTTGTTCACTAAATTTTACAAGCGTTGCGCCCGATTTTGTTTTCGCTAAAAGGGCTTCGCTTTGTTTATATAAAAAAGCGTCGTCTTCGGCGGCATAACGCGCAAATTTTGCTAAATTTACGCTCGCGCCCACAACCGCTTCTTCCAGCGCAGGAAACACGTTTAAGCGCAATTTATTTCTCGTGGCATCCGTTTCAAAGTTGGTTGAATCGGTGCGATAGGATAAATTGTTTTCCTTTGCGTAGGATAAAATTTCTTCCTTTTTCCACCCCAAAAAGGGACGAATGACATAGCCATTTTTCTCTTCCATGCCCTTAACGCCCGAAAGCGATGTGCCGCGGGCAAGACGAAACAAAACCGTTTCCGCTTCGTCTAATACGTGGTGCGCCGTGGCGATAAAATCCACCTTGTCTTCCTTGATAAGGGAAGCAAAACTCTCTAAACGAAACTCGCGAGCAGCCGTTTCTAAGCTCACTTTATTTTTCTTTGCTTGCTCTAAACAATTCTCGGAAAACTCGAACAACGGCACGTTCCATTTTTGGCAAATTTCTCGCACGAACGCTTGATCTAAAAGGCTTTCTTCGCCGCGAATGCCGTGCTCGCAATGCACCGCAAAAAGCGAAAACCCGACTTCTTTTGCGCGAGATTTTAAATAGTGCAAAAGCGCCGTGGAATCCACGCCGCCGCTGATTGCTACGCACACTCTCTTGCCAAAAAATTCGTCGAATTTATCCATAAAAACAGTATACCATATCTGAGAAAATTTTGCAAGAATTTTCACCGATGATTTTTAAACCGCGATATACGAGCCCTTTAACGATCGCCCGTTTTGTAAAGTTTTCCTGCAAGCATTGCAAGCGAAGCCGCCAAATCTTCCGTTTTGATAACGATATCTTTGGGGACGCGCAAGGGCGCGGGAGCGAAATTCCAAATTGCGCGCACGCCTGCGTCCACAAGCTTGTTCACAACGTCCTGTGCCGCCGCCTTGGGCACGGTGACAATGCCAAGCTGAATGTTATGCTCGGCGACAAAACTGCTTAACTTCTCCATATGCAAAATGGGTTTTCCTGCCACGATCGAGCCCACCAAACTTTCATCCACGTCGAATGCGGCAACCACGTTGAGCCCGTTGTTTTTAAAGCCTTCATAGCCCAAAAACGCCCTGCCAAGCCCACCTGCGCCCACGACGACTGCATCGGAAATGTTATCATAGCCCAAAAATTTCTCGATATCAACAATCAATCGGCTCACGCCAAACCCAAGCTTTGGTCTACCCGCTTCCGAAGAAACGAGCGCAAGATCCTTTCTCACAAGCACGGAAGAAACGGAAATGCTTTGCGCGATCACGGTGGAAGAAATATATTGCGTGCCTTTGCTGTTTTCTTCTTGCAAAAAATGCAAGTATAACGGCATGCGCGCGATCGTTGCTTTGGAAATTTTTTCTTCCTTTTTCTCGCCCGTCATTTGAGCACCGCCTCCACACGATGAATAGGCAACCCCCTATCCACCCATTTTTGTTCATATTCGGTGACGATGTTCCATTCAGGATTGCCGTTTTCGTGAAGATTATAAGTCACGTTTTCCAGCTCAAAACCACACGCGCGGTATTCTTCCAAGGAAAATTCGAAGAAATCGCGATCGTCCGTTTTTTGTAAAATGCGCCCACCCTTTTTTAAAAGTTTTTTATACACTTCTAAAAAATTTCTATGCGTAAGCCGTTGCGTGGCATACCCGAGTTTGGGCAGCGGCGTGGAAAAATTTAAATAGATTTCGTCTAAGGAATTTTCAGGAATATAGCAGGGCAAACATTCGGCGCGAATGTTCAAAAAACGGATATTCGTCAAACCTGATTTCGCAACCGCTTCCAGCGGCGTTAAAATGACGTTGCTCATCTTTTCAAGGGCAACATAGTTATAATCAGGGCGTTTTGCGGCAAGCTCGCAAACGAAACCGCCCTTGCCGCAACCGATTTCAAGCGCAACGGGTTTATCGTTTCCAAACGCTTTTTCAAAATCGATCAACGCGCGAAAATTTTCCGCCGCTTCTTTCATATTCAAAATCCCGCTTGTGCCACGCGCCAAAAGTAAATCGCTGCAAGCTTCCATTCTCGCATCGAAATTGCGCTTCTTTCTCATTCTCAT
>JAZOLI010000026.1:0-5813 GCA_045652965.1 Candidatus Scatosoma sp.
CGAAGCCGCAAACGGCGGCTCTTTTTTACCTTATTTCTGGTTTTTAATCACAAGCTTTTCAAGGAAAGCTACGAGCGCGTACATAATCGCCGCGAGAACGCAAAGGATAAACACCGCGCTCATCACAAGGTCGAGCTTGAACACCTGACCACCGTAGACGATTAAATATCCAATCCCTGCTTTGGAAACGATATATTCGCCCATAATCGAGCCGATCCACGCCATACCCACGTTTATCTTTAACATGGAGATAAAGTTGGGGAGCGAAGACGGAATTACGAGCTTGGTTAAGAGTTGCCATTTGCTTGCGCCCATAGAACGAAGAAGCAAGAGCTTGTTTTCTTCGGTGGACATAAACCCGCCTAGCATATTCAAGATCGCCACGATCAAACCAATCAACACGGTCATGAACACGATGGCTTTGCTTCCCGTGCCGCACCAAATGATGATAAGAGGCCCTAACGCGATTTTCGGAAGCGCGTTTAACACAACGAAGTAGGGCTCGGAAATGCGCCGAAATGCTTCGCTCCACCAAAGAGCCAAAGCAATCGAATAACCAAGCACAACGGCGATAAAAAAGCCGAGCAAGGTTTCGCCAAGCGTTGTAGCCACGTGGTGGAAAAGCGAGCCGTTTTGATAAAGCTCAAAGATGGTTTTGCAAATGCGCGTGGGCGAGCTTGTGATAAAGGGGTTTATCCACTCAAATCGCGCGGAAAGCTCCCAAAGCGTGAGAATTAAAAACAAGACGGTAAAGCGCGCAACGTTGATAAAAATGCTTTTTCGTTTTACGCCTTTTAAGTAGAGTAAGTGTTCTTTTGAGAAATTTGTTTCCTTTTTCATACGTTGAGTTCCCTCCAAAGCAATTCAAACCATTTGGAAAATTCCTTGTTTTCTCTTCTTTTGTGCGGCTCGCTTTCGGCAAACCTAAGCGCGTGGCTCGCCACCACTTTCGCAGGGCGGTGAGATAGAACGAAAATTTTATCCGCAACGGAGATGGCTTCGCTGATGTCGTGCGTGATAAGTAGTGCGGTTTTCTTTTCGCTCCGAATGATTTTATAAACGTCGTCGCAAACGGATAAACGCGTTTGATAATCGAGCGCGGAAAAGGGCTCGTCAAGAAGCAACACGTCGGGGTCGACGGCGAGCGTGCGGATAAGCGCCGCACGCTGCCGCATGCCACCCGAAAGGGACGACGGATAATTTTTTAAAAACTGTTTTAACCCGTATTTTTCCGCAAGCGCCAGCGCGCGTTCGCGGTTTCGGGGCGTGTTCTTGCCTTTAATTTCAAGGGGCAGGAAGATGTTTTTTTCGATGGTGCGCCATGGAAACAGTTCGTCTTTTTGAAGCATATAACCAAACGTACAACCGTTCGTTTTCACTTCGCCGCCCGTGGGGGGAAGCAGACCTGCCGCTAAGGATAACAAAGTGCTTTTTCCGCAACCCGACGGACCGATAATCGCCACAAATTCACCTTCCGAAACGGAGAAGTTTAAATTTTCTACCGCCACGGTTTCCCCTTGTTTGCTATGATAGTGCATGGAAACGTTTTCGAATCGTAAAACTTCTTTCATTTGCGTGTTCCGTCCAAAAAGTATTTCTAAAATTAAGATTTATTTGTAAATTTCATTATAAACTTTGTTTGCGAGCGAGTTATCGACAAGCTCGTTCATTTTTGCGCGACGGGAAAGCTCGCCTGCGTTTTCAATGATGTCTTGCAATCTGTTAAAGCTCGCTTCCGTCATCGTAAGTTCAGTGCGCCAAGCGTCAATTGCGCGGTAGCGTTCCACCGAAGCCGCGATTGAAGCTTCGCTTGTGCCTTCAAAATAAGACGTGAGATGGGGGGCAACCGTTTGAGAAGAAGTTTCGTTTACGTATTTCACGGCTTTCGTGATTGCGCGAAGGAATCCTTCAACGGTTTTTTCATTTTTCTCTATCCACGAATTTTTCGCGATAAAGCAGGTGTAGGGCACTTCGCCTGAAGCTTCGCCAACCGATGCTACCACGTAGCCCTTGCCTGCCGCTTCATATTCGTATGCGGTAGGGTCGAACATGGTGCAATAATCCGCCGTGCCTGCTTCGAACGCGCTCACCATAAGGTTAAACGCCACGTCGTAATTCAAGGTTAAATCCGTTCCGTCTTTCAAGCCGTTCTCGCCAAGCACGTATTCAAACGTCATGGCAGGTACGCCGCCCTTTCTGCCTGCGAGAATTTCTTTGCCTTTCAGATCTTCCCACTTAAAATTGGGCTCGGGTTTTCTCGATACTAAAAACGAGCCGTCGCGTTTGGTCAGTTGCCCGATTACGGTAGGCACGTCGGAAGAGCCGCCGATGAGCACGTATAACGCCGCTTCGGGGCCGCAAAAACCGATATCCGAATCGCCCGAAAGAACAGCCGACATAACGCTATCCGCGCCGCCACCGTTTGTGAGTTCGATTTTGATCTTCTCTTCTTCAAAATATCCAAGCGCTTCTGCAAGATACATGGGCGCGTAGAACACCGAATGGGTCACTTCGTTGAGCTTGATCGTCGTGTAGCCGTCGCCATCGTTGCAGGCGGAAAGGGGAAGAAAAGTAAAGCACGCAGCTAGTGCGCCACTGAGAAATTTGGTCTTTTTTTGCATGATTTTCATCACTCCAATAAAAAAATTTTAGAATAATATATTATATGTGCGTGCATTTATAATTGACAATCGACGGAGAAAGTACTATAATAGATAAACTGTACGATATTTTTTAAAGAAAATTACAAGGGGTTGTAATTATGGAAATGCAAAAGACGTATAATCCGAAAGAGTTCGAGGATAGAATCTATCAAGATTGGGAAACTTCGGGCTATTTCCGCGCGGAAAGAGATCCTGATAAAGTGCCGTTCACGATCATGATGCCTCCGCCCAACATCACGGGGCAGTTGCACAAGGGGCACGCGATGGACGCAACGATGCAAGACACGTTGATTCGTTTTAAGCGTATGCAAGGCTATTCCGCGTTGTGGCTTCCCGGTTGCGATCACGCTTCGATTGCAACGGAAGTGAAAATCGTTGAAAAAATGAAATCGGAAGGTTTGACGAAAGCCGATCTTGGTAGAGACGGCTTTTTAAAGCGCGCTTGGGATTGGAAGGAACAATACGGCAATCGTATTATGCTTCAACAACGCAAAATGGGCACTTCCTGCGATTGGTCGCGCCAAGCGTTCACGATGGACGAAAAATGTTCTAAAGCAGTGCGCGAAGTGTTCGTCAACCTTTATGAAAAGGGCTTGATTTATCAAGGGGATCGCATTATCAACTGGTGCCCTTGCTGTAAAACCGCGCTTTCGGATGCGGAAGTGGAATATGCGGAAGAGGGCGGTCATTTCGGTCATTTAAGATATCCTGCAACGGATGGCTCGGCGGAAGTGATCGTGGCTACTACTCGCCCTGAAACCATGCTCGGTGACACAGCGGTGGCAGTTCATCCCGATGACGAAAGATATAAAAACCTTGTGGGCAAAACGCTTACGTTGCCGCTTGTGGGTAGAGAGATTCCTGTTGTTGCTGACGAATACGTTGATCCTACGTTTGGTACGGGTTGCGTAAAAATTACGCCTGCGCACGATCCCAACGACTTTGAAGTGGGTGCACGCCATGCGCTTCCCGTCATTCGCGTAATGAACGACGACGGCTCTATGAACGAAAAAGCGGGGGCATACGTTGGTTTGGATCGCTACGAAGCGAGAAAACGCGTGGTTGCCGATTTGGAAAAGAGCGGAAATCTCGTGAAAATCGAAGCGCACACGCATAACGTGGGGCATTGTTATCGTTGTCATTCGACCGTTGAGCCTATCGTTTCCAAACAATGGTTTGTGAAGATGGAGCCGCTTGCAAAACCTGCGATCAATGCGGTTATGAGAAACAAAGTGAAATTTGTTCCCGAACGTTTTGCAAAAACCTATTATAATTGGATGGAAAACGTGCGCGATTGGTGCATTTCCCGTCAACTTTGGTGGGGACACCGCATACCCGTGTGGTATTGTAAAGATTGCGGCGCGGTAATTTGTAAAAAGGAAGATCCCACCGTTTGTCCCGAATGTGGAAGCAAACATATTCGCCAAGACGAAGACGTGCTCGACACGTGGTTCTCGTCGGCGCGTTGGCCCTTCTCCACCCTCGGCTTCCCCGAAGAGACGGAAGATTATAAATATTTCTATCCTACGGACGTGCTCGTCACCGGGTATGATATTATTTTCTTCTGGGTGGCGAGAATGATTTTCTCGGGTATTGAGCACACGGGCAAAGTGCCTTTCCGCGACGTGTTAATCCATGGTATTATCCGCGATGAGCAGGGTAGAAAAATGAGTAAATCGCTTGGAAACGGCATTGATCCGCTCGAAGTGATTGAAAAATACGGCTCGGATTCGCTCCGTCTTTCCTTGCTTACGGGCGTTGCGCCGGGGAACGACACGCGCTATTCGGATACGAAAGTGGAAGCTTGCCGCAACTTTATCAACAAGCTTTGGAACGCTTCGCGTTTCGTGCTTATGAACGTGGAAGGTAAGAAAATCCCGTCTATTGAAAGCGTGAAGCTTGCGCCTGCGGATAAATGGATTATTTCCAAGCTTCAAAATTGTATCCGCGAAGTGACGACCAACTTAAATCGCTACGAGCTTGGGGTGGCAAGCGATCTTGCAACGAGCTTTGTTTGGGACGATTTTTGCGATTGGTATATCGAGCTTTCCAAGCCCGCGCTCTATGGCGAAGACGAAAAGAGAAAAGCGGACGTACTTGCCGTTTTGTGCTTCGTTTTGGAAAACGCGCTCAAAATTTTACACCCGTTTATTCCTTTCGTGACGGAAGAAATTTATCAAAATCTGCCGAACACGAGCGGTAGCATTATGGTTTCGGAATTCCCGAGATATAATTACCGTGCGGCGTATAAAAAGGAAGCGAAAGCGTTTGAAGGGGTTATGGAAATTATCAAAGCCGTTCGCGCTATGAAAAAGGACGCCGATTGCCCGCCTTCGAAAAAAGTTGAGCTTTATATCGTGACGGAAAACATGCGCCTTGTGCAACAAAACAAAGATTGCATCATCAAGCTTTCGGGCGGCAGTGATTTGACGGTTGTGGAAAGTGCAAGTCAGGTGCAAGGCAAAACCGTTTCTTCGGTGACGGAGATTGCGCAAATTTACGTGCCCCTTGGCGAGCTTGTCGACATTGAAAAGGAAAAGGCAAGATTACAAGCGGAGATTGAGAGAATCGACGGCGAAATTCAAAGGGCGGAAAGCAAGCTTAAAAACGAGAATTTCGTAGCAAGAGCACCGCAAAAGCTTGTAGACGCGGAACGCGAAAAAGTGGCAAAATATCACGATATGAAAGCCAAATGCGTTGCACAGTTGAACAATTTATGATAGGAACGTAAAAGATAATAAAAAACCGCCTGCGGGCGGTTTTTTTTAATCGGAAAGCATGTTTTCGGTAAAAAAAGGAAAAACTTTATAAAAAACTTCGTTTAAACGTTTGACAAAAGGCTTTTTATTTGTTAAAATAATACCGTTGCGATTGTGGGGGATATTATGCCCTTTTGCCAAAAAGCCTTGAAAATCAAGAAAATTCGGACAAGCCGCAACGCATCTAACTTTGCTTTCTTTGAAATTGCGATAAGGGCAATTTCGAGGGAAAATATATTCCAAATTTTTACAAGGAGGTCAAATTTATGCCTACTATCAACCAGCTCATCAAAAAAGGTAGAGAGCAGATCACGTACAAATCCAAGAGCCCTATTTTGGATAACTGCCCTCAAAAACGCGGCGTATGTTTGTCCGTTACCACGACTTCTCC
>JAZOLI010000027.1:0-14539 GCA_045652965.1 Candidatus Scatosoma sp.
TAGGCGAAGCGGTGAGCTTGCAAAAGCCGATCTCGCTTGCCCCTATATCTAAGGCAAATTGTTTCAATTTGTTTTGCATGGGTTGCTCCTTATAAGAAAAATAACCATTCTGCTGCGGTGAGCACGATCAAAAACCCGAAGTTAAAAAGGGAGAAAAGCGTGATATATTTCCCTGCGCCGCCTTGCGTTTTGGACGTATATTCACGGAAAGTGATGAGACTTGCAAGGGAAGAAATGAGCGTGCCCACTCCGCCGACATTCACGCCCACGAGAAGCGCCGCATAATCGGTTGTAAATTGCGAAAGCAAGATCGCCGACGGCACGTTGCTTATCATTTGACAAGAGAGCACGGAAACGAGCAGTGGGCTTTTTGCCATAAGCGAGCCAAACAAATTTTGCACGTCAGGAATACGCGCCATGTTCCCCGCAAAAACAAAGAACGCAACGAAGGTGAAAAGCAGTGCATAATCCACCTGCGCAAGCGCTTTTCTATCCATAAGAAACAGCACGATGGGGATCACGATAAGCCCGATATAAAAGGATATAACACGAAATACAATAACGATGGAAAGGGTGAAAAGCAAAGCGTAAATTGCCGTGCGCGCTTTGGGTAAACGAATTTCTTCGCCTGAAATTTCAAGCTCTTCTTTTTTTACGAACAAGCAACAAATGGTGATGAGTGCCACCGCCAAAACAAAGGGTGGCAACATAATTTGCATAAATTCGAGCGTGGGAATGTTAAATTTCGTATAAAGATATAAATTTTGCGGATTTCCAAAGGGGGTGAGCATACCGCCGAGATTTGCCGCGATATTTTGCATGATAAAAGTGAACGCCATATATTTTTGCTTTCCCGTGGAAGAGAGCACGAAATAACCGAGCGGCAAAAAGGTCAAAAGCGCCATATCGTTGGCAATCAACATTGAGCCCAAAAAAGTGATATACACGAGCGCAAGGATACAAGCGCGCGTGTTTTTAAACAGTTTCACAATCTTTTGCGCGAGCGCGAAAAAGAAACGAACGTTGCGGAGCGCGCAAACGACGGCAAGCACGCAAAACAAACACGTGAGCGTTTTGAGATCGAAATAATCTAAATATTTAGCGTCAATCGGAACGATAAAACAAGTGACGAGCGCCGCCACCGCCGCAATGCATAAAACGGCGTTCTTTTTCAAAAACGCGAAGATATGCTCTAATATAGCGCCGTGATGCGTTGAATTGTGTTTTTTGACCGCGACGTGCATAAAAAGTCTCCTTAGTGATAGCCGTAGCATATTATATCACTACGGCGAAAAAAAAGCGAGCGATTTGCTTTAAAATAAGATAAATTTTTTTCAAAGGGTTTTCTTTTTTGTTTTCGCGCCTTGACATTTACGCGCGCGTGTGCTACAATGTTAAAAAATCAATTTATAAAATCAACAAAGCTCTCATGTGTAAAAACGCGCGGAAGGAGAAGCGTATGTTTAAGCAAGAAACGGAAAATTTTGAGAAAGCGAAGAGCAATCAAGAAACCCAAAAGTGCGGCGAGCGCGCCGATTTAGAATGGTTGTTTGGCTATGGTGAAAGGAAGTCTGGCAAAAAGGACACCTTTTTACGCAAATTGTTGCGTAAGGATTGGCTGAAATTCGTTTGGTCGACGTTCGTTTACCTTTTGCAGGCATCTCCGCTTTGGATAATGCCTTTAATCACCAGCGACGTGATCGATTTAGTGACCGTTCAACCGGACGGTTATCAAACTCGGTTGATTGTAGACGCGGTGATTTTGTTCGTTATATTGGTGCAAAACGTCCCCACGACAATTTGGCGCTCGTCGATTGTCAACAGTTGGATACGTTCCACTTCGGCGACCATAAAAAGCGGTGTCGTGCGCAAGCTTCAACGCCTTTCTATCACTTATCATAAGGAGATAGAAGAAGGGCGCATCCAATCGAAATTCTTGCGCGATATCGAAAGCGTCGAAGCATACTATCGATATTTTTTAACAGGTTTTATCCCTGCGTTTATCGGGGCGATCGTGTCGGCGTTGATTGCGCTTTGGAAAAGCCCTATCGTCACTTTGTTTTTTGCGGTGCTTATCCCCGTTAAGGTGTTGTTGATGCGTTTCTTCCGCAATCCTATTCGGCAGGGCACGAGAGAATATAGAAAGCAAAACGAAGAGCTTTCCACCAAGCTCACCACGTCGCTGCAAATGCTTACCATCACCAAGGCGCATGGCTTAGTCACTGAAGAAGGGGAAGAAGTGGATCGGCGCATTTGGTCGGTGACGCAATCGGGGTTAAAGCTGGATAAAACGCATGCGAAATTTGGCGCGGCGGGCTGGGCGATCAGCCAAATGCTGTCGGGTGTTTGCTTATTCTTTTGCGTATGGCTTGCCTTAAAAGGCACGATCACGGCTGGCGAAGTGGTGCTCTTTCAATCGATGTTTAGCTCGATAAGCGGATCTATTCAAGGTCTTGTCAATGCCTATCCTCATATTACGACGGGCAAAGAAGCAGTGCGCTCGCTTTCCGAGATTATTTGCGCGGAAGATTTAGAGCACGACGATGGGAAATTGCCCGTGTCGAAAATCAAAGGGGCGATCGACTTTGAAAACGTTTGCTATCATTATCCCAACGACGAAAAGAACGTGGTGAAAGATTTCACTTTGTCTGTGAGCGCAGGCGAACGCATTGCCGTGGTTGGGCCTTCAGGCTCGGGCAAAACAACGCTCATGAACTTGGTGATCGGCTTGCTTTCTCCCACCCAAGGCCGCATCTTAATCGACGGCGTTCCGCTTACTCAAATGCCCATGCAGGAATATAGAAAGTTTATTTCCGTTGTGCCGCAAAACACCATTCTTTTCCCTGGCACTATGCGAGAAAACATCACCTATGGGTTGAGTGGTTATAGCGAAGAAGAACTTTTGCGCGCGGTCGAAGATGCCGACGTCAACGAATTTTTGCCCTCCCTTTCCAAGGGCTTGGATTCGGTTGTAGGTGAGCACGGCGACAAGCTTTCGGGCGGTCAAAAACAACGCGTGAGCATTGCCCGCGCGCTCATTCGCAATCCACGCATTTTGATCTTAGACGAAGCAACGTCGGCGCTTGATAATTTGGCGGAACGCCAAGTGCAACAGGCAATTGATCGGCTCGTGAAAGAGCGCACCACCTTTATCGTTGCGCATCGGTTTTCCACCATACGAAACGCCGATCGTATCGTCGTGATGGAAGAAGGCGCGCTTGTGGAAGTGGGCACGTATGAAGAACTGATGGCGAAAAAGGGCAAGTTTGCCGAGCTTGAACGTTTAAGCCGTATCCGCGAAGCGGAAGCGCAACAAAACGTCGGATAAAACGTTATATGATATAATGTATGCAAAAGCCACCCAATCGGGTGGCTTTCGTTGGTGTTGGGTATCTGCCGTTTCTCACAAGTGAGAACTCTTGGCGGAGCTTCGCGGATAAATCCGCTCGCGCGAACCCTTCGGCTTCGCCTAATCTTGAAAAGATTAGCAAAAAATAAAACCTGTCGTTTGACAGGTTTTATTTTTTTGTGACCTTATCGGGACTCGAACCCGAGTTTGCGCCGTGAGAGGGCGCCGTCCTAACCGCTAGACGATAAGGCCATTTGGCAAAATATAAAGTTGTTCTCGTCCCTATATCGGGTATCTGCCGTTTCTCGCAAGCGAGAACTCTCGGCAGGGCTTCGCGGATAAATCCGCTCGCGCGAACCCGAGTTTGCGCCGTGAGAGGGCGCCGTCCTAACCGCTAGACGATAAGGCCATTTGGCAAAAACAACTTTTGCTAAACTCAATTTGCTTATGTAGTATAGCATATTTTTGGCGGAATATCAACTGTTTTTGCGGGCGGTTATAAAAAAATTTTCATTTTTATGCAAAAGGTAAGCCCCCGAAAGCTAATCGCTTTCGGGGGCTTGTAAGCTTGTTTTAAAACAACTTATTCTTCTTTTTCATCTTCCACGTCAACCGCATCAACCACGTTTTCTACAACCGTTTCAGGGGTAGTAGCTTTCAAGGTTTCCACCGTTTCCGCTTCCGCTGCCGCTTCGTTTGCCGTGGCCAACGCTTTGCGTTCAGTGAGCTCTGCGCTCATTTTTTCAACCGTTTTCTTGTTAAGGTTGTAAATGAACGTGATGCCCACGAATTGCAAAATTGCGCTAAACATATAAAGACCTGCAACGAGCCAGCACATATTTTTTGCCGTTTCAACCGATTGACCGATCGTGCCTGCGCTTGAAACGTAGCCAAGCACACCCATCACTAAAAGCACGATGGAAGGGCCAATGCCTTGTGCGAGTTTTCTAAAGAAAGAGTGAAGCGAATAAACCGTGCCTTCTTCTCTCGTGCCGAATTTCCATTCGTTATAATCGATTGCGTCGCCCATCATAGCCCACGAAACGCAGGTGTAAACGCCCATACCAACGCCGAAGAAAACAAGACCGATAAGGTAAATAAGAAGAGCGGATTCTTTGGGGAGCAGGGGGAATATCATCATGATCGCCGCACCAAACAAGGACACGATCGAGCCAACGATGGAAGCTTCTTGTTTGCCATATTTATCCACAATCTTTTTGATGAAAGGAATGAACAGGAACATGGGCAAGAAACCAATCAACATAACAAGCCCGGACATTTCCGCTTTTTGGAAATAAGTTGCAAACATGATTGTGTTTGCCGTCGTTGCCGATTGCATGCCAAGGAACATACCCATTGCGGCAAGCGTAACGCCAACGGCAGGGCGGTTTTTCATGAATTTCCCAAACGATTTGAAAATGTTTACGCTCGACGACGAATCGTTCGTTTTTACAGAGCTTTCATTCACACGAATGGTGATCATTTTGATCATAAAGATAAAGGCGATAAAACCGAGAATACCCATAATAAGAGCAGCCCAGAACACGCGTTGACCAAGCAAAACTTGGATTTTTTCGCCGGTTAAGGGATTGAGAATGTTGTCGCCAATGTTGTAAGCTTCGCCCGTTAAAGGGTTTTTGCTAAGATTTTCAGGTGTGAACAAGTGCTTGGATTCTTCAGGGATAACGATGTTTTCCAAAAAGCCGAAAGAGCCTGCGCCTTCAAACGTAACGTTTTTCCAAATGATGAAAGGAAGAAGTACCATGGGTACCATGTTTCCGAGCATCGAACCAATCGAACGCCACGTGGAAAGTTCCGCTTGATGCAATTTATCGGGGGAAACAAGCGACAGCATAGAGCCATAGGGCACGTTCGCAATGGTGTAGCAAGCATCCCAAATGATATAGCCAACCACAAAGAGAATGGCTTTCACCCAAATGTCAGCATTGGGGAAAGGTAAGAACACCAACGCGCCTGCAACGAGCAAACCTACCGCGCCGACGAATATATACGTTTTAAATTTGCCCATTTTATATTTTCTCTTGTCGGCGTCGATCAAACTACCGATCAGGGGATCGTTGACAGCATCCCAAATTTGCACCAACACGAGAAGCAGCGAGAGCAAGCCCGTTTCAATCATCATGAACACGAGCCAGAACGTTTGCACCGTGCCTTTGAGCGAGAAGCTCATGTTGCAGCCGAAGTCGCCTGCCGCATAAGCGAGTTTGTCCCTCATACCGAAAGGACGTTTTTGTTGTACGGTTTCCATAATTTTCCTCCTTAATGTTCAGTTGTTTAAACGGAAGAACAAACCGTATTAACGTTCTTCCTTATGTATAACACACACATTATATACCAAATTCACAAAATTGTCAATATATTTTTCCTTTTTAACAAAAATTTAGCAATTTTATTGACAAAATTCATCAAAATGTTTTATTCAATCATAAAAAAGCATAGCAATCTTTGTAAAAATCGTTAGAATCCTTGACAGATTTGTTCAAATTGGTTATAATTATAATGAGCAAAAATAAAATTATCATTTTAGGAGGGAAAGATGAGAAACATTCTCAATTTTAACGAAGCTTGGAATTTTTACAAGGGGACGGCGGCGCTTGAAAACGTGGAAGGCGTGGGCGAAATCGTCAACTTGCCCCACACGTGGAATGCAACGGACGGACAGGATGGCGGAAATGATTATTTCCGTGGCGCTTGCCTTTACGTGAAAAAGATCGCAAAAGCCGATTTGCCCGCAGGGGATAAGGTATATCTTGAAATCAACGGTGCAAATTCTTCCGCCGACGTGTTTGTGAACGGCAAGAAACTTGCGCATCACGACGGCGGTTATTCGACGTGGCGCGTGGATTTGACGAGCGAAATTCAAGAAGAGAACGAAATTGCCATCGTTGTGGACAATTCCCCCAACGAAACGGTATATCCCCAAGTGGCGGATTTCACGTTCTACGGCGGTTTGTATCGCAACGTCAATTTGATCGGCGTACCTGCAACGCATTTTGATTTAGATTATTATGGCGGTAAGGGCTTAAAGATTACGCCCGTTGTCGACGGCAAGAACGCAAACGTGGAAGTGGAAGTGTTCGTAGCCGATCTTAAAGACGGCGACGAGCTCGTTTACACCATTTACGATCATGAAGAAAAAGAGCTTATGCAAGTGAAGTCGGTGGAAAAAATCGCAAACTTCACGATCGAGAACGCGCGTCTTTGGAACGGACGGAAAGACCCGTATTTATATTGTTGTGAAGTGGAGATTGTGCGCGCAGGCGATGCGATCGACGCGGTTTGTTCGCGCTTTGGTTGCCGTAGCTTTGCGATCGATCCCGAACGTGGGTTTATCTTGAACGGAGAAGAATATCCCCTTCGCGGCGTTTCTCGTCACCAAGATAGACTTGGCGTCGGCAACGCGCTTTTGCCCGAGCATCACGAAGAAGATATCGATTTGATCATGGAAGTGGGAGCGACGACCATTCGCCTTGCGCACTATCAACACGATCAATATTTTTACGATCTTTGCGACGAAAAAGGCTTAGTGATTTGGGCGGAAATCCCTTATATTTCTAAGCATATGGAAGGGGGAAGGGAAAACACCATTTCCCAAATGAAAGAGCTCGTCACGCAAAATTATAACCATCCGTCCATCGTCGTTTGGGGGCTTTCCAACGAAATCACGATCAGCGGCTCTTCGCCCGATCTTTTGGAAAATCATAACATTTTGAACGATCTCGTGCACGAAATGGATAAAACGCGTTTAACGACGATTGCATGTGTGTCCATGTGTAATATAGACGATCCCTACGTGCAAATTCCCGACGTCGTGTCCTATAACCACTATTTCGGTTGGTACGGCGGTGATACGTCTATGAACGGGCCTTGGTTTGATAACTTCCACGCAAAATATCCGAACATTCCTATCGGCGTTTCCGAATATGGCTGCGAAGCTTTGAATTGGCATACGTCCGATCCCAGACAAGGCGATTACACGGAAGAATATCAATCGTATTATCACGAAGAGCTTATCAAACAACTGTTCACGCGTAAATATCTTTGGGCGACGCACGTTTGGAATATGTTCGATTTCGGCGCGGATGCGCGTGCGGAAGGCGGAGAAAACGGGCAAAACCACAAAGGGCTTGTCACGATGGATAGAAAATATAAAAAGGATTCGTTCTATGCTTACAAAGCATGGCTTTCCGACGAACCGTTCGTGCACCTTTGCTCCAAGCGCTATATCGACCGCGTGGAAGACGTGACGAAAGTGACCGTTTATTCCAACCAACCCGAAGTGGAACTTTTCGTGAACGGCGAAAGCATCGGCAAGAAAACGAGCGCGAAACACTTCTTCTATTTCGACGTGAAAAACGTAGGCGAGAGCGAAATCGTTGCCAAAGCAGGCGAGCTTACGGATAGCGGAAAAATTAGAAAAGTCGATACCATGAACGAAGAATATATCCTTAAAGAAAAGGGCGCTATCTTAAATTGGTTTGACGTAAACGCACCCGAGGGAAGATTCTCGCTCAACGATAAATTAAGCGACATTATGAGCTGCTTGCGCGGTAAGCTTTGGTTTATCAAGCTTGGCTTGAAACTGAAAAAGCAAATGGGCGGCGGCAAAAAAGGCGAAAAGAAAGAAGCTATGGGCTTTGAGCTTAATGAAAACATGATGCAAATGATGGGTGGATTCACGGTGCTTCGTTTGACGAGTTTGGTTGGTATGATGGACATCAAGTTTACCAAAGAAGAGCTTTTGAAAATGAATAAACAGCCCAACCGCATCCGCAAACCCAAGAACTTGAAAAAATAATCGTAGGAGAAAAAAGCTATGCAAATGACCTTTCGTTGGTATGGCGAAGGAAACGATAAAATCAAACTTTCCGACATCAAACAAATCCCCGGCGTTACGGGGATTGTTTGGGCGCTTCACAACAAAATGCCGGGCGAGATTTGGGAAGAAGAAGAGATCGCCAAGGTAAAAGCGCAATGTGATAAGTATGGGTTTAATATCGACGTGGTAGAATCGGTGAACGTGCACGACGATATCAAAATCGGGCTTCCCACTCGCGATCAATATATTGAAAACTATAAACAAACGATACGCAACCTTTCGAAATTTGGCGTGAAAGTGATTTGTTATAACTTTATGCCCATTTTCGATTGGACGAGAAGCAATTTATTCCACGAAGTAGGCGACGGCTCGACGGCGCTCTTCTATGAAAAGGGCATGATTCAAGACGATTACAACGCGATGGCGAAGTATATTCTTGATTTCACGGAAAAGTATAATATGTCCTTCCCCGGTTGGGAGCCTGAACGCATGGCGAAGCTCGACGAGCTTTTCAAAGCCTACGAAGGCGTGGATAAGGAAAAGCTTTGGGCAAATTTAAAATATTTCTTAGAAGCGATTATGACCACGTGCAAGGAATGCGATATCAAAATGGCGATCCACATGGACGATCCGCCTTGGGATATTTTCGGGCTTCCCCGTCTTTTGGTGGACGAGCCGAGTATCGATAGATTTTTGAAAATGGTGGACGATCCCTATAACTGCTTAACCCTTTGTTCGGGGAGCTTGAACGCAAATCCCAACAACAACGTGGCTCAGATCGTGAGAAAGCATTGCGATCGCATTGCATTTGCGCATATCCGCAATGTCAAGCATTTTGAAAACGGCGATTTTTCGGAAGCAAGCCATAGAGATTGCGATGGCGACACGGGCATTTTGGATATCTTGAAAGCATATCACGAATGTGGGTTTGAAGGGTATATTCGTCCCGACCATGGTAGGCACTTATGGGATGAAAAACCGGGCAACGTTCGCCCTGGTTATGGGCTTTATGATCGCGCGCTCGGGATAATGTATATGCTCGGCGTTTGGGATACGCTTGAGAAAAACAAAGAATAAAAATGCGCATATGCGTCGCAATACGGCGTTAAGCTTGCGTTTTCCCTTGCTCGTTTACGACAAAGTAAACTCCCGTCAGGAAAGCCGCGCTTGCCTTGCCTTGCTTGCATCTTCGCATTTTAAGAGATTACCAATAAATAATAAATAAAAAATAGGGAAATATAAAAATATGAAACAAAACGTATTGAACACCGATTTAACGGGAAAAGTGGCGGTTGTCACGGGTGCAGGTGGCGTGCTTTGCAGTTATTTTGCAAAGGTTTTAGCTCGCGCAGGCGCAAAGGTTGCGCTTTTGGATTTAAACGAAGAAGCGGCAAAATCTTATGCCGAAGAAATCGTTGCGGAAGGGGGCGTTGCGAAAGCGTATGCTTGCAACGTGCTCGATAAGGAAATTTGCTACGCGGTGGCGGAGCAGGTGGAAAAAGACCTTGGAAAATGCGACATTTTAATCAACGGCGCAGGTGGAAACAATCCCAAAGCGACGACGGATAAAGAATATTTTGAAATGGGGGATATCGATGCGGACACGAAGAGCTTCTTCGATCTCGATGCGGGCGGCGTAGGATTCGTGTTCAACTTGAACTTCCTTGGCACGCTCATTCCCACGCAAGCGTTTGCGCGGCAAATGGTGGGAAGAACGGGTTGCAACATTTTAAACATTTCTTCCATGAACGCGTACACGCCCTTGACGAAGATCCCTGCATATAGCGGCGCGAAAGCGGCAATTTCCAACTTCACGCAATGGCTTGCCGTGCATTTTTCCAAAGTGGGAATTCGCGTAAACGCGATTGCGCCCGGCTTCTTCTCTACAAAACAAAACGCAAAACTTTTGTGGAACGACGACGGCACGCCCACGGCAAGAACGGGTAAAATCTTGGCGGCAACGCCTATGGGTAGATTTGGCGAAAGCGAAGAACTTGAAGGCGGACTTTTGTTCCTTATCAACGACAAGGCGGCAGGCTTTATCACGGGCGTCGTGCTTCCCATCGACGGCGGTTTCTCGGCATATAGCGGCGTATAATCGCAAAAAATGGAATAAAATAAAAAACGGACGGTGAAAACCGTCCGTTAAATTTTTCAAAAAATCAATCCGCCTGTGCCGCAGCTCGGTAAAAAGATGAACCCCGCTTTTCGCAAGGTGGGTGCCGCATCTTGGCGCATCAGACTTTCCGCAAAAAATTGTAGACCTTGCCTATCGCCACGAATAACCTGCTCCCGATTTCATATTGTGGATTCCGTTTTATACCCAGCTCCGTACACCGCAGATCTTATTTTCATTATAACGCATCTTTACCCGTTTGTCAACGGAATGGAGTTTAGTTGTTCAAGTTTTTCAAAAAGGTAAAAATTTCCGCTTCAAAATTCAAGCCATAGCGCTTATCAGGAACTTCCTTTGCCGAACGGCGAATGGCGGCGGTGGTGAAATCGGCGGCGAGCACGATGGCTTGCGTTTCCGATTTTCCTTTTGCAAGCGCGCCCACGAACGCCGAAGCGAACACGTCGCCTGCGCCGCAAAAAAATCCTTCCACGTTCTCCGACGAATATGTTTCCATCTGTCCGGTTTTTCCGTTGTAAGCAACCAAAATGTTTTCCTTTTCTTTGATACCCGTCACGATAGGACGGCGGCAAAGCGTTTTCAGTTTTTCTAAAACGTCGGTTGAAAATTCGGGGTAGGGCACGTTTGCAAGATAACAAGCTTCGGTTAAATTAGGCAATATATAATCAGCTTCGCGGCAAAGTTCACGCATTTTTTCCACGTAGCTTTCGTTAAACCCTGCGTAAAGCTCTCCGCTATCGCCCATCACGGGATCGACGATAAATTTCCCGCCTTTCACTAAAAAATCCTTTTTGATTTGGGAAACGAGAGCAATTTGCTCTTCACTTCCAAGGTATCCGCTATAGATAAAATCAAAGCAAATGCCAAGCGATTTCCAATGCCGCAAGATATCAGGAATATCGCTCGTGAGATCGCGGAAGGTATAGCCCGAAAACCCGCCCGTGTGGGTGGAAAGAATGGCGGTGGGAAGCACGTCGCAGGTCACGCCGCACGCGGAAAGAATGGGAAGCGAAACGCTCAAAGAACATTTCCCAACGCAAGATATGTCGTTGATGGCAAGCACACGCATAAGTTTCACCGCCTTTTGCTTGAAAATTCTAATAATTCTATTATAAAATTCTTGCTTTTTTTTGTCAAATAGATTAAAATAGTATAAACGAGATTTTTTCAAAAGAGGTTAAATTTTTTATGGCAATTACAGGCGAAGTTAAAAATAATTGCGTATCCTTTCAGGATTTTGAAAAATACGAAAATCAAATCGTCACCGTAAAGGGCACGATTCACAACATTCGTATGATGTCCGATTTCGCGTTCGTGATTTTGCGCACGGCTCGCGAAACTATTCAATGCGTATACGCGGAAAGCTTCGCGGGTTATAGAATGGGGGAAGACGAGAAAGAAGAATGCGCGGCGAAGATCACGGGTAAGGTCGTGGCAGGTGAAACGCGCGATGGAAGCAAGCGCTACGAGCTTCAAATTCACGACATTTGCCTTTTGTCCCACCCTGCGGAAATTCCGCCCGTGGTTATCACGAAAAAGCAAGTCAATTGCGATCTTTCGACAAATTTAGATTATCGCCCCGTCACGCTCCGCAACCCCAAAGAGCGCGCTATTTTCAAGCTCCAAGAGGGTATTGCGCGTGGATTTAGAGAATTTTTGAGCCAACAAGGCTTCACGGAAATTCGTTCGCCGAAAATCAATTTCGCGGGCGCGGAAGGTGGCACGAACGTGTTTAAGCTCGATTATTTTGGCAAGCAAGTATATTTAGCGCAATCGCCCCAGCTTTATAAGCAAGCGCTTGTGGCGGTTTATGAAAGGGTGTTTGAAATTGCGCCCGTGTTCCGCGCGGAACATCATGACACGAGCAGACACTTGAACGAATATATTTCGATGGACTTTGAAATGGGCTTTATCGAAAGCTTTGAAGACATTATGCAGATGGAAACGGGCGCGCTCAAATACATCATGAACTTGCTCAAAACCGAATATAAAAACGAAGTTGACCTTTTGCATATCGAAATCCCCGAAATCACGGAAATCCCTACGCTCAAATTTATGGAGGCGAAAGAGATTTTGATGAAGAAATTCAAATATCAACCGACGGATATGAAGGATTTTGACCCCGAAGAAGAGCAACTTCTCGGCAAATATGCGAAAAAGCAATTCAATTCCGATTTCATTTTCATCACCCATTATCCCTCGAAAAAACGTCCGTTCTACACGATGGACGATCCCGAGGATCCCGAATACACGCTTTCGTTTGACCTTTTGTTCCGTGGCTTAGAGATCACGTCGGGTGGACAACGTGTGCACGATTATAACGAGCAAGTGGAAAAGATGAAAAAGCTCGGCATGAACCCCGAAGAATTCGCGACCTATTTAATGCTCCATAAATATGGTGCACCCCCGCACGGCGGTTTGGGTATCGGGCTTGAGCGCTTGACGATGCACTTGCTCGGCGCAAAGAACGTTCGCGAAGCGACGATGTTCCCTAGAGATATTAACCGCGTTAGCCCTTAAAGGAAAATTGGAAAACGGATTGAAATTGCTTTACAAAAGATAAAAAATCCGTTATAATATAAAAAATTAAATATCAAAGAAGAAAGGCGTTAAAAAAGGACAACGTTTTTGCGAGAGCTTTCCGCACAGAGAAATCCCGCTATGGTGAAAGGGAGAAGGGGCGCGCAAAAAATATCACCTTATCAGCCGACTTGCCGAAATGTAAAAAAGTAAGCGAGTACGGGTTCGCGATCCGTTATCTATCGCGGCAAATGTTGGTTTGTTTTGGTGGTTTAGAAAGCCGTTGTGTTTTTTCCAAAGCATAACGGCTTGTTTTTTATGAAAATTTACTCCAAAGGAGAAAAAATATATGTCTATGTATAAGAAAGTGGACACGTCACTCAATTTCGTCGAAAGAGAAAAGAACATCGTCGAATATTGGAACGAGAACAAAATTTTTGAAAAGAGCATGAAAGCGACGGAAGGGCAAGAAGAATTTTCTTTCTACGACGGTCCGCCCACGGCAAACGGCAAGCCGCACATCGGGCACATTTTAACGCGCGTTATGAAAGATATCGTGCCGCGTTATCAAACGATGAAAGGCAAGCACGTTTTAAGAAAAGCGGGCTGGGATACGCACGGTCTTCCCGTGGAGCTCGAAGTGGAGAAAAAGCTCGGGTTGGAAAGCAAAACGGGCATTGAAAAATATGGTATTGAGCCGTTCATCAAAGAATGCAAAAATTCTGTGTTCAAATATACGAGTGAGTGGAAAGAAATGTCCGATCGCGTGGGCTATTGGTGCGATATGGACAACCCTTACGTGACCTATCACGATAACTATATCGAATCGGAATGGTGGGCGCTTAAGGAAATTCACAAAAAGGGCTTGCTTTATAAAGGACACAAAATCGTGCCCTATTGTCCGCGTTGCGGAACGGCGCTCTCTTCCCACGAAGTGGCGCAAGGTTATAAGGACGTAAAACAAACGACGGCGTTTGTGAAATTCAAGGTAAAGGGCGAAGAAAGCAAGTATATTCTCGCTTGGACGACCACGCCTTGGACGCTTCCTTCCAACGTTGCCCTTTGTATGCACCCCGATTACGACTACGTGGAAGTGCAAATGGAAGAAAACGGCGAAAGATACATTCTCGCCGAAGGTTTGCTCAAATCGGTGCTTGGCGAAGAAGGCTATCAAGTTGTTTCCACCAAAAAGGGTAAGGATTATGAATATACCGAATACGAACCCTTGTATCCGTTCGGCAAACAAATTTTCAACTATCGTGAAAAGGCGCATTTCGTCACGTGCGATACCTACGTAACCCTTTCCGATGGTACGGGCGTCGTGCATATCGCGCCTGCGTTCGGTGAAGACGACTATAAGGTGGGCAAACGCTACAATTTGCCCGTTGTACAACTCATCAACGAAGAAGGCAAATTCCCCGCTGGCTGCGGCGAACTTACGGGCGTTGGTGCGCAAGCTGCCGATCCTGCCGTGATCAAGGATTTGAAAGCGCGTGGGCTTTTGCTCAAACCGCTTGAAATCACGCACAGCTATCCCTTCTGTTGGCGTTGCGACACCCCGCTTATCTACTACGCTCGTTCGAGCTGGTTTATCAAGGTTACGGCGATTAAAGATCGTTTGATTGCGGCAAACCGTTCGGTGAATTGGATGCCCGACACGATCAAGGGAGGGCGTATGGGCAACTTCCTTGAAAAC
>JAZOLI010000028.1:0-27966 GCA_045652965.1 Candidatus Scatosoma sp.
TTAAGACCTATAAGAGCATTTTTACGCTTTTATAGGTCTTTTTTAATGCAATTTTTAAGAAAAATACCACGACAGATTTTGTCCCATACACTTTAAGTCAATGTATGGTAAAACTCTCCCACGCCTGGATTTGAACTAAAAAATGACGTAACGAGTATTAAAAGAGATTGAAAAAATTAATGAATAGTGATATAATAACAAGAAGGGAGATTAAAATGGAAGAAACTATAATAAAACGTACTGAAATGAATATATATTATTTGTTTTTTGAAAAGGAAACGTATGAGCTAATTATGCAAACATATTCAAAAAATGTAATTGCTATGTTTAACGAAGAAGCATCTATAGAAAACGTTAATGCAAAATTCCTGCAAGAAAACATGTTAAATAATTATATTAAGAAAAAACTTGTAGAATTGGATAAAAACAAACCCATTGAAAAAAATGGGGAGTATTTATTTACTCACTTTTATGAGCCTATCATTGGATGGGGAAGTCGAGGCACGCCATATTTATGGCAAGCTATTGCAAGAGAATTTTCAAATGATAGAATTAGTGATTTTGATAAAAAAACTTTTGAAGACAAGTATTTGAATGTCTTTTATTTGTTAACTAATGTAGATTTAAGAACATCAGCTGAGGAATTTTATTGTGAAGATTATGCGCATGGCGGAATGTCTAGTGGAGTTATATTTGTAAACTTTTTCAGAGAAGAACTAAAATTTTTATTACAGTTATTTGACAATTAAAAAATACTTTTTGTCCCACACACATACCCTAAAAACGAGATTTAGTCCCACACATACACAAACCCGTCGACGAAGGTCGGCGGGTTTTTGCTATGCCCATTTGGCGTTTTTTAGGAAATTAAAAAACAATCAATTGCAGGCAAACACGGGCAATACGCTTGACAAAGGGAAGAAAAAAATAGTACAATAAAATCCTAACAAGGCGAAAGCCGATAAAAACAAACAATAAGGAGAAATGATTGATTATGGGACGTTTAGACGGAAAAGTGGCAATTATCACGGGCGGAAATTCGGGTGTAGGCGCAGCAACGGCGGAGTTGTTTGCTAAAGAAGGTGCAAAGGTCGTTATCACGGCAAGAAGAGTGCCTCAGCTGGAAGAAATCGCAAGCAAAATTCGCGAAGCAGGCGGAGAAGTGTTGGCGATCCCTTGCGACGTATCGAAAGTGGAAGCAGTAGAAGAAATGGTGGCGAAAGTTATTGAAACGTATGGTCAAATCGACGTTTTGGTCAATAACGCAGGCGTTTTAGAAGCAGGCTTAAAGCCTATCGAAAGCTGCACGGACGAGGATTTGGAATGGGTGCTTGGCATCAACACGAAAGGTTGCTTATATTGCACGAGAGCGGTTGTGAAAGAAATGATGAAAAACAACAAAGGCTCTATCATCAACTTGGATTCGGTTGCAGGTGCGTTCGGTACGGGTGGCGCTTCCTACGCAACGAGTAAAGCGGCGGTGATCGGCTTGACCAAACACACTGCGCTTCGTTTCACGGGCACGGGGATTCGTTGCAACTCGGTGAACCCGAGCACCATCATCACCCCGATGACGATGACGACCGATCCCAAAACCCTTGATCCGAACATGATGGGGCAAATGCGCAAGCATATGAACCTTACGGTGACGCCTTGTATGCCCATCGACGTGGCGAACATTTTGCTCTTCCTTGCAAGCGACGAATCGCGCGCAATCACAGGTCAAGTGATCGTTTCCGATTTCGGCGCAACGTTATAAGATAAAGACAAAAACAAAAAATAAGCACCCCAAAAGTTTAGCTAAACTTTTGGGGTGCTTTTCATTAATAGTTCTTTAAATTTTAATTTTCTTTTTCGGTGATCGTAGAAGCCGTCACGCTAAAAGGCGTTTTTACCGCATTTTTCACGCTTTCTTTGAGCACCTTAACAAAGTCCGCATCATCGCAAATGGAAGACAAATCCACCGAATCCCAATCCACGTCAACCAAGGAAGCGAGATAGGAAGCGGAAGCGATCAAACGACCTTGGTTGGAGAGGCGAATATTGGGGAAAAATGATGCGCGGTGGATGTCTGACGTATAGATATTCCGCGAATGAAGAATTGTATGAAACGCTCACTTTTGCGGTGGAAGAATTATTGAAAACTATAGATGGGTTAGGGCGTATTTCGTCATATACGGTGCAAACTGAGTTCTCGGGCTGGGATTTGTGGTGCAGGAAGTACGTTTTAAGCGGATTGCAGCATTTTTATTCGATTTGTAAAGACGAAGGATTGAAAGCACAAATAATGACCGCTATGAAAAAAACGGCGGATTATATTTGCGCGCATATCGGCGATGGAAAGAAGGATATTCGCGATACAAGTAATTTTTGGGGTGGATTAAATTCTTGTACCATATTAGAGCCGTTTGTGGAGCTGTATAAGTTAACGGGTAAAAGGCAATATTTGGACTTTGCAGAATATATTATTCGTAGTGGCGGGTGCAGTCGTGGGGATATGTTTGCTTGCGTGGAAAAGGAAGGGTCTTCTCCTTTACAATATCCAACGACGAAGGCATATGAAACCATGTCCTTATACATTCACTTTCCTTTGCGGCGACTTTAACGCGAAACCTAATCAATTGGGCTACGTTCCCATCGCGGAAAAATTGCAAGATTGTAGATTGGCTGCGGAAGAAAGCCCTAACCGCGGACATAACACGTATAATGGATATGGCTCATCTTCGGATAATCCAAATTCAACCAGCCAAATCGACCATTGCTTTGTTAGCAACCACGACAACGTAAAAGTGTTAAACTATCAAGTATGTGTTGATAGATGGGGCGAAAACAACTATTTGTCCGACCATTATGCAATAGAAACGACGGTGAGAATTTATAACAATTCCGAAAAGGCTTGGTCGGGATTCTATTAAGAAGATCGGGTAGAATTGCCCATTGTGAAAACAAAAAAAGAGCCGCTTTGAAAGTAAATTTCAAGGCGGCTTTGCTTATATAAAAATCCCTAAAAGATAAATATCACTTGACTTTTTTTGAAAAAAGTTATATGATATAAAAGTAATACAAGAAGAAACGATTGATTGTGAGCATAAATTGTTTACAAAGTGGAGAAAAAAATGAAGAAATTTAAACTTTTAACACTCATTTTATCGCTTATGATGTTCGTAGGCGCATTTTCGGCATGTAATTTTTCAACGTCTTCGCAAGAATCAAGCTCTTCCACGCATACCTGCGAAAGCGTGTGTGAAGAATGCGGCAAGTGCACGAATGAAGAGTGCACCGACGATGCTTGCGAACAAAAGTGCGCATGTGAAGCGGCAGAGCCTGAGCCTGAGCCCGAACCTGAGCCTGAGCCCGAACCTGAGCCCGAACACGAATGTGAAAGCGTTTGTCAAGAATGTGGCAAGTGCTTGGATGCGGCTTGCAAAGAAACAGCTTGCGCAGAAAAGTGCGAATGCGAAGCGGTAGAACCTGAGCCCGAGCCTGAGCCTGAGCCCGAACACGAATGTGAAAGCGTTTGTCAAGAATGTGGCAAGTGCTTGGATGCGGCTTGCAAAGAAACGGCTTGCGCAGAAAAGTGCGAATGCGAAGCGGTAGAACCTGAGCCCGAGCCTGAGCCTGAACACGAATGTGAAAGCGTTTGCCCCACGTGCGGCGGATGCACGAACGGTGGGTGCACGGAAGAAATTTGCGAAGACAAGTGCCCTGGGCATACGGTAAGCGGCGAGCATACTTGCGAAACCAAGTGTAGGGAGTGTGGGGAGTGTAGAGATTTAAACTGCACGGAAGCTGCCTGTG
Organism: Candidatus Scatosoma sp.; assembly: GCA_045652965.1. Taxonomy (GTDB): domain Bacteria; phylum Bacillota; class Clostridia; order Christensenellales; family Borkfalkiaceae; genus Scatosoma. Next base: position 3,799 of record JAZOLI010000028.1, read on the forward strand.
TAGTAAAATGCCCCTATTCAGGATACGTTGATACGATATGTAAAGTTTGCGGAGTTGCGGATTCAGAATGTAACGGGGAAGCCTGCTCTGGTCAATGTTCTGGGCATCAAAAATACGATAAGTATCTTGATTATAGAAAGGACGTGTTTAAAGGCAAAAAGGCTTTGTTTGTCGGGGATTCTATTTGCTATGCACTCGGCGATAAAGACACCGAGCTTGATGGTAAGGGTTGGCCTGGTAGAATCGAATACTCAACGGAAATGGATTGCGATAATCAAGGCGTTTCAGGCGCTTCTATATCCAATTCAAGACCGACCAAGAGAATTGTGGATCAATATAAGAAAGTTATGAACAACCATTATGATTTTATCATAATGCAAGGTGGAGTTAACGATGCTATGGCGACTTCGGGCACGAACGCGCTTCCGCGCGCGGAGATTGGGGAGATGAGCACGAGCTTTAACGTGCAAGATTTCGACGTTTCCACGTATGCAGGTGGGCTTGAAGAACTCTTCTATTATGTTACGAATCATCATTCGAATGCCAAACTTGGTTACATTTTCACCTTTAAAACGCCCAACTATAATGCCGTTGCGGAGATGACGGAATATTACGCCGTTGCAAAACAGATTTGTGAAAAGTGGAACGTGCCGTTCTTGAATATGTATGAAGATGAAAAGTTGAACGAAGCACTCAAAGTGGACACGAAAGAATATTTGCCCGATTATTTGCATCCCAATGCGGCAGGCTACGACGTTTTGTATAAATATATTATGTATTGGATGGAAACGCTTCCCATTCATAGCCAAATTGGCGACAGCTATGAGCTCGAAACGATGCCTGCCGACGTGTTGCCGACCAAGCCTGACATTGGTTGTAGCGGCGCCTGGACGGGTTTCTATTGATAAAAAAGCTGTTTGACATAGTAGAGAAAGGGCATAAAGAAATTTAAATTTTTAACGCTTATTTTATCACTTATGCTGTTGTTGTGTTCGTTGCCTGCTTGTAATTCTAACACGTTGGAGCTTTCCGTGATGTCCTTTAACATCAAAATTCCAGGCGATCAAGGTGTTAGGCAGTGGGGTAGCCGCAAGGCGGCGGTGATGGACACCATCAACAATTCGGGCGCGGATATTATCGGTTTGCAGGAAGTGAGCTCCACGCCCTATTCTGATTTTTTGGTGTTGCTTGCAAGTCATTATCAGCTCGTCTATTTTCAAGATCCTGAAAACCTTGCCATTATCTACGATAAAAACACGTTCAATCTCCTTTCAAAGGAACATTATTGGCTGTCCGAAACGCCCGACGTTCGTTCTTATGGTTGGGGCGAGGCATCGCGGCGCATGGCGGCAGTGCTCATGCTTGAACATAAGGAGACGGGCGAAAAGATAAAGGTTGTCAACACGCACGGGCCGCTAAACGACACAGCGAATGAAAAGGCGTTTGAGCTGATTGCAAATCCTTCTTTGTCGGGCGAAAACGAGCCGTTTACCATTATGACGGGCGATTTTAACGCCACGCCAAACAAGCTGGGCTATGTTCCTATTGCGGAAAAACTGCAAGATTGCAGGCTCGCGGCAAAAGAAAGCGTAAACCGCGATAACGTCACCTACAACGGGTGGGGCGAAAGGGCTCGCTTATCGATTATTGCTTCGTTTCCAAAAGCAAAAACGTAGAAGTTTTGACCTACCAGGTACGTGATGAAAGGTGGGGAGATGGGAACTATATATCCGATCACTTCGCCGTGCAGGTGAAAGTGAGAGTGAAGATAGCAAAGGATAAAAACGCTTGACTTTTTTTGAAAAAATTTATATCATGATAAATGAAAGACCGTTCGTTTGTGTTTGAATTTATATCGCGAACGCTCAAAAAATTGGAGAAAATGAAAATGAAGAAGGGCATAGGAAAAATATTGACGGCTTTGGCGTTGGTGTTGAGTTTTGGATTGTCGAGTGCGGCGTGTGTGTTTAATTCCACTAGCAGCAGCGGCAACAACGACAGCGTCGATAGCGGCGATAGCAGGAGTAGTTCATCGACAGAGTCGTCCGCGCCGCAATTTAAAGAAGAGGCACTCTCAAACATTAAAAACGTGATTTTATTGATTGGCGATGGCATGGGTCCCAACCACGTGAAAGCGAGTGAAATTTACAAAGGCGAGCCTCTTGCCATGCAATCGATGCCTTTTTCCGCTTATTCTTTAACGAGCTCTGCAAACAATGAAGTGACCGATTCGGCGGCAGGCGCAACGGCGCTTGCAACGGGCGTTCGCACCAACAACGGCTACGTGGGCGTAGACGCGCAAGGAAACGAACTGACGACGATCATGGATATCGCTATGCAGGAGGGCAAACGCACGGGCGTGGTGACGACGGACACTATGTCTGGGGCAACGCCGATGGCGTTTGTGGCGCATTGTGAAGATAGAAAGGATTCAGTCGCTTTGCTCAATTCGGCGGTGGAGAGTGGTGTCAATTTGCTTATTTCCACATCCAACGAAGCGGAAGGCGATTTCCAATATAACGGCTATTCCAACTTGCCGGACGTTGCGGATATTTCGGAAGAAGAGAGCGATTACGTTTTGGGAACTTACGGCATTTTAGCATCCGCGCCTTCGGGGTCGGCGGAGATGGACAACGTGGCGCTCGATAGAGCAGTGAGCGAATCGATTGAATATTTATCCAAAGACGACGACGGCTTCGTGTTGATGGTGGAAGGTGCGAAGATTGATAAGCACGCGGAGAGAAACAACCTTGAATATATGATCGCAGAGCTTCTTGCTTTCGACAACGCAGTGCAAGCCGCGCTCGATTTTGCAAAGGATAGAGACGACACAGTGGTGATCGTCACGGCGGATCACGAAACGGGCGGTTTGAGCTTGGAAGAAGGTTTCACCAAAGAAAACATGGCGGAAAAGCACTCGTGGTCGACGCACGGACACACGGCAGCGAACGTATATTGCAACGTGTATGCCAAGGATTTTGATTTTTTAAGATTCTCTTCCGAAGAAAAAACGACGGAGCTGAAAAACGCGGATATTTTCACGATGATGAAAACGTTTGTGCAAGGTTATCAACAGGCGAGCTTGACCGTGAAACAAAATTCGGCGTTGGGCGGCGAAGTGACGGTAGATAAAACGAGTTTTTGCTATGCTGAAAAGATAAAAATCATGGTGAAAGTGAACGCGGGTTATCGCCTTACGTCCTTTAAAATCAATGAAAAGGAATGCATCAACGATTTGAAAGCGACCGCTTCTTTAGAATACGTGGTGGATAAGAGCAGAATGGAGATAAAAATGCTATTCGTTAAGGATATGTGATTAAACAGGCGCAATCTTTAAAAACCTGCTTAAATTTTAGCAAAAAACATAGAAAAACGGGTATAATATAGAGACAGAATTTTTAAGGAGCGATGGACAATGAAAATATGTGTTTACGGCGCGGCGTCATCGACGATTGATAAAGAGTTTATCACGAAAGTGGAAGAAATGGGCAAGCAGATGGTGGAACGCGGACATTCGCTCGTGTTTGGCGGCGGCGGCAACGGCTTGATGGGTGCGGCGGCGCGTGGCGTGAGAGAAGCTGGCGGATACATTTTAGGCGTGATCCCTAAATTTTTTGAAGATGAAAACGTGGAAGCACTTTTTCAACATTGTGATGAGCTGATCGAGCCTGATACTATGCGTGAGCGCAAGCAAATCATGGAAGATAACGCCGATGCGTTTATTATCGTGCCCGGTGGGATTGGTACGTTTGAAGAATTTTTTGAAATTTTAACGCTCAAACAACTTTGCCGCCACAACAAACCGATTGCGGTGTATAATTTAAAAAATTATTATAACGAAATGTTGACAATGCTTGACGCGGCGGTGGAAAAAAACTTTTTGCGTGAAGATTGCAACGAGTTGTTTTTCGTAAGCGACAAGTTAGAAGAAGTGTTCTCCTACGTGGAAGCACCGCAAAACGAAATGAAAAACGTGAAGCAATTAAAAGACGGCTAAAAAACCTTTCTCGACAATCGAATTTGCCAAAATAAACCAAAAACGAACAAAAAAGCTCTAATCTTAGCGGATTGGGGCTTTTTTCATGCCTGTAAGAACAGGAAAGTTTATATATTTTCACGTTAAAACGGTTGCATAAATAGAAAAATTGTAGTAAAATAGAATTGCAAGAAAATTTCATAAACTTTCGCGAAAACGTATACTCGGTGTGGGTGTACCTTTTTCGCGTATTAAAATGTTTTTTAAAAGCAAGAAGAAGAGCAAGAAAAGGCAGGTATAAAACGTGAGAAACTTTTTTGGATTTGTGATTGCAGTTCCCGTTTTCATCATCATTATGATTATCTCGGGTATATCCGGTTGTGTTGCGGAAAATAGAGAAATTAAAAGTGATAAAAAACGCGGCAAGGAAACGATTTCCGTTCGCTATTATGCCGATTTTGATTTTTTGGAAGACGGCACGCCCGATTATGACAACGCGAAAGTGATTTACACGCGCATCAACAAAAAGGACGATTGTTTAAGCGTGCCCCAAAAAGACGGCTACGTGTTTGCAGGTTTTTATGCCGATCCCAATTTTGTGGAAGCATCTTGGGTTGCAGATAGCGAAGGCGAAATCGTTGTGACACTCACCGATAAGCAGGACGGATTGATTTTGTATCCGAAGTTTATCAAGATTGGTTAAGGAAAGGAGATAAAGATGGGTAGAATTATTGTTATCATCATCAACATATATGCAATTTATCTCGGCTTTGCTTGGGGCGGAATGGCTGGCGCAAGCTGGTCGAATGGCAAGCACGACAGATGGGCAGATCCGATCATCGATGCTTACACCCACACCGTCACCATTTATTGGAACGAAGATATGACCGATTTTTCGACGATTGACGTTCGCCAAGATCAAAATTGGACGATCACGGGCTCAAATGGTTATAGAGCTTTATACACCGTTAGCAATCCCGAAAATGCCACAATGGAGCTTTCCTATGCTTTGAGCGGACATATTCCCGAAGGCAAAACGGTGGAAAATTTTGCAGGGTTGTTTACGACACCTTGGGGTGGCACGCCATATTTAAATGCCGCAGGTTATTCACTTATTAACGTGAAGAGCGACATGGTGCTCTATGCAAATTGGGATTAAAAGGGGGCGTAGAGAATGAAATTTTTAAAGAAAAGTATTTTATGCATATTGATGGCAATCATGGCGGCGTTTTGTTTGTGTTTTGCCGTGGCTTGCGGTGACGACGACGAATTTTCTTACGAAGGCGGCGGCGATATCGAATACGTGCAAATTTATAATCTCAATTCCAACAACACGCCCGTACAAATGCAAATTTTGGGCGGTCGCTTCGTTTTCCGTGCGCCCGCTCGTCCAGGCTTGGTGTTCGTTGGCTTGTTCGATAGCGCAGGGCTTATGATTGTGGATGCAAACGGCAATTGCTTGATTGAAGTGCAAAACGGTTTGCAATTATACGCGCGTTGGGAAAAGATGCAATGCACCCTTTATTTCGATGCAGGTCAAGACGGCACGCTTGACGACGATGAAAAATCGCAAACGCATGCTTACGAAAGCGATTTAGATTCTTTCCCCGTTCCTGCTCCTGCAGTGGGAAAGGTGTTCGTTGGTTGGGCGCAAGGTGAAGCGCTCGTGACGGACGAAGAGGGCGATTTGCTTGAAAACAAAGGCAAATTGACGAGTGAAAATTTCACGTTCACCGAAGGGACGAAAGTTTATTTCACGGCAAAATACGACGTGCAGAAATTCACCTATTTGTTTGATTATCAAGATGAAGATTATGAAAACAAATCGGGCGTGGTAGAATATGGCGCAACGCTTGGCACGCTTAAAATGGAATTTCCCGAATTGATCGACACCGGCTCGCGCGAGCTTGTCGGTTGGTCGACGAACGAATATACGATGGTGGAAATCGATGAAGCGAAGGTGCTTGACGACGACGTGACGTTCTATGCGATCTGGAGAGATTATAAAACGTTCTATTTCTACGAAGATAGCGGCGTAGCGCCTACTCCCGTTAAAATTTATCAAGGCAACAACGATCTTTATCAGCCTGCAACAAAGAACGGTTATGCGTTTCTCGGTTGGTATACGAACGATTATTTCGGCGGCAGCGCGGTGCAATCTATCAGCTACTATTCTATCAACGAAGTATATTGGGCTAGATGGGATATGGAAACGTATCGGCTCACGTTCGAATCGAACGGCGGCGGCGATTTTGCACCCGTTGAATATACGATAGAAGATTATAAACAGTTGCCCGTGCCCCAAAAGGAGAATTTCACGTTCGTAGGTTGGTGCATGGAAGAAGATCTTTCCGACACGCCGCGCACGGTGCTCACGGTCGGCTCGTTTGGCGGCGGCGTTATGTATGCGAAATATAAAGGCATTGACAGAACGGCAAAATTACAAACGAACGGCGGCACGCTTACCGCGACGACGGCAACCGTAGAATACGGCGCGAAATATACCCTTGCCGTACCCACTTACGAAGGCTTTGCTTTTGCAGGCTGGTATGATGGCGACGGCGATGCCGCGACCAAACTCACCGATTCCAAGGGCGTGAGCTACGGCACGTGGGATTATTTAGCAGAAGAAACCACCCTTTATGCGAAATACACCAAAAAATATTATATACATATCGAGTATAAGGGAAAAGACGGTCTTTCCACGAGCGTAGGCGCAGTGGCGCAGGTGGAAGAATATTACGTTTCGGGCGAGCCTGCAACGTTTAGCGTGACGGTGGAAGACGGCTATTATTATGGCGGTATCTATAACGATAACGGGGCGCTTGTGACTCGTGACAAAACGTATACGTTCAATATGCCTGCGGCAGATTGCACGTTTACGGTGGAAGTATATCCCCAAACGTATACGCTTACGTTTGATCTTAGTGGTGGCACGATGGAAAGCACCATGCCCGTGCAGGTGACTTACGGTCAAAGCTTTACCCTGCCCATCCCCTATAAAAAGGCGGCGACGTTCAAGGGTTGGCTTTATAACGACGAGCTTTGCACGAATGAATACGGCGAAAGCCTTTCCACGACGCAAATTACGGCAAGCGGAAAGGTGATTGCAAAATTCGAAGTGAATCCTGCGTTTGAAAATTATACGGAAATCACTTCAGCAGAACAATTTATGGCGATTGCCAAAAACCCTGCGGGCGTTTACGTGCTTGGGAAGAACATCAATCTTTCGGGCAAGGGTTGGACGGCTGTCGATTTCTCCGGCTCTTTCGATGGCTCGGGCTTTAAGGTTTCGGGCTTGACGACCAATTTGTTTAACACGGTGACGGGCACGGTCAAAAATTTGAAATTGGACGTGAACATTAGCGTGACCAACACGGGTGCATGCCAAGCGATTGGTGCGTTTGCCAAGCTTGTCAACGGCAACGCCGTAGTGGAAGGCATCGTCGTTTACGGTACGATTACCACAAACGGCAACTACGATTGCGGCGGTGTGATCGGTGGATCTTCGACAGGCTCGCCTATTATCCGCAACTGTAAAAACTATGCAACGGTTATCTCGGAAAACAACGGCAATCAAACGGGCGGCGTGATCGGTGCTTTGCACGTGATCGGCGCGGAAATTTACGGTTGTGAAAACTACGGCAACGTTTCGGGCAAGAACGCGGCAGGCGTTTGCGCTTGGATCAACACGGCAATGACGTTTAAAGAATGTGTCAACTATGGCAACGTTTCGGGTACGTCTCTTGCAGGCGGTATCGTAGCTTACTTGGGCGGCAAGGCGACCATCAATGCCTGCGGCTCTTACGGCACGGTTAGCTTAAACGGCGCGGCAGGCGGCAAATATGCTGGCGGCACAAACGTTTCCTACGTGAATTTGAAACCCATTTCTATCACGAACGCAAGCGAACTTTCCTATCTTGCGAATTGCATTGCGCAAGAAGTGTTCGTGCTTAAAAATGATATTGACATGAGCGGTGTAGAATGGATGCCCATCCATTTTGCGGCGACGTTCGACGGCGCAGGACATAAAATCAAGAATTTGACGATTTCTTCCGCTTCGGGGGATTTGGGCTTCTTCTTAACGCTTACGGGCACGGCGAAGAATTTGAAATTTGAAAACGTGAACGTAGAAACCACGAGCGAAGCAAACGTGAGCGTGGGCGTGCTGGCGGCTATCGTTGGCAACAACGGGCGCGTGCAAAAAGTGGAAATCCTTTCGGGTAAAGTGAAAGGCGTGATGGCAAACGTGGGCGGTGTCGTTGGAACGATGAACGGCACGGGCGTGATCGAAGGCTGTAAAAACTATGCGGCGGTGAGCACGTCGGGCGCAACGGCAGATTACGGCACGGCAGGCGGTGTGCTTGGTTATTTCACGGCTGGCGAATTCCGCGATTGTGAAAACTTCGGCACGGTTAGTGGTCAATATCGTGTTGGCGGTGTGTTAGGTGCGGCGTACAAGGGCGGCACGACGACGTGCAACAACCTTGTCAACCACGCGGCGGTTAGCGGCTCGGGCAATTTTGTGGGCGGTGTCATCGGTAGATGGGGCGCGACCTATCATCTTGATATAACGGCGACGATGAAAAACGACGGCGCAGTCACGGGCGGAAACTACGTTGGTGGCGTAATAGGGCAAGTGTATAATTCGGTGAGCGATCGTTATAACACTTATACGACGACGATGGGCGGCTATACGAATAGCGCTTCGGTTGTCGGTGGGCAATACGTGGGCGGCGTGTTTGGATACGTATACAGTTATAATTCCAACGACGCTTCTATGAACGTTTATATTTCTAGCGTAAAGAGCACGGGCACGGTTACGGGTACGAGCGACGTTGGCGGCATCGTTGGCTACGTATATTCCGAATCGACGGGCTCAACGCTTAGCGGTGTTGCTTCGGGCAAAATCACCGCGGAATGGAAAGTGGGCGGCATCGTTGGTTGGGCGGATAACATCACCTTAACCGATTGCTCCAACGCAGGCGTGAGCGTTTCGGCAACCAAGCCGAGCATGGATAGCAGCGGCATTTACTATGCATATTTAGGCGGCTATGCAGGGCGCGCGGTGAAAATTGTAAATTGTTTTAACGCATCGGATATCACGTGCACGGCAGGCGGTAGATACGTAGGCGGTGTTGCAGGCCTTGCAACGGGCGACGTACAAAACTGTTCAAACACGGGCAATATCACGGCGGAAAGTTCCGATTACGTGGGCGGTATCGCGGGATATATAAGCGTGGGTTGGGGAAGAACGTATACCAAGCTTTCCAACAGCGGGGACATCACGGGCCTTACGCATACAGGCGGTATCTTTGGCGAACTTTACAATTCGTTTAGCGATAGATACAACACCTACACGATGACCTTCCAAAATCTTCAAAACAGCGGCAACGTTAGCAACGTAAACGGCGATTATGCGGGTGGTTTGATCGGGTATCTCTATGCACATAACACGCATGACAGCGGCATAAAGATCGTTGGCTCGGAATTGAAGAACACGGGCAACGTTTCGGGCAGACAGTACGTAGGCGGCTTCGTTGGCTTCGGGTATGCCGAATACGAATCGCAACTTTCGGGCGAATCGAGTGCGATCATCGTGGCGGAAGAAGGCTACGTTGGCGGCTTAGGCGGTCGGTTGCAAAACGTCGGTTTGGTGGATTGTTCCAACGAAGGCTCGCTTGTGAGAGCGAATAAATATGTTTTGAGCGGCACTTCTTATTACGTTTACTTGGGCGGCTACGTAGGCTATGGTTATAAGCTTGTCAACTGCCATAACAGCGAAACTATTATGCACACGGAAAAAGGTGATTTCGTTGGTGGCTTGGCTGGTAGAATCGACGGCTTGCAGATAGAAAATTGCTCCAACCACGGCAACGTTACGGCGGCTAAATCGGCTTACGTGGGTGGCTTGGTTGGCTATGCGTATACCACTTTCGGACGTACTTATCAAGGCTTGAATAACACGGGTGACGTCACGGGTACGGAACAAGTTGGTGGTCTTTTTGGTAGATTACACGACGAGTTCAGCGATAGATACAACGCCCACACGCTTACTTTGCAGGATTTGAAAAATAGCGGTAAAATCACGGGTTCGGAACACGCGATCGGCGGTTTGATCGGCTATTTATACGCTTACAATTCTCACGATAGCGGCGCATACGTTGTCGGTTCTGAATTAAAGAACACGGGCGCGGTAACGGGCAAATCTTACGTTGGCGGTTTCATCGGCGACGGATATGCCGAATATTCGTCGCAGCTCACGGGCGAATCGAGCGGGGCTATCACCGCAGAATTTATGGTCGGCGGTTTGGCAGGGCGTTTGCGCAACATTCAGCTCATTTCCTGCTCCAATTTGGGCAGCACCGTCACGGCGACGAAATATGAGCTCATCACGGGCAGCACGCCTTCCTACAACGCTTATATCGGCGGCTACGTAGGCTATGGCTATCGCATCGTTGGTTGCGACAACGCGACGGAAATTATGTACACCGAAAAAGGCAACTACGTGGGCGGTATCGCAGGCTTTGCAACGAGCGAAATTCAAAATTGTAGCAACACGGCAACGATCACGGCAACCAAATCCACTTACGTGGGCGGTTTGGTAGGCTACGTAAGCTTCGCAGGAGCACCTACGTTTAGCAATCTTTCCAACAGCGGCGCGGTGACAGGTGTGAGCTGCGTGGGCGGTATCTTCGGCGACTTGTATAACGCGTTTAGCGATAGATACAACACGCTCACCATGACGCTCAAAACTATTGAAAACAGCGGCGCGATTACGGGTACGGGCGAATATGTGGGCGGTATCGTTGGTTATATGTATATGTATAACTCGCACGATTCGGGTGCAATCACTTCTGCTATGGAAATTAAGAACACGGCTAACATTACGTCGTCGGGCGCATACGTAGGCGGCTTGTTCGGCTACACGTGGTCGGAATCGAGCTCAACCTTGTTAGAATCGGTTTCGTCGAGTGCAATTTCGGGCGCGTATTACGTGGGCGGTCTTGCGGGCTATGCAGGCAACATCGTGATGCAAGATTGCTCGAACAAGGGCGCAACGGTAGAAGCAAAGGGCAACTATTATAACACGAGCGATCAATCGTATTATACGTGGCTTGGCGGCTACGCAGGCTTTGGCTTTGGCTTCATCGGTTGCGAGAACGAAACGGACATCGTTTATGAAAAATCGGGTAAATACGTAGGCGGTATCGCAGGGCTTACGGGCAATAGCAGCTTGCAAAATTGCACCAACTTGGCAACCATTTATGCGCCGAAAGTGACGTACGTGGGCGGCATCACAGGTCGTGTGGATCGTTCGAGTGGCAACATGACTTACGCGGGGCTTGTCAACAGCGGCGCAGTGACGGGCGATAGCCACGTTGGCGGTTTGATTGGCTTTATGAACTTTGCCTTTTCCGATCGCTATAACACGCATACGGTGGCGCTTACGTCGAGCGGCAATAGCGGCGCGGTGACGGGCAACAGCCAAGTGGGCGGCATCGCAGGATATTTCTATGCATACAACTCGCATGATAGCAGCGCACTTGCGTCGCTTGCGGAACTTACCAACAGCGGCAACATCACGGGTACGACGGAAACGGGCGCATACTTTGGTAAATTCTGGTCGGAAAGCAATTCTACGATGGTAGGGGCTTCTTCCACAGGAACGATTATCGTAGGCGGCGTAGAATCGCCTGAAACGCTCGTTGGATCGAATACGAGATTGACGATTAAGGTGGATTAACAAAAAAGAAAAATATATCATAAGGAGATATAAGATATGAAAAAGAAACTTGCAAACTTGTTGCTTGCGCTTATCGCGTGCTTGTTTGCGGCGTTTGGGCTTATCGCTTGCGGTGACAATCCGCTTGAAGTGTCCGCGCCCAGCAACGTGCGTGTAAACGCAGATACGATGGCAGTCGTATGGGATAAGGTGGACGGCGCAGATAAATACACCATTTCCATCAACGACGGAACGGAGTATTCGATCACGAGCACGGCTTACACGTGTGCGCAACTCATTCAACAGCAACAAACGTTTACCGTTAAGGTATGCGCGGTGAGTTCGCTTAGCGATATGAAATCGGAAGCGACGGTGATGACGTTCTCTCCGCTTGGCAAAATCACCGATTTAGAGCTTAGCGAAGAAGGCACGCTCACTTGGTCGTTCGTCAATAATGCAACGGGCTATGCGATCCGTATCGACGGTGTGGAACAACAAACTCCCCTTGCAGTGACCGAATATACGGTTGAAACGACGGGCAAACACAGCTATCAAGTGCGTCCCTTGGGCGCGGATAATAGCTACTATTCCGTTTGGAGCGACGTGCAACAGGTGACCAAGCTTGGCACGGTGGACGCATCGAAAATTAAATACGACGTGGAAAAAGGCAAAATTTCGTGGACATCGGTGAGCGGAGCGACGGCTTACGACGTATACGTGAACGGATTTGTCGAAGTGGAAAATTGCACGGCAACGTCGGTGGATTTCGATTGCCCGAACGCGAATTTCGTGGTAGAAATTCAAGCGAAAGGCTCGACGGCAGGTACGCTTGCAGGCGAACTTTCCGAACAAAAAGAATTTATTTTCCTTGATCCCGTGACGAATATCAGAGTGGATAACGGCGTGCTCTATTGGGACGAAGTGAACCTTGCAACGAGCTATAAATTAAAGATCGGCAACGCAAGCCCCAAAACGATCACGGGCACGAGCTACGATAAGCTCACGCGCGGCACGTCGTTGACGGTTACGATTATGCCTGAAAGCGACAATGCGGTATATTTCTCCAACTGGTCGCAACCCACGTCCTTCTATCTTTTGGAAGCACCCACCATTCAATGGAACAGCAGCTTGATGCTTGACGACGGCTCGGCAAAGAATAATATTTTCTGGGACGGCATTTCCAACGCACACGGCTACGAACTTAAAATCACCGCGCCTAGCGGCGACGAATCGATTGAATCTGCAGTGGAAACGAGCAGACAATTTGAATACGATTTCTTGGAAGTAGGTACGTATACGGTAGAACTTAAAGCGACGGCTGATCCCGAAGATTCGACGTTCTGCGATTCTCCCTATTCTTCGCCTATTAAAGTTGTCCGTTTGGCATCGCCCACGCAAGTATCTTCGGGCTTTATCACGAGCAATCCCCAAGAACTTTCCAAGGGCTTCACGGTATCCTTTGAAAAGGTAGCAAAAGCAACGGGTTATCGCTTGTATAAAGAAGAAACGGCGATTATGAACACCACGAGATCCACGTCGCAATTCAAAGTGACGGACGTAGCGGAAGCGGGTGTGACGAGCGAAAAGATTTATAATTATAGCGTTCAATCCATCGGTACGGATTCCATGCAAAACAACACGGTTGTTTTGAGCTCGCTCAAAGCAAAATCGTTGAGCTTTGCAATCACCGTGCTTGCAACACCTCAAGGACCTAACCTTGACGATCATTCGAAGCCTACCATCGAAGGATTCTTCTATAAATTTGGTAGCGTGGAAAAAGCGAGCGGGTATGCCGTGTTTACGGGTTCGAGCGTTTACGATTCCAACAGCACCGAGTTTGATCTTGGCGTTGTGCTCAAAGCAGGTCCTACGGAAGTGAAAGTTTGCGCAAAGGGCAACGGCTCTAACGTGCTTGCTTCTAACTATTCCGCGCCTATCAACGTAAATCGTTTGGCGAAACCTTATAACATCCGCATTGACGAAAGCGGTTCGAACAGCGTGCTTACCTGCGCATCTATTGAAGGCGCGAGAAGCTATAACGCATATTTCGATGCAAACAAGACGTTGCTCACGAGTGCGCAACTTCAAAACATCCGCAAAGAAATTTCCGACAAAGGAACGGGCATTTATATGGAAGCGGTTGCAAATGAATTTGACGTGGACGGCACCTATTATATGACCTCGGAATCGAGCGAAACGGTGACGTTTATAAAATTGGCAGCACCTGATTTTGGCAACAACCCTTTCACCAACACCGAATTTTTGTGGAACAAGCCGAGCAATATCAACGAAGCGATCTATGCGCCTACTTATGCGGTGTTTGACGAAACGAACGCGCAATATGAAGAAAGGATGACAGGCACGAGCATGAGCATCGCAAACCTTGCAGGCGGTAGAGATTACACGTTCAAGGTAAGAGCAATCGGTGGCGCAAGCGCAAACGGCAAAACCGTTTACATCAACTCTGATTTCTCGGAGATTAGAACCATCTTCAAAATTGCTGCACCCACCGTTCAAATTGTAAACAATCAATATCAATGGACGAACGTTGGCAGAGCTTCTTCGTATGCGATTTATATCGACGGCGAATTAAAGCAAACGTATCAACTCAACGAAAGCGGTGTGTATACGTTCAAACCTTCGTTTGATGAGAAGAAAGATTACACGGTGGAAGTGGTTGCAATCGGTGACGGCACGAAGACGATCAACAGCAACCTTGAATCGGGTAAAAACTACATCATTCAAAAGACGGCGGTTTTGACCATGCCCGATTTCTCGGTGGCATATAGCCATGCGGTGGTGGATGACGATGGCGAAATTATCGTGACGATCACGAAAGAATCACCCTATGCAAGCGGATATCACTATACCATCGGTGGCACCGTGCAAAGCGGCACGATGACGACGGCAACCAAGAAAGAATGCAACCCTGGTATACACGTTGTCAAAGTTTACGCGATCGGCGGTGGATTCGACGAACAAGGCGTATATTATTTGAATTCGTCCGATAAAGGCGGAAACGGCGATACGAAATATACCGTCACGTTGCTTGCCGCGCCTACCGAAGACGATATGACCTATTATAAGAACAGCAAGACGTTTTCGTTCGAAGGCGTGAACAACGCTGTTTACGGATACACGGTAAAAATTTGCGTGGATGGTGGCGAATGGATCACCATTGCCACGGGCACGTCGAAGAACATCTATATCGGCGATTATATCAACGGCGATACGAAGGTTGTGAAAATTAGCGTGCAAGCAAACGGCTACGGCGCGAACGTTGTTGCAAGCCAAGAAACGGTGTTTACACAATCGTTTGTGCAAAACTAAACCCTAAAAAACAAACGGAGTGAGGAGAGAATTTCTTTCTCTCCTTGCTTCCTATAAAGGAAAAAATATGTTAGTTGGAAATATCATTTTACAAATCGCCTTTTTTATCGGTGTAGTGTATGCGGTGGGATTTGTCATTTCCCTGTGCAATCGATATTTTTATAGCCTTGTCAATTATAGCAAGGGGGTGTGCTATGCAACGGGCTTTATCGGCACGCCCATACACGAGCTTAGCCACGCCTTTATGTGCGTTGTTTTTCGGCATAAAATCGACGAAATTAAGCTTTTCCAAGTGGATGATGAAAACGGTGTTTTGGGATACGTGCGCCATAGCTATAACCAAAAAAGCATTTATCAAAAGATAGGCAATTTCTTCATTTCCGTTGCGCCCATCGTATGCGGAACGGCGGTGCTGTTTTTGCTTATCAGGCTTTTGCTTCCCCAAACGTTTACGACGATGACGAGATATCTAACGGCGTTTTCTTCCAAAGCACAAGCGGGCTTGACGGTGCAAAACGTGCGCTATTTAATCGGCGCGTTCGAGGGCATGGCGGAAACGTTGTTCTTCTCATTTACGGCAGGTGTAAACTTTTGGGTGTTCGTGGTGCTCGCGCTTTGCATTGCATTGCATCAAAATTTGAGCGGAGCGGACATTAAAAATTCCCTTTCGGCGTTGCCCATTTTGGTTGTCTTGCTTGCCGCTGTCAACGTAGTGTTATATTTCATCTTTCCCGCGGCATATCTTGGCTTCGTGAAAGCAATGAACACGGCGGGCGGCTTCCTTACCTGCGGACTTTTGCTTGCGCTCTTGTGCTCGCTCATTCCGCTTACCATCGCGCTTTTGCTCTCCCTTTTAAAGAAAGTGTTGCGCAGATAAAAAGGATAAAAATTTATAAAAAATTAAGAAAAAATGGTAAAACGGAGTGCAAAATAGCTTGCAATCCGTTTTTCTTTATGGTAAAATAGTATAGCTAAAAATTCACACTCGCTCATTGCGCGCAATCCGTGTCCGTAAATTTTATGCAATGCGGACGTCGTTGCGAGCCAACGCAAGGCGGGGAGGTTAAACGGAGGTATGAATTATGGCAGTTATCAGCATGAAGCAGCTCTTAGAGGCAGGCGTTCACTTTGGTCACCAAACGAGAAAGTGGAACCCGAAAATGAAGAAGTACATCTTCGCGGCAAGAAACGATATTCACATTATCGACTTGCAAGTTACCGCAAACTTGATTGAAGAAGCTTACGCTTTCGTTTGCGAATCGGTGAAAGCGGGCAAATCGGTTTTGTTCGTTGGAACGAAGAAGCAAGCACAAGACGCAATCAAAGAAGAAGCGGAACGTTGCGGACAATACTATGTGAATTCCCGTTGGCTTGGCGGATGCCTTACCAACTTCAAGACGATGAGAAGCCGCGTAGAACGTTTGGAAAAGCTTGAAGCTATGGAAGCGAATGGCGATTTCGATCTTTTGCCTAAGAAAGAAGTTATGCTTCTCAAGAAAGAAATGGGCAAATTGCAAGCGAACCTTGGCGGTATCAAAACGATGAAATCGATGCCCGGCGTTATGTTCGTGGTTGACCCCCACAACGAAGACATCGCAATCAAAGAAGCGAAGAAGCTTGGCATTAAAGTTGTAGCAATTACGGATACGAACTGTGATCCCGATGAAGTGGATTACGTAATCCCCGGCAACGACGACGCAATCCGCGCGATCAAACTTATCTCGTCGGTTATTGCAAACGCGGTTATCGAAGCAAACCAAGGCGAAGAAGCAATTGTAGCGACGACGGAAGCTGCGGCAGAACCTGCTGCTATGGAAGAAGTGGTTGCAGCGGCGGAAGAAAACGCGTAAGTTATTGATAGAAAGGAGATAAAGATTATGGCATTTACTGCAAAAGACGTAATGGCGCTTCGCGAAAAGACGGGCGCAGGCGTTATGGACTGTAAAAAGGCATTGACGGACGCAGACGGCGACATGACCAAAGCTGCTGATTTGCTTCGTGAAAGAGGCATTGCGAAAGCGGAAAAGAAAGCTTCTCGTATCGCGGCAGAAGGCATCGTTGCTTGCTACGTTGAAGGCAAAACGGGCGTTTTGATCGGACTCAACTGCGAATCGGATTTCGTTGCAAAGAACCCTCAATTCTCGGAAATCGCAACGGAAGTTTCCAAAGTGATCGTAAAAGAAAACCCTGCAAACGTAGAAGCATTGCTCGCGTGCGCTTGCGCGGGTGCGACCGTTGAAGAATATTTGAAAGGCAAAATCGCGATTATCGGCGAGAAGATCGCGGTTAGAAGATTTGCACGCTATGAAACGAACGGCTTCATCGAAAGCTACATTCACCTTGGCGGCAAGCTCGGCGTTATGCTCGACGTAGCGGGCGAAGCAACGGAAGCGGCGAAGGAAGTTGCGCACGACGTGACCCTTCAAATCGCGTTCACGAAACCTGCTTACCTTACGCGTGAAGAAGTTTCGGAAGAAACGCTTGAAAGAGAAAAAGCAGTGCTCAAGCAACAAGCAATCAATGAAGGCAAACCCGAAGCGATTGCAGAAAAAATGGTTATGGGTAGAATTAAAAAATACTACGAAGAAAACTGTTTGCTTGAACAAGCATTCATCAAAGACGATTCCAAGAAAGTGTCCGATTTGTTGAAAGCTGGAAACACGGCGATCAATAAATTCGTGTTCTTCGTAATGGGCGAAGGTCTTGAAAAGAAGAGCGAAGATTTGAGCGAAGAAGTTGCAAAGCAAGTTGCTGCAATGCAAAAATAAAATTTAGCGAAAGCTCGCCGCGCGTGTACCTTTCACGCGCGGTTATTTTTCGCAAGGGTGTTTAATGCCCTATTTAGAACGTAAAAAGGGGATTTATTAGGTATGGCAACGGGTGAATTTACCGATAAAGTGAAAATCTTAATAAAAGCAGGCGATGGCGGCGACGGTATGAATTCGTTCAAAGCCTTTAAAGGCAAGCCTGCGTGCGGTCCTGACGGCGGCGACGGCGGCAAGGGCGGCGACGTATATTTCGTCGGAGATAAAGACATGAACGATTTGTTTCCGTTCCGTTTCACTTCTCGCTTTTTAGCGGAAAATGGGGAAATGGGCGGCACGAACCGTTGCTTTGGCAAAAGCGGAAAAAACACGTATATCAAAGTTCCGCTCGGCACGCTCGTTCGCGACGAGGAAACGGGCAGGCTCATTTGCGACGTGTTTGAAGACGGGCAAGAAGTGCTCGTGGCGCGCGGCGGCAACGGCGGGAAAGGCAACGTTCGTTTCACCACGGCGCGTCGGCACGCTCCCAACTTTGCTCAAAAGGGCGAAAAGGTAAAACAACACTACGTGATTTTGGAGCTCAAAGTGATTGCGGACGTGGGCTTCGTGGGCTTCCCCAACGTGGGAAAAAGCACCTTACTTTCTAAAATTTCCGCGGCAAAACCCAAAATTGCAAACTATCATTTCACCACCCTTTCTCCCAACCTTGGCGTAGTGCGCCACTATGAAAAATCGTTCGTGGCGGCGGATATCCCCGGTCTTATCGAAGGCGCGGCAAAGGGTGCAGGTTTAGGACACGATTTCCTTAGACATATCGAAAGAACGCGTATGCTTTGTCACGTTTTGGACGTGTCGGGCTGCGAGGGGCGCGATCCCATTGAAGATTTTAAAAAGATCAACGCCGAGCTCAAAGAATATAGCGAAGTTTTGGCAGGCGTTCCGCAAATTATCGTGTGCAATAAATGCGACGTTTTCGGCGCAGAAGAAAACTTGAAATCGATCAAAAAGAAGCTTGGAAGAAAATATAAAATCTTCCCGATCACGGCAATTTCTGGTGAAGGCACGAAAGAGCTTTTAGACGGTATTTTTGAAGTACTCGCAACCCTGCCCCCCGTGGAGCGGATCATGCCCGAAGAAGAATTTGAATATAAGGCAAACGACGATTTGTCCTTTGAGATCTTTAAAGATGAAGACGGCGTGTACGTGGTCGTGGGAGGCTTGGTTGATATGCTTTGCCGAAACGTGGTGCTCAACAACCCCGATTCCATGCAATATTTCCAAAAAGTGTTGCGGCTTCGCGGCGTGATCAAAGAACTTGCGAAAATGGGTTGCGTCGAAGGCGACACGGTTTCAATCGGTGACGTAGAATTCGATTTCATCCCCTAAAACGCGTATAGCACAGCATCTTATCCACATTTAAAAAGCATTATTAAGAAGGAAAAATTTATGATTATAACCAGTGAAAATATCACGAGCAAGCAAAGAAGCAAGCTCAAATCGATTGCGGCAAATTTATCACCCATTGCGCAAATCGGCAAGGGCGGAATCACCGACAATTTGTTGAAAACGCTCTCCGACGCATTGGATGCGCGCGAGATTATAAAAGTGAGCATTTTAGACACGGCGGACGACGATCCCCGCAACTTGGCGGAAAACGTTGCCGAACTTTTGGAAGCCGTGCCTGTGGCGGTGATTGGTCGCAAGGCGATTTTTTATCGTTATTCTAACCGCGATAAATTCGCGCATTTGGAAATTTAAAAAAGGCGTTTGATTTTTGCGATTTTGCGGTATATATAAATAAAGGCTTTGCAATTTAGCACAGCTGAGATGAAAGGAAACAAGAGCATGGAAAAGGAAGAATTGAAAGAAAACGTCGCGCCAGAAACGGAAGAAAAAGCGACGAAAGAAAAGAAAAAAATCAATAAAAAAGCGCAGGAAGAAATTGAAAAGGCGCTTTCGGAAGCGGAAGAGAGCAAACGCAAATGGTATGCGGTGACCGCCGAATATGAAAATTATCGCCGTCGCACGCAAAATCAAGCTGCTCAACGCTATCTTGACGGCAGAAACGACGTGATCGCGTCCCTTTTCCCCATTGGCGACAATTTGGAACGCGCGCTTTCGTCCTGCTCGGATGAAAACACCAAGCAAGGCATTGAAATGGTGCTTGCTTCTTTTAAAAAGGTGTTAGAAAGCGAAGGCGTTGAAGAAATCAACCCGATCGGACAACCTTTTGATGCGATCTATTCGGAAGCGATCATGGCAGCGCCCGCGCAAGACGGCGAAGAAAGCGGCATTGTGAAACAAGTGTACGTGAAAGGGTATAAAAAAGGCGAAAAAGTGCTTCGCTACGCGCAAGTGATTGTCACGCAGTGAGCATTGTAAAATAAAAACAACCCCGTTTGGATGATTTTCAAGCGGGGCATTTTTCATCGATAGAAAGGCGCGCGCATTTCACTTGGATTTTACAGTTCATATTTAAAAAAAATTAAAAAGTTGTTGACTATGCGAATAAAATAGTGTATAATGAATATGGGAAATAATCTATAAACGATTTATTTTCAAATAAGCAAGAAACAATAAAAAGTAGGTGTTATAAAATGAGAGCATTAAAAAAATTTTTAGTGGCTTCAAGTTTGGCGGTAGTGATGCTTTTCGCAGGCGCTTTTTCGGCTTGTGCGGACTTCATGGGGGCGCTGAATCCTCCGACGAATTCTTCGACGAGTTCTTCCAACGAGCCTGACGCGGAAGCGCCCGTAGGGATCACTGCGGTATACGAACAATCGTCGCAGGTGTTTGTGGATACGCCGCTTGACGATTTGAAAAAAGATTTGACGGTGTTCTTAGAGTTTGAAGAAGAAGAGATAGAACAATCTTCTGAGGAAAGCACGGAAGAAACTTCTGATGAAACTTCGGAAGAAACTTCTGATGAAACTTCGGAAGAAACTTCGGAAGAAACTTCTGATGAAACTTCGGAAGAAACTTCGGATGAGGCGACGGTGGCGGCTCTTGCGGAAGAAGCGGAAACGACGGAAGATTATACGTTGTCGGGTACGCTTGCCGTTGGTGAGAGCGTAATCACCATTACATACAACCCCGACGCCAGCTTAACGGCGACGTTCACGGTGGTGGTGAGCGAAAAGAGTGAAGTGGGCGAACATACGCACTCGTTTACAAATTACGTGAGCGATGGCAACGCAACTTGCAAAGCGGACGGCACGAAAACGGCTGTTTGCGATGATGAGACCTGCGCTGAAACGGACACGATTGTAGACGTTGGCTCGATGCTTTCGCACGAATATACGAGCTACGTGAGCGACAACAATGCAACCTGCAAAGCGGATGGAACAAAGACGGCTTCCTGTGACTATGGTTGTGGCGAAACGGATACGGTGGCAGACGTTGGCTCGATGCTTTCGCACGAATATACGAGCTACGTGAGCGACAACAACGCAACCTGCAAAGCGGATGGAACAAAGACGGCTTCCTGCGACTACGGTTGTGGCGAAACGGATACAATCACGGACGTGGGCACGGCACTTTTGCACGTGTTTACAAATTACGTAAGCGACAATAACGCGACCTGTACGCAAGACGGCACGAAGACGGCTTCTTGCGACCGTGATTGCGGAGAAAAAGACACAATTGCAGACGAAAAATCTGCTCTTGGACACGAATATACAAAATACGTTTCCGATAACAATGCGACTTGTACGCAAGACGGCACGAAGACGGCTTCCTGCAACCGCGGCTGTGGAGAAACGGATATTGTCACGGACGTAAAATCTGCGCTCGGTCACAAATACACGAACTATGTAAGCGATAACAATGCAACGTGCGAAGAAGACGGCACGAAGACGGCTTCCTGCGATAATGGTTGCGGTAAAAAGGATACAATCACGGACGTAGATTCGAAGCTCGGTCACAAGTATACGACCTACGTTTCCGATGGCAACGCGACCTGTGAAGAAGATGGAACAAAGACGGCTTCTTGCGACAACGGTTGCGACAAAAAGGATACAATCACGGACGTAGATTCGAAGCTCGGTCACAAGTATACGAACTATATAAGCAATAACGACGCGACGCTCGGAAAAGACGGCACAAAAACGGCTACGTGCGACAATGGTTGTGGCAAAAAGGATACGATTGCAGACGAAGGCTCTGCGCTTGAACATAGCTATACAAACTATGTAAGTGACGGCAACGCGACTTGTACGCAAGACGGCACGAAGACGGCGGTGTGCGACAACGGTTGCGGAACAACGAACACGATCACGGACGTTGGCACGAAGCTCGGTCACTTGTTTACGACCTACGTTTCCGATAACAACGCAACGTGCGAAGAAGACGGCACAGAAACGGCAGTTTGCGATCGTGAAAATTGTGAAGTAACGCATACGCGCCGGGAAGAAAATTCCGCACTGGGGCACACCTACGTAGCGAGCGTTACCGCGCCTACTTGTACGGAGAAAGGGTATACCACGCACACCTGCGGTTGTGGAGATAGTTACGTGGACACCTACGTAAACGCGCTCGGTCACAAGTATACGAATTACGTTTCCGATGGCAACGCGACCTGCGAAGCAGACGGCACGAAAACGGCTTCTTGTGACAACGGTTGCGGTGAAACGGACACGATCACAGATGTTGGCTCGAAGCTTGGACACAAATACACGAACTATGTAAGCGATAACAATGCAACGTGCGAAGAAGACGGCACGAAGACGGCTTCCTGCGATAATGGTTGCGGTAAAAAGGATACGCTTACGGACGTAGATTCGAAGCTCGGTCACAAGTATACGACCTACGTTTCCGATAACAACGCGACTTGTACGCAAGACGGCACGAAGACGGCTTCTTGCGACCATGGCTGCGGAGAAACGGATACGGTTACGGACGTAAAATCTGCGCTTGGGCACGAATACACGACCTACGTTTCCAATAACGACGCGACTTGCGAAGTAGACGGCACGAAGACGGCTACGTGCGACAATGATTGCGGCGAAACGGACACGATCACGGACGTTGGCACGAAGCTCGGTCATGCATACACGAACTACGTTTCTAATAACGACGCAACTTGCGAAGAAGACGGCACAAAAACGGCTACGTGCGACAATGGTTGTGGCAAAAAGGATACGATTGCAGACGAAGGCTCTGTGCTTGGACATTCGTTTAAATTGGGCGAATGCGAGCGTTGTACGGCGACAAACCATATTTCCATGATAACGGCGCCGACGGTAGAGAATGCGTATTACGGCGAAGCGATGACTCTTTCGGACGGTGTTGTGCAAAACGAGCGCGGAGAAACGGTAACGGACGGAACTTGGACGATTACGGGCGTGAACTATACGGTAAGCGGCACGTCGAAAGAAATCAAGGTAAAAGCCTATGTAACCTTTACGCCTAGCGGCACGGAATATGCGCCTGTTTCGAAAGAGATTGAGGCTCTTTTGCTTGCGGTTGCGAAATACGGTTCTAACTATTACGTAACGGTCGACGGCGCGCTTAGCGCAGCAAATGCAAAAAATTCGGGCAAGGTTTACGTGTTGCCGTTGGGAAGCGAAATCGATAGCGGTAGAGCGAAGATCGCAAAAACGGTTGCGGTTGTCACCGAAATCAAATCAAAAGTGACGCTCATGTTGCCCTATTTGGAGAGCAGGTTAGATACGACGGTTGCTTACGTGCTTGTAAACGATAACAACGCATATAAACAAACTGCATACGGAAAAGCCGAGTATTTGTGCAATCAACTTTATATCGCGGAAGAGCACACGCTTTCAAACGTCGGTACGATTAACGTTGCGGGCGAAGTGTGTGGCGGTATGCACATGAACTATAACACAAGCGGCAACGCTAACTCGTTGACGGCAGGTCGTCACGCGCAAATCAATTTGGGCGCGAATGCCAAGCTGATTAGCACGGGCACGGTAAATTGCTACGGCTTCATCAATGAAGAAGAGCAAAACAATGGTTCGGAATTTATCGTAGAAAAGGGCAAAGTGACGGTAATGTTCACCATCGTCGAATATCGTGGCGGTCAAAGATACTTCGGAATGATCGATCCTAGCAATAGTAAAGTGAAAGAAGCGATTGCGGCGGCGGCGGCGGACGGATTGGATAGCACTCCTGGTAAATATACGCCGGATACCTTGCAGGCTTCTCCGTTTAACCGTTTCTACGTTGAATCGGTGACGGCGAAAACTACGGTAAAATACGGCGCGCAAATGATTGGATATATCGTTTTGTGGGCGGATTCCGATAACCAAGAAACTACGATGAATTTGATTAACAATAGCGACGGTATCATCGCATTGACCAATCAAAACAGTAGCGTGACGTACAAATACGATTATCAAACGCATAAGACG
>JAZOLI010000029.1:0-12842 GCA_045652965.1 Candidatus Scatosoma sp.
GCCAAAGTGATATTAAATAAATCCTTAACTTGCCATAGGCAAATATAACTGCCGTAGGCAATATCACTCGTCGTTAGACGAATATCACAAATCCGTAAGGATTTATTTAGTTGTCGCAATTCCCTACGGGAAGAGCGACAAAAGGCGCGATTTTTTCTTAATTTTCGATTTTTTTAAAAAGCTTTAACCATTCGTTTGCAATCAGTTGCGCCCCACCCACCGCAGGATGTACGCCGTCGGAAAGACAAGCTTCCACGCCATATTTTGCCGCAAACACATCGATTTTTTCTTGCAAGGGCAAGAAATAGCAACCAAATTCTTCCGCGATCTTTTTCACCACTTTCGCATAATCTTGCACGGCTAAAAATTGCTCGTATTTTTCTTCCGTGACTTTACCTTTCAAAATAAAAGGCTCACAAATTATAATTTTCGTGTTCGGCAAACGCTCTTTGGTTTCTTTGAGCATCATGCGATATACGTTTTCAAAACGATCGATTTCCACCCCGTTTTTCGCCGCCACTTCATGCCACACGTCGTTCACACCGATTAAAACGTTCAACACGTCGGGTTGTAAATTCCAGCAATCGATCTTCACTCGCGCATATAAATCGACAACGCGGTTTCCGCCAATGCCACGATTGAAAATCTCATATTTATCGGGCGCTTCACACATAAGCGTTCCTGCAACCGAACGAACGAAACCTAAACCGTAATTACCCAACGTGAAATCGCCTTCTCTATTTCTTGTTGCATCCGTAATCGAATCACCGAAGAACAAAATTCTCATAAGTTCACACCTGCCTTTATTGCTTAACACTTTCTAAAAGCGCGTTTACAGCAATTTGCATTTGCGCAAGCTTTTCGTTTGCCAAAGCTTCGTTCTTTGCTTTGATAGAATAGTAAATTTTAAGTTTAGGTTCTGTTCCCGACGGGCGCACGCAAATAAACGAACCGCCTGCAAGCTCATAATAAACGCAGTTGCATTTGGGGATATCCATTTCCTGCGTTTCACCGCTTGCATAAACAAATCGTTTTGCCGCGCTATAATCACGCACGGCTTCTACCCTTTCGCCTGCAAAATCGGCGGGTTTCAAACTCTTTAAACCGTCAACCACCGCATTCATTTCCTTCATGGCGTTTAAGCCTGAATATTGAATGGAAACGTTTTTATCAAGCACGAAGCCATACTTTTGATAAATTTCCTGCAATCTACCATACACCGTTTTACCGATGTAGGCATAATAGCAAACCATTTCTGCGCAGAGCATAGAAGCCACAACGGCGTCTTTATCCCTTGCGTGCGTACCACGCAAATATCCGCACGATTCTTCAAAGCCGAAGATATACGTGTGTTTGCCGTCGTTCTCCCATTGCTTGATCTTTTCGCCGATAAACTTAAAGCCGACGGGCGTTTCGTAGAGCGTCACGCCGTAATCATCGCAAAGTGCTTTTGCCATACCCGTGGTGACAAACGATTTAACAACCGCCGCGTTTTTCGGCATCTGATTTTCTTCGAAAAGACGAGTGAGAATATAATCGAGCAATAAAATGCCCACTTGGTTGCCTGAAAGCGCAACAAATTCCCCAGCTTCGTCTTTGAGCGCAACGCCCAAACGATCGGAATCGGGGTCTGTGCCGAACACTACGTCCGCGTTGATTTTATTCGCAAGCGTAATGCCCATCGAAAGCGTTTCTTTAAATTCGGGGTTGGGCACTTTCACTGTGGAAAACTCAGTATCTTTCGTTGTTTGTTCTTCCACGATCGTGGTGTTGATGCCAAGTTTTTTCAAAATGCGCGTGACAGGAACGTAGCCGCTACCGTGCACGGGCGTATAAACAAGTTTTAAATTTGCACCGCATTTTTCCACTGCTTCCTTGGAAAGAGTGAGCTTGGAAAGTTCTTCGATATAATCGTCGTCAAGCTTTTTAGGAACAGGCATAATCAAAGGGCTGTTTTCTTCCCCTTGTACTGATAAATAATCAGTGATTTGATCGATATAGGAAACGACTTTCGCCGTGTCGTCAGGTGACATTTGTGCACCATCTGAGCCGTACACTTTATAGCCGTTATATTGTTTAGGGTTATGGCTTGCCGTGATCATAATGCCCGCCACCGTTTTCAAATAACGCACCGCATAAGAAAGCATGGGAACGGGATGTACGTCGTCGAACAAATAAACCTTAATGCCATTTTTCGCGAGTACACTTGCCGCTGCCTTGGCAAATTCTTCCGATTTTCTACGCGTGTCGTAAGAGATGACAACCCCGCGAGAAATTTCCGCTTCGCCAAGTGTTTTGATCCACTCACTAAGCCCTTGCGTAGCGCGCATAACGGTGTAGATGTTCATCATATTCACACCATAGCCGATCACGCCGCGCATACCTGCCGTGCCGAATTCCATTTCGCCGCCGAAACGATATTCAATTTCTTTTTCATCCCCCGCGATTGCCGCAAGTTCCTTTTTTCCTTCCGCGCAAAGCGCAGGATCGTTTAACCATTTTTCGTAGTTTTTACGATAATCCATTCTTCTCTCCTTTTCCTGGTTATTTCTCTTCTTCCGTTTCGTTTATATAATCAAAGAAATGTTCCCTATCACCGCGATCAGGGTTGCTTGCAATCCTTTCGTAGGTGATGAAATATTTTTTGCCTTTTATTGTGTAATAATGGGTAAATTGTTCACAAATTAACAAGAAACAGGAAGCGGGAATGGTGATAATTAATGCGCTTCCAAACGTGCAAACCGCCGCAATCACATTGACAATCAAGACTCCATAGGCGGTAACGAGATAATTGGAAAAGATTTTCGCGCGTTGCTTACGCTCCGTTTTATCCGCATACGCAAAGGCATTGCGAAGACGTAAATCATCCGTGATCATCGCAGGCATCCAACGACCTGTAAAAGTGAACTTAAGAGCTTGTGCAAGCACTATAAGCGTTATAGAAAGGAAAAGCGCCGTTAAAATGCCCATAAAGCGAATGGCAAGATAACAAAGAGCAAACACACCTGCATCAATAGCAAACGTAATGGGAACGTATACCAGCGCATAACGATAACCTTTGCCCATGTTTTTTATATAAGACGTGGCAAGTGGTGTTTCCGTGTAGCTGGACATTCTATCGTTGAGCACACCGCCGACCGCAAAATAGCAAAGGGTATCGGTGATGCGTTTTAACAAATACACAACCACACAGCCAAGCGTTCCTAAAACGATGCCTGTCTTTCTCGACAAAAGCAACTCAGCAAAACGTTGCAACGCGCCTTGATCACCAAAAATCTCTTCTTTAACTGCGCTAAGCTCCGTCGCGTTTGCCGAAAGCAACGCTTGAAAAAACGACTTCGCGCCTGCGATCAAATCCTGCATAGGCGCACTTCCAACAAGTTCTAAAAGTTGCGGCAGGATCATTGCTACACATAACGCGCCCGCAACAACTCCTACTATCACTTGATAAAGCAAAATTTTATAAACGTTTTTAAAATTCTCCATTAGTAAACGGATACTATTTCGAAAAAGCATACGTACATTTCTCCTTTCGAATTTTAGCCTTAGCAATACGTTTTTACGTCTACACGCTCAATATGATCCAAATCAAAATAAACAATTTCCATGCGAACGCAATAAATCATTAGCACCAACGAATAAAGAACGGTTGTTAACAACGTAAACAAAAAGGAATTTGGTGCAAACAAAACGCACAAATAAACGAGCGCATCCATCATGAACAGCGACGTGGCTTGACCAAGCAAAATGCGCCATTTCACAGGTTGAGAAAGCTGGTTGGAATAATAGAGCGATTCTGCAGCTTTAAAGCCCGTTATTTGCATACACGGTAACCACAAATAAATGATATTGATGCAATAAAGGAGCGCAAAATGCGCCAACAAAAAGACAAGCCCTGCAAACAAATAAGCAACCACTAAATTGGGGATCATTGCCACCAACGCCAAAAGAGCCGCTGTGATCAGCGACCACAATTCGTAGATCGCAAGCATCAAAATCGTATAGCCACAGGTTGACAAGAAATTGTCGTTAAGCTTAGAAAAGATACCGTTAAAGGTGCGTTTACCTATCCGCATATGTTTTTCCATAAGCGCCATCATAAGTGACACGCAAAGCACGAGCGCCACAATGCCAACAATTCCAAATGCAACCGCTTTCCACGATGCAAAATTAAACACGGAAATGGCTTTAAAAAGATTGGAAAAATCCCACGCGCCAATTTCGCCTGAGAAAAATTTTCCTATCACCGAAATCATTGCCGCTTCATCTGTTGAAAAGGAAAGAAACAGCGCGGGAAGAACGGCAAAAGGAAAAATGTAAATGAAATTTTTTAAAACGTATTTGCTAGATTGCAACGTGTATCTCATATATCTTACGTCCTCTATTGTTTATTATAACACAAAAAAAATATCCTGTAAAGCGTTTTGAAATAAAAAAGCTCCCTTGAGAAAAGGAGCTTTTTAGCTTATATAAGTTTTTGCAAAGTTTCCATAACGTATGCGCCAAATTCATCGCAAGTTGCGCCCGTATCTCTACCCGTGATAACGTGTCTTTTTTCTTCAAAGGAACAAATATCCAGCGCGCGTTCAAGCTTATCCGCTCTATCTTGAAGCCCGATATGCGAAAGAAGCATAACGCAAGCTCGAAGCATGGAACAAGGATCGGCGTATTTGCCCCTACCTTCAGTGATCATACGCGGTGCGCTACCGTGTATTGCTTCAAACATAGCATATTTTTTACCGATATTCGCGCAACCTGCCGTGCCTACACCGCCTTGGAATTCCGCCGCTTCGTCCGAAATGATATCGCCATAAAGGTTAGGCAATAAAAGAACTTGGAAATCCTTGCGACGCTTTTTATCAACAAGCTTCGCCGTCATAATATCCGCATACCACTCGTCGGTTGTAATTTCGGGATAAAGATCGCCCACCTTATGGCAATCTTCCAAGAAATTACCATCCGTCGTCTTGATAACGTTTGCTTTTGTGACAAGTGAAACGCGCTTTAAACCGTTCTTACGCGCATAATCGTAAGCAAGCCGCGCGATACGATCGGAACCTTGTTTAGTCGTCACAGTGAAATCAACGGCAAGATCTTCCGTGATGTTAAAGCCGGAAGAGCCAATCGCATAGCCACCTTCGGTGTTTTCACGGAAAATCGTCCAGTTTATGCCTTCTTCAGGTACTTTTACAGGGCGAATGTTCGCAAACAAATCGAGCGCCTTTCGCATTGCTACGTTCGCCGATTCTATGTTGGGCATACCGCTCCCCTTTTGGGGTGTCGTCGTAGGACCTTTTAAGATGATATGACAAGATTTGAGCTCCGCCATCACGTCGTCAGGAATCGCCTTTCCCTTGGCAATACGGTTTTCGATCGTTAAACCTTCGATCGTTTTAAACTCCACTTTGCCTGCTTTTACAAGATCCTCCAAAATAAATTCAAGCACCTTTTTTGCTTGCGCGGAAATGATTGGACCAATACCATCACCACCGCACACGCCAATCTTGATAGTGTCGAGCTTGGAATAATCAACGAAATCGCCTTGGGATTTCATATCTTCCACCCTTTCAAGTTGATCGGATATCAATTTTCTAAATTTTTCGCAAGCCGCGTCAAGCTGCGCTTTATATTCTGCTTTTTCCATAATTATATCTTCTCCTGCTTAGTATAATTCAATCTACCGCCTGCAAGCAAAATTTCTCTTTGCCGCGCGGACAATGCAAGCTTCAAGCTCGCCGTTTTACCGTTCGTTTTATTTTTCAAAATCGCTTCGTCTTTTCCCGCAACCGCTTGCGCAAAACCAACGATTTCAATCTCGTCGCCTTCGTTAAAGCAATCGTAATCATCGGGGTTGTTGAGCGTCATAGGCACGATGCCAAAATTGATTAAATTCGCCACGTGTATGCGCGCAAAACTTTTTGCTACCACTGCTTTTATCCCTAAATATAAAGGAACAAGGGCGGCGTGTTCTCTTGACGAGCCTTGCCCATAATTTGAGCCGCCCAGGATAACCCCACCGCCTTTGGCTTTTGCACGATCGGGGAAATCCTTATCGCAAACGGTGAAGCAAAATTCGGAAAGTTTAGGAACGTTGGATCGATAAGGCAACACCTTTGTGCCTGCAGGCATAATATGATCGGTCGTTATGTCGTCGCCAACTTTTAAAATCAACTCACATTTCAAATCTTGATCGGGCGCTTTCCCAACGGGAATGGGCTTAATGTTCGGTCCACGTTCCACGTTCACGCTTTGCATATCTTCCGCACATACGGGCATTTCGATTAAATTGTCGTTGATTTTAAATGCCGTGGGCATTTCAAAGTTAGGGGCTTTTCCAAGCGAGGTGGGATCGGTGAATACGCCTGCCACCGCGGAAGCCGCCGCCGTTTCAGGTGAAACCAAATATACCTGTGCATCCGCCGTTCCACTTCTTGCAAGGAAATTTCGATTGAACGTGCGCAAGCTCACCCCTGCCGATTGTGGTGAAAAGCCCATGCCGATACAAGGACCACACGCACATTCCAAAATTCGCGCGCCTGCATTGATCAAATCAGCAAGTGCGCCGCATTCCGCGAGCATTGTATACACTTGTTTAGAACCTGGAGAAATGGAAAGGCTTACGTCCTTATGCACAGTTTTTCCTTTTAACATTGCCGCGACAGTAAGCATATCTTGCATGGAAGAATTGGTGCATGAACCAATGCACACTTGATTGATTTTCATGCCCGAAAGCTCGGATACGTTTTTCACGTTATCGGGGCTATGAGGACAAGCCGCAAGCGGTTTTAACGAGCAAAGATCAATCGTATATTCCGCATCAAACACAGCGTCGTTATCAGAAGAAAGTTCAACAAAATCTTCTTCCCTTCCTTCGGCTTTTAAAAACGCTCTCGTCACGTCGTCGGAAGGAAAAATCGAGCTCGTTGCGCCAAGCTCCGCGCCCATGTTCGTGATGGTTGCGCGTTGGGGAACGGAAAGTGTTTTTACACCGTCGCCGCCGTATTCTACAATCGCACCAACGCCACCTTTCACGCCTAAAATACGCAACACTTCCAAAATCACGTCCTTTGCACCTACGTAATCGGAGAGCTTGCCCGTGAGATTGATTTTTATCATTTTTGGCATGGTGATATAATACGTTCCACCGCCCATCGCAACGGCTACGTCCAAGCCGCCTGCGCCCATACCAAGCATACCAATCCCACCTGCCGTAGGCGTGTGGGAATCGGAGCCAATCAACGTTTTCCCAGGCTTAGAAAAACGCTCTAAATGCACTTGATGACAAATGCCGTTGCCAGGGCGAGAAAAGCGAATGCCGTGTTTTTTCGTCACCGTTTGGATGTAGCGATGATCGTCGGCATTTTCAAAGCCTGCTTGCAACGTGTTGTGATCGATATACGCCACTGATAATTCCGTTTTAACTCGATCAATACCCATCGCTTCAAATTGCAAATATGCCATCGTACCCGTAGCGTCTTGCGTGAGCGTTTGATCAATTTTTAAGCCTATTTCTTCGCCTGCTACCATGTTTCCACAAACGAGATGATTTTTTATAATTTTTTGTGCGATCGTATAGCCCATGACCTCTCCTTATAAATCAAACCAATTCAGATTGCAACGTCCGTCTTTGCTGTAAGAGCGGAAAAGTTCTTCCAATTCCCTTTCGCCCATAACCGTCGTTCTACCATCCGCGTACAGCTCGTCGATTGCTTCTTTCATCGTTTGCACAATCCAATCTTGCTTTGTCACCTGCTTTTCCGCTGGTAAGTTGAAATGCTTGTTAATCCAATAAGCAATGCCTGCAAGCCCCGACGTGTTTGTGATGGAAACTTCCGCAGGGCGTTTTAAAATTTTTTCCGTGTCGAAAATGTTATAAATTTCAGCATCTTTCATCATACCGTCCGCATGCACGCCCGCTCGCGTAAGATTGAACGCACTTCCCACAAACGGCGTCATGGGCGGCACTTCGTAGCCGAGTTCTTTTTTAAAATATTCCGCGATATCCGTGATCGCCGTCGTATCCATGCCGTCCAACGTTCCACGAAGGGAAGCATACTGCATAACCATTGCTTCAAGCGGCACGTTGCCCGTGCGCTCGCCGATACCTAAAAGCGAACAGTTGATACCGCTCGCGCCATAAAGCCAAGCGCTCACCGCATTCGCCACCCCCATATAAAAATCGTTATGACCATGCCATTCCAGCATTTCAGAGGTAACGTCGGAATAATGGTGCAAGCCGTAAACGATGCCTGGAACACTTCTCGGAAGCGCCGTACCTGTGAAAGGCAAACCATAGCCCATGGTGTCACACATACGAATACGAACGGGAATTTTTGCTTCCTTGGAAAGCTCAATTAATTTGTTGACAAAAGGAACGACGAAACCGTAGAAATCGGCTCGCGTCAAATCTTCCAAGTGACAACGAGGCGAGATCCCTGCTTCAAAAGCTTGCTTTACAACGGATAAATAGTGGTCGTATGCCTGCCTTCTCGTCATGTTCAATTTTTTGAAAATGTGATAATCGGAACAGCTTACCAAAATACCCGTTTCTTTGATACCGATATCGTGCACAAGCTCGAAATCTTCTTTCTTCGCACGAATCCACGTGGTAATCTCAGGAAATTTATAGCCAAGCGCCATACATTCTTCAAGCGCCTGCCGATCTTTCTTCGTATACACAAAAAATTCGCTTTGACGAACAATCCCTTTCGGGCCGCCAAGCCGAGCAATCATTTTATATATGTCCACCATTTGCTTGGGCGTATAAGGCGCGCGTGATTGCTGCCCATCGCGAAACGTCGTGTCAGTGAGCCAAATTTCTTTGGGCATGTTCATAGGCACGCGACGATGGTTAAACGCCGCTTTGGGAATTTCGTCGTAGGGATAAATATCGCGAAACAGTTGCGCCTGCGGCACGTCCTGCAATTCATATGCGTACGGGTCCTGCTCTAATAAATTACTGGAAGGATTTAATTCAATCATACTATACACCTTTTGAATTTTATTTTTCGATTAAAATGCGTTGTTCAATTTATTAAATCGATTATACAAAAAAAGAATGCGTTTGTCAAGGATTTTAACGCATCTTTTCTTTTTTCTTTATTATTTTATTAATTTTTTTCACTTAAAAAGCATCTTTAGAGATTTTACTCCAACGCTTAGCGATAAATTTCAGCTTCCAGCTTTGCGGCAACCATATCGTTCCGATTCGCATCACTTTATTCCAAAAACCAACAATTGCTTTCGCCTTATTTTTACGAACGGCTTTTAAAGCATATTCCGCGACCGACTCAGGAGATTTTGCGGCAAGCTTACCCCAAAGCCCCTGCCCTTTGATTTGTTCTTTGATATCGTCGCGTGTGGGCATTGCGCCGGGAAGAATGGCGCAAACCGCCGCGTTTTTACCTTTTAACTCTTCCCGCAGAGCAACGGAAAAAGACGTAAGCGCGGTTTTGGTGGCGCTATATATTGCAAAATAAGGCATAGGATAAAGACCAGAAACGCTTGAAACGTTCAAAATTTCTAAACGCTCCGCGCGGCTATCGATTGCAAAACGGCAAAGGGAAACGGCAGCTTCGAAATTGACACGGCATTGAAAGGCTATCTTTTCCTGCGAATAATTTTCAAAAGGCTTTTGCACGTCTACCCCTGCCGCGTTTACGAGCAAGCGTATCCTATAACCTGCCGCTCGCATTTTTTCAATCATCTCATACCTGCTATCCCCGTTCGATAAATCGGCGGCAAAAATCGCCACGTCGGTAATTGCAAATTTTTCTAACAATTCGTTTTTTAAGGCAATTAGTTTTTCTTCGCTTCGACCCGTCAAAATGAGCTTGCACTTTCGCCCCGCCAAAGCAAACGCAAACGCCTTGCCTAAGCCACCCGTTGCGCCCGTTATCAACGCATAGCCACCTGTATAGTTTTCTTTTTTCATCTTCACTTTCCCAAGTTATCAATAATTTCGAGCGCCAAAAATGGTTGAGCCAAGCCGCACCATGTTGCTCCCTTCTTCCACGCAAAGCTTATAATCCCCGCTCATTCCCATAGATAAAAATTCTACGTCACTGCAGCAAGTTTTTGCCCATTCAAATAATGCACGCATTTTTCTTACAAGACTTCGAAGAAGATCTGTATCGTCCGATTCGGGCAACATTGCCATAAAGCCTTTTACGCGCAATCCGTCCGTTTTCGTTAACCGCAAAAAGGCTTCTTTCGCTTCTTCATAAGCATAGCCGCCTTTCGTGGTTTCGTCGCCTATATTTACCTGTAAAAGCACGCTCGAAACGAGCCCCTGTTTCAACGAAAGGCGTGCAATTTCCCCTGCGAGCTCGTCCCGATCGCACGAATGGAAAAGCTCCACTTTACCCACGAGATATTTCACCTTGTTCGTTTGTAAATGCCCGATAAAATGGCGTGAACAAGGCGAGATGAACTCGTTTTTATCCCTAAATTCTTGCGCTTTGTTTTCCGCAACGGCATCCACCCCCGCATCAATCGCGGCGTTGATCGCTTCCGCACTTTGCATTTTCGTTGCCGCGACGAGCGCCACACGCTCTCCAAAAGCGTTTCCGCTGGCAAGCGCGCTTTTAATTTCTCTCACTTTGCTTTTGATTTCTTCCGTTTGCATAACCGCCTCAAAACGTTTTTATTTAGTATACTCTTTTTACCTTTTTTTGTCAATCTTACACGCTAAAAAATATAAAAATAGGAAAAA
Source organism: Candidatus Scatosoma sp. (assembly GCA_045652965.1). Classification (GTDB taxonomy): domain Bacteria; phylum Bacillota; class Clostridia; order Christensenellales; family Borkfalkiaceae; genus Scatosoma. The sequence continues at coordinate 10,715 of JAZOLI010000029.1, forward strand.
ATTCGTGTTTTTTATGATAATTGCTCATTTTTAGTTGCTTTTTTGCAAATTTGCCTGTATAATTAAAGCAATAGATAAAACCGATAAGGATAATCAATTTTTTCTATGAACACGGAAGAACTCAAAACATTTATTTATTTGTCAAAAGTAAAAAACTTCACTTTGGCAGCGGAACAGCTTTACATAGCACAATCAACGGTGACAAACCGCATTAGCGAACTTGAAAAGGAAGTTGGAAAGCGGCTTTTTTCTCGTGGATCTAAAACGGTGACTCTTACGGAAGCAGGCAAAGTTTTTTTACGCTATGCTGAACGTATTTTGGAATTGCGAGATACATCGATCGAAGAAATGAACGCGCTCACTTCTCATAACCGTAAATTTTCGATCGGTGCAATCAACGCAACCTACGAAATCTACGTAAAACCGCTTGTAGACGAATGCTTGAAAGATAACACGGTTACGTCCATCAAAGTTATGCTTGGGCACTCGCTTGATCTTATTCAGCAGCTACAAGACAACGTGCTTGATATGGTGTTTTCCGCCGTGCCTTTAAAGCGGATTGGGTATACGTGCGAAGTTTTCGACACCGATCGCGTAGCGCTCGTTTGCGGAAAGGGAAAAAACGAATATAAAGATGGTGTGACCAAATCCCAACTCGCAAAGTTGCCCTACCTTATGTGCGATTTTACGTTGAGTGAAGCAGGTGTGTTTATCCGTTCACTCTTCCCCACAAACCACGCATTCCGTTTAGACGTAGACAACTCTTCTAAAATTATTCCTTATTTAGAAAAAGGGCTTGGTTATTCATTCTTGCCTTACAAGCTTGTCAAAGATCAATTGCAAGCAGGCACCTTGGAAGAAGTGACTTTGAAAGATTTTACAGCCCCCAACGTGACCACCTATCTCATTTATCGCCAAGGCTACGACGTAAAGCGTTTCTTGGAAAATAAATTTGAAGAAGTGTTTCCTGAAAAAGCATAATTAAATAAAAAAATCATTTATTCTCCACAGGTGTTCCTGTGGGGAATATTTTTATAGTGGATACTCTTTAAGAAAACGCCTCGCGAACCAGGGTTCTCGTCCCTATCACAACTCGGAGGGCTTCGCCTACGGCTCGCGCGAACCAGGGTTCTCGTCCCTTCCACAACAAAAAAACACGCACAAGGCGTGTCTTTTTGCTGGTGGTCGATCAGGGACTCGAACCCTGGGCCCATTGATTAAGAGTCAATTGCTCTACCAGCTGAGCTAATCGTCCATATTCATTGGTGGAGATAAGAGGATTCGCACCGCTGGCCTCCTCGTTGCGAACGAGGCGCTCTACCAACTGAGCCATATCCCCACAAGCATTACCTATTATATACTTTTCTTTTATATTTGTCAACGATTTTTCGCCATATTTTATTATAAATTTTTAAAAATTTTATTGATTACTTTCACGCTCAAAGAGCAGTTGACAAACGGTTTTTCGCATGTTATAATATGGATATGAAAAACTGGTTAAATGATGAATGGATCGTTCTTTCCGGCGCGTCAAGCGGCATCGGAAGAGAACTTTGTAAAATTTTTGTAGAACGCTTTAACGCAAAGGTTATCGGGATTGGTAGAAGGGAAGAAAAAATGCTTTCCTTAAAAACAGAACTTGGTGAAAACGCCGAACGATTTGATTATGCCATTTTCGACGTGAGCAAGCAAGAAAATTGGCAAAAATTTAAAAATCGGCTTGTGGAGCAAAACATCCGCCCCGCACTCTTAATCAACAACGCAGGTGTTTTCCCTACCTTTAAAACCGTTTTGAAAACGCCACCGGAAACGTTTGAGCGTATTATGCAAACGAATTATTTTTCCATTATATACGCAGTAGAAGCCCTTTCTCCGCTTCTTACAGGCAATGAAAAACACAAGCCCGCAATCGTGAACGTCGCTTCTTCCGCTTCTCTTTGCACCGTTGCAGGCACAGCCGCTTATTCGGCAAGCAAAGCCGCGGTTAAAAGCTACACTGAAGCGCTTGCCATGGAAGAAAAAGGCAAAAAATATGTGGGCTTAGTTTGCCCTGGCACAACCGCAACCGATTTGTTCAGCGGCGAAAAAAACACGAAAGATAGCGCGCTATATTTGGAGCCTATGCCTG
>JAZOLI010000030.1:0-5851 GCA_045652965.1 Candidatus Scatosoma sp.
GCAAGAGGCATCGCCCGTTGATAGCTTCGTAACGTTAGAGCCTTGGGATATGCCCGGGTATGACAGCAAGGTTATTATGGCGGCAGGTTGTTTTGTGGAAGGGGCAAGTGTAGAGCTTTCCGCCGACGCGCCTGTGAAACCGCCGTACACCGCTTATTTTCAAGGCGGCTTGACCTATGAACATTGCAAATATGCCTTGAAAAAAATACTCGCCAAATTGTTATAAGAAATTTTATAAGAAAAAAGGGATACGCCTTAAGGGCGTATCCCATAGGGATTTTTAATACATTATAAGAGACTAACGAAAACTTTGTTAGTCTTTTCATTTTTGCTTGCAAAAACACACTATACTTAACTTTGTTAAGTATAGTGTGCTACACTTTTAAAAAATCCCCACAAAAATTAACAATTCGATAAATTGGATTTTTGAAGATGGTTAAAGCATTAATTAAAATATAAATCAAGAATATAGTTAGCCCATTTATTCGCTTCTATTTCCAAACTCCTGTTCGTTCTTTTTTCATCTTCTAAAAAATACCATTGATAATAATGAGTGATTTCGTGCGCTAATGCAAACAATACATCTTCCAAAGAATTATTTTTAGCCACTCTTGCCGCAATCGATATTTTAGGATATACTTTCCTTTTTTCGTCATCCATATTATAAAAAGCACCGTAATATGGATGATTATCAATATGGTGTCTGAAAACCCGTGTATCACAAAAGAGGATATTTAATCTAATAGGGAAGTAGTAGTTTTTTCTCAAAAAAACAATAAACTTTCTAATATCTTCTACAGTCGATTTATCAAAATCTTCCCCATAGTTATAATACTTATATCTTATTCCCGAACTTGTAAAAGTCGAGTTTCTAAACTATTTAATTTAAATCCCTATGAGCGACGCGCATAAAAGCGTATCTCTTTTCATTTATGTTTGATTTATTTGGTTAAATCCCAATCGATTGGCGCAATGCCGTGGGCGGTTAAATATTCGTTTGTTTTAGAAAAATGCTTGCAGCCGAAGAAACCGTTATAAGCCGAAAGGGGGGACGGGTGCGCACATTCCAAAATTTTATGTTTTTTCGTGTCGATAAGTGGTTTTTTGCTTCGCGCGTTGCCGCCCCAAAGGATAAACACCACGTTTTCTTTTTGCTCGGAAACGAGCTTAATCACGCTATCGGTAAACCACGCCCAACCGCATTTAGAATGGGAATTTGCCTGATGTTCGCGCACGGATAACGACGTGTTCAAAAGCAAAACGCCTTCGTTTGCCCATTTGGTCAGGTTGCCGCTGTTTGGCAAATCGCAACCGATATCCGCTTTGAGTTCTTTAAAAATGTTGTTAAGCGACGGTGGATTTGGAACGCCGTCTTGCACGGAAAAACAAAGTCCGTGTGCTTGCCCAACGTTATGATAGGGGTCTTGCCCCAAAATCACTGCTTTGAGCTTGGAAAAAGGCGTGTAGCGGAAGCAGTTGTAAAGATCATGCATATCGGGATAAACCACGTGATTGCGATATTCTTCAATCAAAAAGTTTCTAATTTTTTGATATCTTTCGTCGGCAAACAGCGGCGCGAGTCGCTTATTCCAATCGCCTAAATCAATCATAAATTTCTCCTTTGTAGGGGTCATAATTATAATTCTTCAAAAATCATAGGAAGCACCGCTTTCAAATTTTGTAAAGCTTTGTCCTTGTTGATTAAAAATTGTTCGGTGGTGCTGCCGCTTCCTGCAACGTCGGAAATGGCTTTCACCGAGTAGACGGGAAGCTCCGCCGCATACGCCGCTTGCACAATCGCTGCGCCTTCCATGTCGCGAATATCCGCTTCAAGCTCTTCCGTTAAAAGCTTATAATCGGCAGGGGAATCGTTGAAGCGATCGGACGTGCCGAGATTTTTCACAGGGAGCGCCGCTTTGAAAAGGCTCAAAGATAAATAATTTTCTTGATATTCGTCAAGCGTGCCGATTTTCGTGCCGTTGAGCTGGGTTAAGTCGAAATCAAATTGCACGGCTTTGCCAATTTGATAAACACTGCAAAGCTCCGTGGACTTATTAAGTCCGCCTGCCACGCCGAAATTGAGAAGCTTTGCCGCGTCGAATTTACTCACGAGAAGCTGCGCGCCAAGCGCCGCGTTCACCTTTCCCACGCCGCATATGCACACGGCGATTTCCTTTCCAAACGCCGTTCCAACGTGTATTTTTTTGCCGCTAACCGTCAAGGAGCGGTGAATTTTCATTTGATCTAACAAAATATCCGCTTCGCTTTGCATTGCGATCACTGCACCGATCATAAAAATTTTCTCCTTATGTAAAATTGTGTAAAATTCTTGTGTTTTTTTTGAAAGTGTGATATAATAAAAAAGTTAAAACGCAATCCATTCCGCATTCGTGAAATCCCGTTCGCTACATATCGCAAGGATATAACTTTCAAATGAATGAAAAACGAGACAGGCGGGGACTTCAATTTCGCCGTAGAATAAACGATTTTCGATAAAACGCAGTTTATGCAAATCGTGGGCAAGCGATCCGCCGAGCCATTTGATTGCGCTTTCCTTTGCAACCCAATGCCGCAAAAAATCGGCAGGGGAAAGGATTTCCTTTCTTTCTTCGGGTGAGAAACGCTTGATGATAGGCAGATAATCGACTTGCCGAGAAAGGTTTTCTGCGTCCATACCCACGTTTTCGTCGGATAAAGCGATAAACAAACGGTTTCCCGTATGCGAAACGGAAAAAAACAAGGAAAGCTCCTTTCCGTTTACAAGAAACGGTTTTCCGTGCTCGTTTCGTTCCATCGTCACGCTTTTTAAATTGAAATATTCGGATAAAACGTGCTTTATCGCTGATTCAGCATCGGGATAAGCGGATTTATCCGTGTAAAATATTTTTTCCATACACGATAACTATTATAACAGGAGATAAGAAAAATGTCAAGAGCAGAAAAGGCAAAAGAATATTTTTTACAAGGCTATGCATGTTCGCAAGCAGTTGCGCTCGCTTTTCAAGACGTGATGGGTGTGGACGAGAATACCATTTGTAAATTGATGTTGCCGTTTGGCGGCGGTTTGGGTAGGCTTCGTTTAACGTGCGGTGCGGTAAGCGGTATGGCGGCGGTAATCGGCGCGGTGTTTGCAGAAGTGGAAAATTCGCCCGAAAATAAAAAGCGCACGTATGCAATCGTGCAGGAGCTTTGCGGAAAATTCAAAGAACAAAACGGAAGTTTGATTTGCGGAGAATTGCTTTCAGGGATGAAATTGCCTGTGGAAGTGGGTGGCACGGCGGAAGCGAGAACGCAAGAATATTATAAAAAACGCTCGTGCGCTGAGCTTGTTGCTTGCGCGACAAGCATTTTAGAAGAATATTTAAAAGAAAACGGAAAGATATAAAAAACAAGCTCCCTTTGCGAAAAGGGAGCTTTCATTTGATTTTAACGTTTATTTATTGCTCTTGGAAACGTTGAAATAATATCCCACGACGTCGCCGTCTTGCATCACATATTCCTTGCCTTCGGAACGAACCTTGCCTTTTTCCTTGGCGGCAGGGATAGAGCCGAGCTCTACGAGCGTTTGCCAATTTACCACGTCCGCGCGGATAAAGCCTTTTTCAAAGTCGGTGTGGATTTTTCCTGCGGCTTGGGGGGCTTTCGTGCCATTTACGATCGTCCAAGCGCGCGTTTCCTTTTCCCCTGCGGTAAGGTAGGAAATTAAACCAAGCAATGCGTAGGATTTTTTAATCAAACGATCAAGTCCGCTTTCGCCAAGCCCGAATTCTTCCATAAACACCGCTTTGTCTTCCGCGTCCATTTGCGAAAGCTCTTCTTCCGTTTTTGCGCAAATCACGAGCACTTCCGCGCCTTCCTTTGCGGCAAAATCTTTCACGAGATTGACAAAGGGGAGATCGTTTTCGTCTTTGCCCATATCGTCTTCTTTGATGTTTGCGGCATAAATCACGGGCTTAATCGTGAGCAAGAAGCAATTTTTCATAAATTCTTCTTCCGCTTCCGTGATAGGGAAGTTGCGCGCCGGCTTCTCGGCTTCAAGATGTTTATAAAGTCTTTCCAAGAACGCATATTCTTCTTGCGCTTTCTTATCCGCGCCGCCGCGTGCTTGCACTTTCACTTTATTCATACGGTTTTGCACCGCTTCCATATCCGATAAAACGAGTTCGAGATTGATCGTTTCGATATCGTTTACGGGGTCGATCTTATTGTCCACGTGCGTGATGTTCGCATCTTCAAAGCAACGCACGACGTGTACGATCGCATCCACTTCGCGGATATGCGAAAGGAATTTATTTCCCAAGCCTTCGCCCTTGGACGCGCCTTTCACAAGCCCTGCGATATCGACGAATTCAATCACGGCAGGGGTGATTTTCTTGCTGTTATATAACGGGGCGAGTTTATCAAGTCGCTCGTCGGGTACGGCAACGACGCCTACGTTGGGTCCGATGGTGCAAAAGGGATAGTTCGCACATTCCGCGCCTGCGTGCGTGATTGCGTTAAAGAGAGTGGATTTTCCTACGTTGGGGAGTCCTACGACGCCAAGTTTCATATTGTCTTACTTCCTTTGACATAAAATTTCCTATCTATTATAATACAAAATTTAAAATTTGGCAAATTAAAGTTGCCTGAAATGAAAAAATAGTTGCTCAAATTAAAAAAATATGGTATATTATTAAAAGAACATATGAAAACGTAGGTGAACGAAATGGATTATAAAAAACATATAGCGCAAAAAATTAAAGTGGAAGGGGTAACCGAGCAGGAAATTTACGATTCGATCGCATTGCCCCCGAGCACGGAAATGGGCGACTTTGCGCTCCCGTGCTTTAAGTTTGCGAAAATATTTAGAAAGAGCCCTGCAATGATCGCGGAAGAATTGAAAAACACGATCGCGACGGATGACGTGATAAGCGAAGTTTCGGCGGTGAACGGGTATCTTAATTTCAAAATCGATAAAAACGGCTTTGTAAAAGCAACGCTCGATAAGATTTTAACGCAAAAGGAAGCGTACGGCGCATCCGACGAAGGAAACGGCAAAACCGTTTGTATCGACTATTCTTCGATCAATATCGCAAAACCTTTCCATATCGGGCATTTATCAACGACGGTGCTCGGCGGCGCGTTATACCGCATATTTAATTATCTTGGCTATAAAACGGTGGGGATTAACCATTTAGGCGATTACGGCACGCAATTTGGAAAACTTATTTCCGCATTCAAGCGTTGGGGGGATAAAGACGTGATCGAAGCGGGCGGTATCCGCGCGCTTAACGAGCTTTACGTGCGTTTCCATAAAGAAGCGGAAGAACACCCCGAATACGACGACGAAGCGCGCGCGTATTTTAAAAAGATTGAACAGGGCGACGAAGAATGCCTTTCGCTTTTCCATTGGTTCAAGGAATTGACACTCAAAGACGTGCAAAAAATTTACGAGCTTTTGGATATCCGTTTTGATTCGTATGCAGGCGAAAGCTTTTTCTCGGATAAGATGGGGCCCGTTGTGGACGAGCTCAAAGAAAAAGGCTTGCTTACGGAAAGCCGCGGCGCGCAGGTGGTCGATTTGGAAGAATACGGCATGACGCCTTGTATGATTTTGGAATCGGACGGTAGCTCGCTTTACGCAACGCGTGATATGGCGGCGGCAACCTATCGCAAACAGGAATACGATTTCTATAAATGCTTGTACGTAGTGGCTTATCAACAAAACCTGCATTTTAAACAATTTTTCAAAGTGTTAGAGCTTATGGGTAAGGAATGGTCGAAAGATCTCGTGCACGTGGCGTATGGTATGGTGTCGCTCGAAGAAGGCACGATGTCCACGAGAAAGGGCAACGTCGTGTTCTTGGAAGAC
>JAZOLI010000031.1:0-5791 GCA_045652965.1 Candidatus Scatosoma sp.
AAACACATTGTTTCCAATCGCTTCCTTTTCTATTATCTATTCTTTCACTCTTTGTCATACCGAGCGTGCGCAAGCGAGCCGAGTGTATCTCTCTTTGTCATACCGAGCGGGCATAGCGAGCCGAGCGTATCTCTCTTTGTCATACCGAGCGAGCATAGCGAGCCGCGTGTATCTCTCTTTGTCATACCGAGCGAGCCTTGGCGAGTATTGTATCTCTTCAGATACGCTCCATTCCACTCACTTTCGTTCGTTTCAGTCGGTATGACAGGTGGCGGGGTAGACTTTTTCGTTTCAGTCGGTATGACAAGCGCAAGAAATACCGTCGTTTGCTTTCTCGAAATCGCCGGATCTTTATAAATTTTTCCTTTACTATTCTTTATTATTTATTCTCTATAAGTATATGTGACTGACTTAGATTTATTTATCTTCTAACGTCAAATAGGTGGCAGGGTCGACGATTCTCCCGTTTTCCATAATTTCAAAATGCAAATGCGGACCATCCTTATATTCGTTGCCGTTCGCTTCGGCAACCGTTGCAATCACTTCCCCCTTTTCGACGCTATCGCCAACGCTCAAGCCTTCTGCTTCGTTTACGAAACGATATACCGATTTCAAGCCGTCGCCGTGATCGATTACGATTTCCGTGCCAAGCAAAAGATCGTCTTTGTAAATGCTTTCGATTGTGCCCGCTTTTACCGCCATAACCTGCGTGCCTACTTCCGCCGAAAAATCAAGACCGGTATGCTCGTAATAGCAATTTAACGTTTGGTTATGATAGAAGCCATAATCGTGAATGATCACCACCGTTTCCAAGGGCATAATCATCCTTTCGGGCTTAACCACCACTTCTTCGTCATTTCCGCCATTCTGCCCAGGCATTTCCACCGTTTGCGTTGTACCGTCGGTAAAGGTGACTACCAAATTGCCGTCTTCATCGATTTCCACCTTTTCTATCTCAACGTTAGCGTTTTCCTTGATCATGGTCAGCCATTCTTCATAGACAAGTGGCTCTTGCCCCATCACTTTAACGTATACTACGTATTGTGAATACAGTTGTTGTAAACTCTTGGATTCATCTATACTTGACGAAGAGAAATCACACCCAGCCAAACCAAGCGAGCCTGCAAACACGCTTAATGTCGTCAACAATCCCACTAAAAATTTTTTCGTTCTTCCCATAAATTGCTCCATTTTCTTATTTCGTCATTTTTTCCTGTTTCACTTTATGATCGATCACGTGGCGGGAAGCGAGTTCTTTTTGCACGTCATCGACCGTGATCCCAGCTTGCACCATAAGCACCATCACGTGATAGGCAAGGTCGGCAATTTCATAAATCGTTTCCGCTTTATCCTGCGCCTTTGCCGCAATAATCACTTCCGTGCTTTCTTCGCCAACTTTTTTCAAGATCTTATCTAAGCCCTTTTCAAAAAGGTATGTTGTGTAAGAGCCTTGGGGCATTTCCGCTTTTCGACCAAGCAAAAGATTGTAAAGCCCACGCAAGGAAAATTCGTGTTTTTCCTCGTTGATATAAAGCTCGTTATAAAAACAGCTTTCCGCGCCCGTGTGGCAAGCAGGTCCGTCCTTTTCCACTTTCACCACAAGTGCGTCCTTATCGCAATCGGCAACAATCGACACCACGTGTTGATAATTTCCGCTCGTTTCCCCTTTGAGCCAAAGCTCGTTTCTGCTTCTGCTCCAAAAACACGTTTTTTGTTTTTCAAGGGTGATCGCCAAGCTTTCTTTGTTCATATAAGCAAGGGTGAGCACGTCTTTCGTTTGCGCGTCCACTACGATCGCAGGGATTAAACCCTTTTCGTCAAATTTCAATTCTTCTATCTTAATCATAATTCTTTCTCCTTATTTCAAAAGCGGACGTTCACGCCGTTTTCTTTTAAATTTTTCTTTAAATCGGGAATAGCGATTTCGCCAAAATGGAACACGGAAGCCGCAAGCCCTGCATCCACTTTTGGAATTTCTTTAAAAAGCTGAACAAAATCTTCCATCTTTCCTGCGCCGCCCGAAGCAATCACAGGCACATCCACCATGTCGCACACCGCTTTCAAAAGCTCTAAATCAAATCCGTTTTTCACGCCGTCGGTGTCCATGGAATTGACCACCACTTCCCCTGCACCTTCTCCAACGCACCGCGCAATCCATTCAATCGCGTCCATGCCCGTGTCTTCTCTACCGCCCTTGGCAAACACGTGAAACGCACCGCCAACGCGCTTGATATCCGCCGAAATCACCACGCATTGATCGCCGTATTTTTTCGCCGCTTCACCGATCAGTTTACGGTTTGCAATCGCGCCCGAATTCACGCTCACTTTATCTGCTCCACACGAAAGCACCCTTTCAAAATCGGAAAGTTCTCTTATTCCACCGCCTACCGTGAGCGGAATAAACACCGAGCTCGCCGCTTCCGTTAAAATGCCTGTGAAAAGCTTTCTACCTTCCGCGGAAGCCGTGATATCGTAAAACACGAGCTCGTCCGCGCCGTTTTCCGAATAAAATTTCGCAAGATCGACGGGCGAAGCCACTTCTTTTAATTTTTCAAAATTAACACCCTTAACAACCCGTCCGTCTTTCACGTCCAAGCAAGGAATGATGCGTTTTGTGATCATCTCGCCACCTCTATCGCTTCTTTCAAATCGATCGCGCCGATATAATAAGCCTTTCCGATAATCGCACCGTACACGCCCGAATTTGCGAGCGCGCGCACGTCGTCAATCGACGAAACACCGCCTGAAGCGATCACGTTCAAAGCGTATTTTTTCGTAAGCTCTTTGTAAAGCTCACGGTTCGTGCCTTTCATTGCACCGTCTTTGGAAATATCCGTGCAAATCACCGTTTTTACGCCTAAATTTTGCATATTCTCTAAAAAAGTATCGAGCGAAAGATCGGTTTTTTCTATCCAACCTTTGATGGCAATTTTGCCATCCGCAACGTCCGCGCCCACGGCAATTTTTTCGCCGTAGCAAGCCAACGCTTCCTTTAAAAACGCTTCGTCCGTGACTGCTGCCGTGCCAAGTATCACACGGCTTGCGCCCGCGCTTAAATACCTTTTAATCGTGTCCATATCCCGAATGCCGCCGCCGATCTCCGCAAACAAACCCGTTTCGGAAACGATTTTTTGCACGATATGCGCGTGCACGGGTACGCCCACTTTTGCGCCAGCAAGATCGACAAGGTGAATTTGCTCGGCTCCTGCCGCCTTAAAATCGCGCGCAACCGCCACGGGGTCTTCGTTATACACCGTCATTTGCTTATAATCGCCCTTGAAAAGACGAACGGCTTTGTTATCGTATAAATCAATTGCAGGAAAAATTTTCATACCTACACCTCGCAAAAGGCCTTGAGCATATTCAACCCCACTTCACCGCTCTTTTCAGGGTGGAATTGACAACCCAAAACGTTGTCTTTCGCCACCGCCGCCGTTAGATGTTTATCGTATTCAGCGGTTGCAATCACGCTATCATCACAATCGGTTGCATAATAGGAATGCACGAAATACACGCAATCATTTTCTTTAATATACTTAAACAAAAAATGCGGTTTTTCAAAGCGAAGCGCGTTCCAACCGATGTGCGGAATTTTCAAGCTTTCGTCAATCACGCCTTTCATAGGCACGACGTTGCCCTTTAAAAGCCCCAAGCCTTCGTGCTCGCCATATTCATAGCTCTTTTCAAAGAGCATTTGCATACCCAAACATATGCCCATAATATACTTGCCCTTTTTCGCCTGCTCTTTCAGCACTTCGTCCAAGCCCGTTTTTTTCAGCTTTTCCATCGCGTCGGCAAACGCGCCCACGCCGGGTAAAATAATTTTATCCGCGTTTTCAATCACCGCTTGATCCGAAGTGACAATCGCTTCTACGCCGATTTTTTTAAGCGACGCGCAAACGGAAAACAAATTTCCCACGCCGTAATCCACAATTGCTATCATAACACGCCTTTCGTCGACGGAATTTCGTCCTTTTTATTTTCATCAATTTTCGTCGCCTTGCCAAGCGCGCGCGCAACCGCCTTGAACGTACCTTCAATGATGTGGTGCGCGTTCTTGCCTGCAAGCTGTTTCACGTGCAAAGTGAGCTTGGCTTCACGTACGAACGCAAGCCAAAATTCTTCGCAAAGCTCGGTGTCGAAATCGCCCACCTTTTCGGCTGCAATTTGCAAATCGATGGCAGCATAATCACGACCCGAAATATCCACCGCCGCCATCACGAGCGTTTCGTCCATAGGCAAAACGATATCCCCATAGCGCACGATGCCGCGTTTGTCGCCAAGCGCTTTATAAAACGCCGCGCCGAGCGCGATACCGATATCTTCCGCGGTGTGGTGATAATCCACTTCTACGTCCCCCTTACAACGCACGCAAAGATCGTAGCCTGCGTGTTTTGCAAAAAGGGTGAGCATGTGATCAAGAAAGCCTGCGCCGCTTTCAATCTCACTTTTTCCGCTTCCGTCTAAATTGAGCGAAAGCTGAATGTCCGTTTCCGCCGTTTTTCTGATAATTTCTACGTTTCTCATTGTTTTATCTCCGATAAAATTTGTCTAACGTTTTCTAAAAACGCGTCCATTTGCGCAAGTGCGCCAATGCTTATGCGGTTGAAATCTTTAATTCTTTCCGCTTTGAAATGGCGCACCAAAATTCCACGCGCTTTCAATTTTTCATACAATTCTTCGCCGCCGATTTTCGCCGAACGCGCAAACAGGAAGTTGGTTTTAGAATCCAAAACGTCAAAGCCCATTTCCTTTAACTTTTTCGCCGTGTAATCCCTGTTCTTTTCAATCACCGCGCAGGTTTTTGCAAAATGCTCGCCATCGCACAAAGAGGCATAACCTGCCGCCATCGTCATACGGTTCACGTTATAGGGATTGGTCGAATATTTAATCACGTTCAAATCGGCAATCAATTTCTCGTTTGCAATCCCCACGCCAAGCCGCGCACCCGCCAAACTTCTCGATTTTGAGAATGTTTGCGTCACGAGCAAATTGTCGTATTTTTGGGTCAAGGGCACACAGCTCTCGCCGCCAAAATCGACGTAAGCTTCGTCAATGACTACCACGTTGTCGGGGTTGGATTTTAAAATTTCTTCAATCTCGTTTAAAGAAAGGCTCATACCCGTCGGCGCGTTGGGGTTGGCGATAAAAATCGTCCCTTTCGCCCCCAAATAATCGCAATAATCAATGGAAAAATCGTCTTTGAGCGGAATTTCCCGATAGGCAACGCCGTGAAGCGCGGCAAACACTTTATAAAACCCGTAAGTAATGTCGGGAAAAATAGCAGGGGTTGATTGATCGCAAAACGCCATGAACGCGAAGTTTAAAATCTCATCCGAGCCGTTGGTGAAAAGCAGCTCGCTCTTTTTTACACCAAACGTTTCAGCCGCCTTTTCGACGAGCAAAGAACATTCAGGATCGGAATAAAGCTGTGCCTTTTCCGCTTCCCTTTTCGCCGCTTCCACCACCGCTTGCGTGGGCGGGAAAGGCGATTCGTTGGTGTTCAATTTGATATATTGCATATCTTTTGGTTGTTCGCCCGGCACGTAAGGCGCAAGCGAAGAAAATTTATCACTAAAAAACCTACTCATGATCTCACCTTACCGCTGTCCGCGTGCGCATGCAAACCATCCTATTCCGCAAAATACGCCACTTTATCCGCCACCTTTTCAAGCGCTTCTTGGGTGTAATATAAATATTGCGATTTTTACACGAAATCGTCCACGGACAGGGGCGAAGAGAAACGCGCCGTGCCACTCGTGGGCAGGGTGTGATTAGGTCCTGCGAAATA
>JAZOLI010000032.1:0-6533 GCA_045652965.1 Candidatus Scatosoma sp.
AGTTCGGGTAAAATTTCTTCCACCGTCACGTCTTTGCCAACGATTTTCTCCTTGCCGTTTTCTTGCATGGTTTGTATCTCGTATGCTTGCGATTCGGGATTGCAACACCAGGCGCAATGCATATAACAACCCTTAAAAAAGACGATAGAACGTATCCCCGGTCCGTCGTGAATCGAGAAACGTTGTATGTTAAATATACGTCCTTTCGTTTTGTATATGCTCATGTGCACATTTTATCCTTTTAATCTTTTCGCTCTTTAAAAACCTTGCTCCGTGCGATTGATGATATCGTTTTGTAAGGAGCGGGAAAGGGTTGTAAACAGCGCACTATATCCTGCCACTCGAACCACGAGCGTTTTATATTTTTCAGGGTGCGCTTGCGCATCTAACAGCGTTTCTTTCGTGACCACGTTAAATTGCATATGCATACCCTTTTGATCGAAATAAGAGCGAATAAGAGCCACGAATTTCGTCAAGCCCGACATTCCCGAAAGAGCCGAAGGGTGGAATTTTTGGTTTAACAGCGTGCCGTTGCTTGCCACGCATTGTTCGAGCCTTGCCACCGAATTTGCCGTTGCCGTAGGTCCTTTTTTATCCCTGCCCGAAGCAGGGCCGATGCCGTCTGCAATCGGCGTATAAGCGAGTCTACCATCGGGAGTTGCGCCTGTTTGCGCCCCCAAAGGCACGTTCGCGGACACGGGGTAGAGCCCAGCTTGGAACACGCCGCCACGGGGATTTTTATATTTCTCCACTTCTCTCGTGTACGAATTTGCAACGTCGCGTGCGAACATATCCGCTTCGTAAATATCGTTGCCGTATTTGGGGCAAGTGTCGTCGATCAAACGTTTGATTCCTTGATATTTTTTCTTTTGTTCTTCCGTAAGATAGGAAGCGGAAGTGATTTCTTTATAAATTGCGCGAACGGTTTCTTCGTTGATGGTAATCCCTTGCGCCGCAAGCTCTTGCGCCACTTCCACTGTCTTTTTATCCGCCGCTTCTCCGCTTAAACCATAGCCAAAATTAGCTCTAAGCGCACTCTGAAGCTCGGAAAGCGTTATCTTTTTCTCGTCGAACACAAGCTGTTTTATCGCGAGCAAACCATCGGTGTTGTTGGCAATACCAAAGCCCTGCGGACCTGTAAAGTTGTAGATCGCGCCACCTTCCTGCAAGGATTTACCACGCCCGATACAATCTTCTACCATACACGATTGAAAAGGCAAAGGACAACGCGTAGCATGCGCCGTGTCGATTGCGTTGTTGGCGTTTACGAGCAATTTTATAAAATAGCTTTGTTGCGTTTTATAGGCGTCGTAAAATTCTTCAAACGTTTGCATATGCGCAACGTCGCCTGTCTTTGGTCCGATTTGCACGCCTTTATCCATGCCATTAGAGAACACGAGTTCCATAGGACGGCACATGTTGAAAAATGCCGCATCGTGCCAACCATCCGTTTTGCCGCCCTTTTGCGGCTCTACACAACCGATGATGCAATAGTCTCTCGCATCTTCCAGCGAAAGTCCCCTTGCCATAATGGAAGGAATGATGATTTCATCGTTATAATAAGCAGGCAAGCCCGTGCCTAATCTCGTGAGCGCCGCCGCCTTGACAAGGAGCGATTCGGGCGAGCCGTTCCATACGCGAATGGAAATGGAAGGTTGGGGCAAAGGCACGTGCATGGAAGCTTCCAAGCACATATACGACAAATCGTTTGTGGCGTCTATGCCATATACGTTTTGACCGCCGACGATTAAATTTTGGAACATGCCGTAGCCTGCGAAACCATCCGCCGACACCGCATCGCGCACTTTATTGATATCGTTGAGTTTTACCCAAATGCAATCGATAAGCTCTTGCGCTTGTTCGTTCGTGATTGTGCCGCTTTCGATATCCTTTTTATAGAATGGATACATATATTGATCGAAACGACCGGGCGAAATGGAATGTCCGCTCGATTCCATTTGAAGCAAAAGTTGCACAAACCAAAACGATTGACACGCTTCGTGGAAATCGGTTGCGCCGTATTCGGGAACGCGCGCGCAATTTTTTGCAATTTTTTCAAGCTCTTCTTTGCGAGAAGGATTGCTCTCCGTTTGCGCCTTTTCCATGGCAAGCTTTGCGTAGCGTTTCGCATAAGCAATCACCGCTTCACAGCTTTCTATCACCGCGTTTAAGAAATTGGTACGAGAAACGTATTCGGGATCGCTAACATCAAGCGCCGACAATGCCGCTTTCGCTTCGTCAATAATGCCGCGATAGCCGATTTTAAGCACCTTTTCATAGTTGACGTTTACGTGTCCGATACCGTTATAAAAATAGTTCCCCGGTGTAAAAATGCCGTGTTTTACAAAGGCGTCGTAAGCTTCCTTTGCCATGTTTGACTTTGCCAGATCGCTCGTGGTTTTCCCCTTCCAATAGGGATATACCGCCCTTAAATCAGCTTTCGTTTTTTCACTGATATAGAAAGGATCGGCGGCACGCGTTTCCACCGTTTCAAATTCGGCTTCTAACCATTGGTAGGAATATTCGGGGAAAACTTGACAACCCCTAGGCGCTATGGTTGCGCTACCAACAATCAATTCCCCGTCGCGAATGACGATGGGGATATTTTTTAAAACGTGCGCAAACGCCGCGCTACGACGGCGAATAATAGGCAAATCTTCCGTCGCTTGATAGCTTTCCGTAATCAATTTTCCGCGTGCGGATTCAATCTCTGGCATATGCGCGTACAAGTCGTCGATCAATTTGTCGATTCTTGCGCTTTTTTCCAAAACGAATTTGATTGCTTCCATAGTTTTTCCTTATTTTACATCTGTTCCCAAAGATCTTCGTGCGGCGATGCGATCACCGAATAGGAAGAAAGTTGCCCCGATTCTTTTGCGTAATTTGCCGCCGCTTCTACTGCTGCGGTCACGTCGCCCACTTCACCCGTGATCATAAACACGCCTTTTCCGCCCATACCGCGCGAAACGCGAAGATCGTAAATTTCCACTCTTGCCGTTTTCACCGCAACGTCGGCAGCTTTAATCGCCGTTGCAGCGGAGAAAGTTTCCACTAAGCCCAAAGAGCCTTTTTTAGACGTCGTTTGCGTGCCGAATAACGCCGTGATCACTTGTTCGTCGATTCTACCCATCAACGAGCTATCGATCACGTAGCCGTCAAATTTCGCGCGAACGTGCTCCACCGCCGCTTGAACGTTGGAAATCGAACCCGTTAAAATAATTTCATATTTCCCAGGGCAAGCAGGGTGCGCGGAGACCATTTCTACGCCTGCGCTTTTCAGCGCGGCATCCGTTGCTTCTACGCCCTTTGGAATACTTTTTAATTCTATAACACCTACCGACTTAAACATGTTAATTTACCTTATCTATTCTTATTTTCTCGCCATTTACTGCCGTCACCACACCCGCAATGCTTGCGTGCTGGGGAATGGACAATCCGTTTACGCTATCGGCAATTAAATCGCCAACGTTCACTTTCGTTCCTTCCTTTACGCTTGCCACGCTCGGCGCGCCGATGTGTTGTCTTAAAGCGATCTCTACCCGCTCAAACTGCTTGTTATCGCCTTTAAATGCGGGCAATTTATCAAATTTTGCAACGCCCAACACACTCGCCCAGCGCTCGGACGGAATCATGCGATATTCGCGCTCGTTCGCCACTTTCACGTCGGTTGTTCCAACAAAACGCATGCCTTTTTTGGCAAGCATAGCCTTATATTCGTTGATGACGGCTCTTGGTGAAATGCCTTGACAACAAGCTAGCGTTTCACACACGCCGCAACCACAACAAAGGGTGGCTGCAAGCACCATGTCGGGCATTATTTTCGCCGCGCCCTTTGCCGTTCGCACCATTTTATGCGGCTCTAACGGATAGCCAAGCAAGCCCCTTGGGCACAAATCGGTGCAACGCGTACATTGACAACACGCCGTTTCCGCGCGCGCAATCGATTTTTCCCCGTCTAAAAGCTTGCTCTCCACCGCAGGCGACGATTCGGGGAGTATGAGCAGCCCTTTCGTCGTTTTGCTCACGACCGCGGTGAGCGGATTTATAATTTTTCCCATGGAAGGTCCGCCGTCTAACACGACGTGCCCTTCGGGGATTGTAATCGAATTTTTTTCAAAAAGTTCGGCAATCGACGTTCCTATCGGCACTCTTGTCACGATAGGGTTTGCTATATTTCCCCCGATTGTCAACCATTTCATGGTCACAGGCGCGGAAAATTTCATTGCCGCCGCCACGTTATAAAGCGTTTCAACGTTATACACGATAACGCCTGCCGTGATGGGTAAATTTCCAGGACGAACAATTCTTCCCGTTGCTTGATAAATCAAGCTGATTTCATCGCCCATTGGATACACGTCGGGAAGCACTTTCAAGCGTATGTTTTCCGCAAGAAGCGTGCTATTGACAAGCGACAACCTTTTCGCCGTGTGCGCTTTTATGCAAAGCAACGCAGACGGAATCCCACCTTGCTTTAAAATAGCTTGAATGCCGTCTATCACCATCGGCATTTCGCGAAGCAAAATATAATAATCGGTATAGAGCAAAGGCTCGCATTCCGCGCCGTTGACAACGAGCAAATCAGCCCCTTGCGCGAGCTTCGCGTAAGCGGGAAAACCTGCGCCACCTGCGCCAACGATTCCTGCATTTTTTAATGCTTCCTTAAAATCCATACCCAATTCCTATCGTTCGTTCTATGCTAAAAAACGTTTAGTCTACAATACCTACAATCACTGCATCGCAGGGCGTTTGCGTATTGTTAAGCGCTAAACGCGCGGAACTACCCGTGGTGATAAGCACCGTTTCACCGATACCTGCCCCTACGCTATCTACCGCGATTAAAAATTCACCTGTCAACTCGTTGTTTTTGATAAGCTCCACTTCCATGAATTTCGAGCCTACCAAAGCATCTTGCTTTCTCGTGGAAACGATGTTCCCCCTGATAATACCTTTTAACACTTTTTCACTCCTTAACGATTTCTACCTTGCAACCGTTCCCAATCCCCGTTGCATTTGCATCATCCGTATCAACGTGCATTTCCAAACGGAAATCGGGGCTAACACGAACTTGTACGTCATACCATCTCGTGCGGCGTTTGCCTTTCACGTCTACAATCACGAAATCCCCGTCTTTTACGTTAAATTTAACGGCATCCGACGGCGACATATGGATATGCCTATTGGCGATGATGCATCCTTCGTCTAAACGTACCGCGCCCTTAGGACCAATAATCGTGATGCCTGCCGAGCCCGTTAAATTGCCTGATTCACGCACGGGCGGCTTTACTTTTAACACGTAGGAATCGGTTGCGGAAATTTCCACTTGCGATTTGCTTCTAAGCGGGCCTAACACGCGCACGTTTTCAATCGGGCGCAAAGAAGAACCGACAATTGTCAACAATTCTTTGCAAGCGTATTGTCCAGGTTGCGATAAATCCTTGAAAGGAGTGAGCTCATACCCCTTTCCAAACAACGTTTCCAAATCCGCTTTATTTAAGTGAATATGTCTATTCGACACGCCCACGGGTACGTCGTTTCCAGATGAAACGCCGCCGCTTTCCATGTCGATTAGAATTTTTTTGACCATTGCCGCAATTTGCGCGCTTGAAACTTCCATGCTCTTACCTTTTCCTATCCAAAGACGGCAAAATGCCGCTTTTTTGTTTGTTTTTTGTGTCGAAAAACCCCCGTAATACCTAAAACGAATTTTAGGTATTACGGTTTTTCTATTCCTTTGCTAAACTTATTTGATGCTAGGAAGAAGTTTTTCAACGTCTGCGTGGGGTCTGGGAATTACGTGCGTTGCGATCACTTCGCCAAGAGCCGTCGCTGCTGCCGTGCCTGCTTCTACTGCCGCTTTCACTGCGCCTACGTCGCCTCTTACCATTACGCTTACCAAACCGCTACCGATCTTTTCGCTACCGATCAAAACTACGTTTGCTGCCTTTACCATTGCATCCGCTGCTTCGATTGCCGCTACGAGACCTCTCGTTTCTACCATGCCTAATGCTTCCATCATTGTTTTTGTTCTCCTTTTTTTTATTAAAGCTTTCGCTTCGATTTCTTGTTTAGCCCGTCGTTAAAAATTTCATAACGTCGGGGTGTGGACGTGCGATCACTTCGCACACTTTTACGTTGCCGACTTCCGCCGCCGCTGCCGCGCCTGCTTGCAAAGCCGCCGTTACCGCCGACACTTCGCCTTCGTCAACTACCGTCACCAAACGACCGCCAAGCCGTTTTTCTACGTGGATAAGCTTTACGTCCGCCGCTTTTACCATGGCATCAAGCCCAACGATTGCGGTGACCATAGCTTGTACTTCGAGTAACGCTATAGCTTTCATTGTTTGCCTCCTGCTTTATAGAGTTTTCTTCTTACTCGCTCTATAAAATTATTTAATGCTAGGAAGAAGTTTTTCAACGTCTGCGTGGGGTCTGGGGATTACGTGCGTTGCAATCACTTCGCCAAGAGCCGTCGCTGCTGCCGTCCCTGCTTCTACTGCCGCTTACACTGCGCCTACGTCGCCTCTTACCATTAC
>JAZOLI010000033.1:0-3256 GCA_045652965.1 Candidatus Scatosoma sp.
GAAGTCTTCAAAAATTGCAGAAAACTCACTTCCTTTCATTTTTCTTCCTTGCCTCATATGGGAGAACGGACTTTTTATAACTGTAAACTGTTGGATAACGTCGGTTTGCCAGAAGGCTTGGAAACGCTTCCCCTTGGTACGTTCTATGGTTGCGAGAGCTTAAAAAGCATATCTCTTCCTAGCACGCTCAAAGAAATTGGCAAGAGCGCCTTTCAAAATTGTGTTTCGTTAGAATCCGTTCAACTGCCCAGCACTTTGCAAACGTTAGGGAATCACGCTTTTGATAGTTGCAAAAAATTAACGGCGCTTACCCTGCCTAACGGTGTAAAAACCGTTGGCGGCAACTGCTTTACAAGTTGTGATCTTTTAGAAGAAATGGATTTATCGAACGTGGAAAATATAGGAAGCGTAATGTTTCTCTCGTGCGATTCATTGAAAAAAGTGATCTTGCCAAAGCATATGACCTCTATTCCTAAATCGTTTTTTATGAGCTGCGCAAGCTTGACGGAAATCGTGTTGCCCAAAGGCATTGCCACAATAAGCGAAAATGCTTTTTCCAATTGTAAAGCCTTAAAAACGATCTATTTTGAGGGCACGCAAGCAGAATTTTCCGCAATAACCGTTGAAAAGAAAAATGATGCGTTTTTAAATGCAA
Organism: Candidatus Scatosoma sp.; assembly: GCA_045652965.1. Lineage (GTDB taxonomy): Bacteria > Bacillota > Clostridia > Christensenellales > Borkfalkiaceae > Scatosoma. The sequence continues at coordinate 656 of JAZOLI010000033.1, forward strand.
CCGTATGTTTTTATTCTAAAACGGAGCCTAAACTCAATGGCGATGGCACTGCCTATGATGGGAATTATTGGCATTATGCCCCAGACAACAAAACCCCCGTTGCGTGGGTTAAGGAATCTTAATACGTAGCCATATAAAAAGAGTATATCTTCCATCTTGGTTGATATACTCTTTTTTCTTTTATCTGTTGTTTTCGATAATTTCTAAAAATTCTTCAAAGCGATATAAGTCTTCTTGGGAATAATAATCGATATAAATTCTGCCCTTTTTGTCGTTCCCTATGAGCGAAACTTTCGTGCCAAGCACCATTCGCATTCGCTGCACAAGCTCTTTCAGCTCTTCACTTTTTGCCGCCGCTTTTGCTTCCTTTTCCTTTTGTAAAATTTCAGGGGGCGTTAAAAACGCTTTCACCGCGCGCTCCATTTCCCGCACCGAAAAATCACGGCGCAGGGCTTCTTCAGCAAAGGCAAATTGCTTTTCTTTAGGGACTTTCACAAGCGTTCGCGCGTGTCCCGCCGAAAGCTTGCCGCTTTCAATCAAGCCCACCACTTGCCCATCGAGTGTTAAAAGGCGTAAAATGTTAGCAACGGCGGGACGAGAACGCCCGATCAGCGCCGCCACGTCGTCTTGCGTAAACGAATGGTCGGAGATGAGCTTTTTCATCAAATAGGCTTCTTCCATTGCACCCAAGCGTTCGTTTTTCAGCTTTTCCACGATAGAAAACGCTTCGGCGTGCTTGTCGGTGAACGCGTACACGCGTGCCTTGATTTGCGTTGCACCCGAAGCTTTCATCGCATAAAAATCACGCTCGGAAGCAAGCAAAGCAAACCTGCCGTTGCCCGTATCGTTCACGGCAAATTCGATCTCGCCGTTGATAAGAAAATACGCCGCGCGGTTTTTAAGCTCCTTTTTGTCAAACTCTTCTTCCGCGCAAGCTACGTCGATTAAAGAGATTGGAAGCGTCCGCTTGGTAAATTCCATTGCCGCAATTTTGCGCTTTTTCGTCTTTTTCATATGCACCTTTATCCTGCCCATATAAGCATATAATCACGGGGCGCAAAATCGCGCCCCGAAATTTTTATTCTTCTTTGTTTTCTTCTTCCGCTTTCGTTTCCGTTTGCGTTTCTTGAGTTTCTTGCGTGTCGTCTTCCACTACGTGTTCAGGGGACGGCTTCGTCATGTTCACGAAAGGATTTGCGCGGTGTTCGCCATCGCGTTCTTCCATCGCCGCAATCACTTCTTTATAATCCGCGCCCTTCATAAGCATTTGCACTTCTTCGGTGTAAATGGTTTCCTTTTCCACAAGTACGCGCGACATATTGTCCAAAATGGAGCGGTTTTCTTTCAAAAGCTTAGTCGCTCTTTCGTGCGCACCAGAAATGAGCCTGCGAATTTCCGCATCGATGGTCGCCGCCGTTTCCTGCGAATAACCGCCACGGCTTTGGTTGCCATATTCCATGCCCACAAACACCGGTTGATCGGAATCATACGCCACGAGCCCGAGCTTGTCGCTCATGCCCCATTGCGTCACCATTCTACGCGCGATGCTTGACACGTGTTGCAAATCGGCGCTTGCGCCCGTCGTCACGTCTTGGATCACAAGCTCTTCGGCAACTCTACCGCCGAGCGACATACAAATCACGTCGATAAGCTTGTTATAGGAAACGTCGTTGTCGTCCGTTTCAGGGCGAGTCATGGTATAGCCCGCAGCTCTGCCGCGGGGAATAATCGAAACTTCGTGCACGGGATCGCAATTTTTACAAAGGCAAGCCAAAACGGCGTGTCCTGCTTCGTGATAAGCGGTGCAACGTTTATCCGATTCGGTGACCACACGGCTCTTCTTTTGCGGTCCCATAAGCACCTTGTTGATGCCGTCGTAAAGCTCTAAATTGCCGATCATTTTCTTGCCTGCGCGCGCCGCCAAGATAGCCGCTTCGTTCAAAAGGTTGGCAAGCTCCGCGCCCGAAAATCCTGCGGTGATACGCGCCACCGTTTTAAAGTTGACGTCGGGAGCCATCGGTTTGTTTCTCGCGTGCACTTTCAAAATTTGCTCACGACCTTTCACGTCGGGCAAGTTGACGTTGATACGACGATCGAAACGACCGGGACGAAGAAGCGCGGGATCGAGAATATCTTCACGGTTGGTTGCCGCCATCACGATAATGCCGTCGTTCGCCTCAAAGCCGTCCATTTGCACGAGAATTTGGTTGAGCGTATGTTCTCTTTCGTCGTGTCCGCCGCCAAGCCCTGCGCCACGTCTACGGCCAACCGCGTCAATTTCGTCAATAAAGATGATGCAAGGTTGGCTTTTCTTTGCCATGTCGAACAAATCACGCACACGCTTTGCGCCCACGCCGACGTACATTTCCACGAAACCAGAGCCCGAAACGGAGAAGAACGGCACGCCTGCTTCCCCTGCCCCGGCTTTTGCAAACAACGTTTTACCCGTGCCCGGAGGGCCGACGAGAAGTACGCCCGACGGAATCCGCGCGCCAAGCGCCGCAAACTTTTTGGGCGATTTTAAAAATTCACCCACTTCCGCAAGCTCTTCCTTTTCTTCTTCTGCGCCTGCAACGTCGGAGAAACGCACTTTCAAATTAC
>JAZOLI010000034.1:0-9775 GCA_045652965.1 Candidatus Scatosoma sp.
CAAAAACGCCCCCACAAGGGAGGCGTTTTGGTGCACCCGGCGAGGCTCGAACTCACAACGAGGGCGTCGGAGGCCCTTGTTTTATCCAATTAGACTACGAGTGCTTATTCTTTTTTTCAAAAAGCATATATATTTTACTATTTTTCGCTTCCTTTTTGCAAGCGTTTATGGTATAATATTTTCAAATTCCCTAAAAAAAATTTTGGCTATGAGCGATTTTTGGGAAAACCTGAAAAAAGGAGCGCGCGATATGTCGAAAACGGTTGTGATCGGTATGAGCGGTGGTGTGGATAGCTCGGTGGCGGCTTTGCTTTTAAAAGAGCAAGGCTATAACGTCGTGGGGCTTTTTATGCAAAATTGGGACGAAACGGATGAAAACGGTTGCTGCACCGCCGAAGATGATTTCGCGGACGTGCGCCGCGTTTGCTCCGTGCTCGATATCCCCTATTACACCGTTAATTTTGCAAAAGAATATATGGATCGCGTGTTTTCCTACTTTCTCGCTGAATACAAGGCAGGCAGAACGCCTAACCCCGACGTGCTTTGCAACCGTGAAATTAAATTTGGACCTTTTTTAGAAGAAGCAAAGCGTTTGGGCGCGGATTATATCGCAACGGGGCACTATTGTAAAATTGCGCACGTAAACGGCGTGCACTATTTGCAAAAAGCAAAAGATCAAAACAAGGATCAAACCTACTTTTTAAATCAGCTTTCCCAAAAACAACTGGAAAACGTGCTCTTCCCTTTGCAGGATATGGAAAAACCTGAGATCCGCAAAATCGCCCTTGAAAACGGGCTCGCTACGGCAAAGAAAAAGGATTCGACAGGCATTTGTTTTATCGGAGAGAGAAACTTCAGAAAGTTTCTCAGCTCGTACCTGCCTGCCACAAAAGGCAAAATTTTGGATCTTTCAGGTAAGCAAGTGGGCGAACATTTCGGGCTTATGTATTACACGCTTGGGCAACGGCGTGGGTTAGATCTTGGTGGCATCAAAGGCGAAGAAGACTTAGGAAGATGGTTCGTTGTGAGAAAGGATTTGAAAAACAACGTGCTCTACGTTTCCCACGGCGACGAAACTCCCCTTTACTCAAAATCCTGCGAAGTTTCGGGCTTTAACTGGATCCCTAAAAAACCTGAGAAAAACGAATTCGTTTGTAAAGCGAAATTTAGATATCGTCAACCCGATCAAGACGTTTTGGTTCGCATCAACCCCGACGACACGTTGCATATCGAATTTGCGGAAAAACAACGCGCCGTAACCGAAGGACAATATGCCGTTTTATATCAAGGTGAAAACTGCTTGGGCGGCGGCGTGATTGAGAGTGCGGAATATTAAGCGAATAAGGAGAGCTATATTTTATGAAAAAAATTGCCATTGTGACAGGCGCATCGAGCGGTATTGGGAAAGAATTTTTTCATTCCGTTTGCGAGCGTGGAGAAAATTTAGAAGAAATTTGGGTGATCGCGAGAAACGCGGATAAATTGAACGCTTTGCGTGAAACGACCCAAATCCCGCTTCGTGTGTTTTCGCTCGATTTATCGGCAACAGACGCGCTTAAAACGCTTGAAAAAGCCCTTAGGGAAGAAACACCGCAAATACAACATCTCATTTGTGCTTCGGGATTTGGTCGCTTTTGCGGCGTGCAAGACGACGAGCGTGAAACGCTGGAAAATATGGTCGATCTTAACTGCCGTTCCATCGTGGGCATCACGCGCGCTTGCGCGCCCTATCTTATGAAAGGTGGACTCGTCATGCTCGTGGCTTCCATCGCGGCGTTCCAACCCATCCCCTATATCGCCACCTACGGTGCAACCAAGGCGTTTGTACTCTCCTACGGGCGAGCGCTCAACAAAGAGCTTAGGAAAACACGCGGCGCGCGCTGTTTGTGCGTTTGCCCCTTCTGGACGAAAACGGCGTTTTTCGATCGCGCGCTCTCAGGGCAAACGGTTGTCAAAAAATATGCCGTGATGTACGAGCCCAAACAAATCGTGGATCGCGCGTGGAAAGATGCGAAAAAGAAAAACCGTGACGTTTCCATTCACGGTGCGTATGCGCGCGGACAGGCGCTCCTTGTTAAGCTTTTGCCCCACCGCTTGGTTATGCGCATTTGGATGAAACAACAAGGCTTAAAATAAAAAAACCTTAATAAAACTCCCTGCTGACCGTTTGGCAGCAGGGAGTTTTATTTATAAAATTAATATTTTTTAACTTTTACGCTCGTGATCACGATGGGTTCATTGGGAACGTCGTAGTACACCGTAGAGCCGTTGCCGGCAAGCACTTTGTCGTCTTCGTCAATTTCCATATCCGTTCTCGTGACGAAATCGCCTTCTTCATCTTCGCCGTAAGTCGCCGTGATATAATCAGCGATCGCCGTTTGCAAATTTTCAAGCACGGACACGCTATCTTCTTTCAAGGTTGCAAACACGCAATAATCGTTGTTGGAAGCGGAGCTATCGGTCAACGAAATGTAGAATTGCGAAGTTGCGCTGTTTTGCTCGTAAGCGCGGGGCGCAAGTTTGCCATCTTGATTGCGTTTTACGTACACTTCCCCTTCGGTGTCTTTTTCCGAATAGTACATCACGAGCGAGCCGAAAGTTTCGGGAAGATCGCCGTTTTCCACGGAGAAATGGTTTGCTTCAAATTCGCCGTAAAGGGTGTAGGTGGGGTCTGTTTTCCCCTTGTCGCTCCATACCGTTTGCGGGATGTAGCTTGCCACCGTGTCAAAATAATTTTTATAAACGAGCTTCTCGTTCTCATAAGAATATGCACCCGTGTAAAGCGCGCCGGATTGATAATCGTGCACGCAAAGCCCATCGTAATATTTATTTTCCGCAAGCGCAAGGAAATGATTTACCGTCGCAGGGGTGATGTTTCTATAAAGCTCATATTCAAGCGTGTAAGTTTGATTGTTGAACGAAATTTTAATCTCCACTTCGGGATGCGCGGTTTCACAAGCCGCAAAAGTTGCGGTGCAAGCGCAAACGCTAGTGATCGCCAAAGCCGCACTGATAAATCTTTTGAACTTTTTGAACATATTTCTTTTTCTCCTATAGAAAAACACTACTCTACTATTTTACCTTTTATTTGCTCTCTCGTCAAGCGCTTTTCAGGTGTTTTCATTAGCTTTTTAGAATTTTTACTTGGTTAGCACAAAATAACGGGCGAGAGATAAACTCTCGCCCGCTCTCACATTCGGCTCTATCGGGGAACGTCGCCGAAAAAATGAGCTAAATTAGTAAACGCCAACACCGCCCATGACAATGTTTAAATTAAGCCATATGTGCCTCAAACACCTTATCCGTTTCATTCCATTCAACAACGAAACCTTCATTTACGCAAACGATTTTGTCTTCGTCGCCTTCCGTATATTCATAGCCATCATAAGGAACGAAAGTGTATAACGTATTTTCATTAACATTAGAATTTATCTTAAATGAGAAATTAAATCCTTCTGCAAGAGATATGGTTTTAACGTTTTGAGAAACCGTTAATAATATTGGACAATCTAATTTCGTTGAGCCGTATACTTGACCTAAACCGCCGTCAGTGCTGATTTCCCAATCAACGTCGCCAGTATCGTTATAAATCTCGCCACCCAACAGGCTTATTGAAACGTTCCAAGCATAAAATGCTCCGTGACCGTTATCGCTAACGTTATTATAAACCTTACCGCCATTCATAATGAACATAGCCTGAGAATGAAATCTAATTGCTGCACCGAGATCTCCCGACGTGTTGTCATGAATCTCCACGTCTCCCGATACAACCACTTTGTTCCATTGACCAGCGCAGTGTATAACGCCGCCTGTAGTTGTCGCTCTATTATAAGCAACCTCGCCACCATTAAAAATCGCAACTGAGTTGTTGTTTTCAAAGTTCCAATCTGTCGTCCCGTTTCCTAAATAAATAGCGCCACCATAAGTATCTGACGTGTTATAATTCATTTTACCGCCGTTCATTACAAAGGTTCCGAAATTGTTTACAAAACGAATTGCGCCACCTGCCCAAGTTGCGTGATTGCCACTTATCTCTCCATCGTTAAATTCAATGCTTGTGCCCCCATAAATTGCACCTGCCGCGGAACGGTTGTTGATTATTTTTGCACCATTGATAATAAGTTTTCCACCAGCACGAGTTGCAAGAGAAATAGCATTTGCTCCATCATTGTTTTTCAAGATTACGTCCTCTCCAAGAGTTAATACAGCATCCCCCTCAGTCGTAATCAAAGCACCCGTTGCCATCACACCGTTGTTTACTTTGTTTTGAACTCCATACAATAATGGTTGATCATCGTCATTTCTAAGAGAGAACGTTCCAACTGGTTCTTCCCAAATTGCACCACCATCAATAATAACGTCATTAAGGGTAAGGCTGCTGCTTGCTTTAACAGTGAAAATGTTGCCAGTATAGCCGACTTCACGTTTAATCTCATAACCTTTACCATTAATAGTGGCATTTGACGTAATTTCAACGTTGCCAGGAACAATAATATCATCGGTAAGCGTTACAGGTTTACCTGTGTTGAGCGCATTAACAAATTCGTTAAACGTTCCAGCCAAAGCATCATCAGAAGTTTCAGCATTGCCTTGGATTGCTTCAACACTAACTAACATATTAGCAGTCTTTCCCATAAGTTCTTGACCTTCTGCTGTTTCGGGAAATTCAATCACAAGACTAATGGTTTCCACGTCACTAACAGACGGATCAAGCGCTGACCACGAAGAAATCTTTGAGAAAGAGAAATCTTCGTCATTTACACTAACTTCAAGTGCGTTAAATAAAGTCCCGTCTTCGCTGAGATTTCTAACAGCCGTTCTATATTTTACGGTAACGTTGCTTTCGTTCGTTACTTTAACGTCAAATCTTACCGCATCGCCAGGAACAATTTTATCGAGAGTTAAAACGTCTCCGTCAAGAACAGCACTACCGCCTAAACCATCAAACTCCGTTTTGCTATCATTTACAACTGTCCAATCCTGCGTTAACGTTTTATATTCAAAATTTTCGACAGACGCCTTTACGTCAACCTTACCAGAAGTAACGGCAATATCTACTTTACTTTCGCTCGTAAAAAGGGCGAACGTTCCACCTACCGCAAGACTTGCGCTCATTGCGATTGCTACGATAGAACTTGCTATCGCTTTGCCTTTTTGTTTCATTTTTCTATCTCCTTACAATAAAATTTTTTCTTTTTATTTTTTACCTATTAATAGGTAATTCTTAAATTTTTTATAAAATTTGTCAACGGCTTATTCAAAAGTATAAGCGGTCTTGTTAGCAATCAAAACATCTCTTCCAATAGCACCTTCCCAACGCGACTTTTTCATAACTTCCAAAAGAAGTTCTTCATTACTTAAGTCGGGAAATTCTTTCGAAACATCTTCTATAAGTTTCTCTGCATATTCAGGATTAATAAGGCAAAGCGAAACGGTAATCGTTTTATCCTTCATTTGTTCGCCTGCAAGCCCTCTAAATACACCGCAATCAAATTGTACAACACCTGTACAAATATCTGCATACGTGAATGGCATTCCAACCGATGTCAACATAAAAAGAGATTGTCCTTCGGGAAGTGCAATCGGATTCGCAAAGGCAAAATCCATTCCGCCATAAGCACCCCATAAGCCGAGCTCACCAAGTGCAACGTCACCGTTGCTTTCAATGACGAAATCGCAAATCCAATCCTTATAAGGACTTGTTTGTACCGTTTCATCGTTATCCGTTGCCTTAAACGTCCAAGCCGCCTCAACGGCTATTTCCTCAGGTGCCTCAGGGAATGTAATTCCGCCCATATTCCCAGAAATGGGAGTTCTCACAGGTAAAGCATCTTCTTCATATCTCGTAATAATCGCGTCTGGTCCAATATAGGCATTGCCTTGAACCGCTTCCACTTTCACGGAAACAGTCGTGTTTCCTTTGCTTTGATATTCGTCGTCCACGTTTTCGGGAAGCTCAACGCTTACGTCAACCGAATCAATCGCCTTGCCTGCTTCCGCGTAAATCCACTTTTCTTCCGCGTTCGTCGCCGTGCACACGAGTGCGTCTGCAAGTTCGCCTACTACGCCAAACGTTACCTTATATTGAATGGCTACGTTGCTGTTGTTGGCGATATCCACCGTGAATTCGGCTTTGTCGCCCGGGGTTATAAGGGAAAGTTCCAACTGCGAATCGGCATTGAAAGCCGCCGTGCCGCCGTTTTCAAATTTACCGCTTTCTTGCGCTTTGTCCATAGAATACGTTTTAAGGGACTCTGCGTTCACGCGCGCAACCACGTTCACCGTACCCGACGTCACCGCAATGTTCACTTCGCTCTCGCTCGTAAACAGGGCGAACGTTCCGCCTACCGCAAGGCTTGCGCTCATTGCGATTGCCGCGATAGAACTTGCTATCGCTTTGCCTTTTTGTTTCATGTTTTATATCTCCTTAAAATAAAATTTGTAACTGATTTATTCAACGACCTGCACTGCGTATACAATCATATCAAATTGCAACTCGCCGTTTTTAGCGCTGTTGTTCGCGTTGTCGATCTCACCGCCGTAATCTTTAAATTCCACCTTCACACTAAACGTTTGCGACGTGGTAAGCTCCACCACGCCCACAGGGCTCGCTTGGCTTCCGATTGTGATTTTCTTGCCGTCATTTTTAATCGGTTGCTCGGTTAAACTCATACCTGCCCCCGTGTTTTGCGTTGTAACGCTCACCAAAAGCTGATCGGAAAACGCAACGTCTTTTGCATCCGTCGGAGTGGTTAAAACGATTTCTATCCAATAAGAAAATGCTACGTCGCCACCGTTTGAAAGCTCCATCGTCGCTTCACGATACATGCCAGGAACAATCAACGCATCTTCCAAATCGAACGCGTTTTTGCTGTTTGCTGCGCTAAAATCAACGTCCTTTTCTCCTTCGTAAGTGGATAAGTAGCCTTTGCTGTCAATCGTGTTGCCTACAAGCGTTTTTCTCGTGAGCGTCGCTTCAAGCCTACCTGCTTGTAAATGATGCGAAACGGTTACGGTATCTGTAAACAGAGCGTAACTACCTGCAGCCAACACTGCCACCTCAAGCGCTATTGCAGCGATTGCAAGCGCAACTTTTCTAACTGCTTTTAACATTAATTTTCTATCTCCTTTTCGCTTTCTTTATTTTCAAGCGCCGCCAAACGACGTTTCAGCTCTTCCAGCTCTGCGTCTTTCTTTTGCGCTTCTTCTCGCATCTTTTCCCTTTTTCCTTCGCCTAACACGTTCACGATTTTGATAATCTCTAAAACGATGATGATCAAGCAAGGAATGATAATCAAACACACAACCACTGCAGGCGTTCTAAGGGCGTATATAAGCCATCCGAGCGGAAAATTCGCCCAAACGACCTTGCCTATAACGTAGTTAAAGCTATCCGTGTCGGTCGTGTCAATCGTTTGCGTGAGCGTTCCCTCGCTGGCTTTGTTGTCGCCTGCAAGCTCGATGATATATCCGCCTTCCTTTTCCGTGATCTTCGTCACTCGGTGCGTGATCGTCACTTGTTCGGTATATTGATAGCGAAAGGTGAGCACGTCGCCTTCTTCTATCTCTTCATACCACACTTTCGCAGCTCCATCTTCCATTGGAACAACGTCGATTACAAGCAACGTTTTCACGGGCAAATCCTTGATTTTATAGCCGCTTACGTCCGTTTGTTCACATTTTACCATTGAATCCGAACGAACAATACGAAACTGCTTTCCAAGCACCGTAGTTGCCCCGTCCACATCTTTTTTTGTCGTTACAGAAAGTAAGACGACAAACAGAGCGATTGCAAGAATTACGTACAAAAGTACGTTCCCCGCGATTTTGCAAACTCTCCAAACTTTTTTCATAATCCCTTACCTTATTTCATTTTTTTTACCATGAGCTTTAAATCAAAATCCAACGTCGCGCCCTGCGCTTCATCACCCACGTCATCGTGCATTATATAACTTATCGTAAACGAGGTTTTCATCGTCTGCGTAAAGGTGCGCGTCGTCACAAGCTCGCCGCTAGCAAGAAGCTCTCCTAAATTCCCACTTGCGATCTTCTCTTCCCCGTCGTTCAGCTCCACCGTTACGTATTTTCCTAAGGGCGATTGCTCTTTTGCCTCGTAGACAAAGCAAAACCTATACGTGCCTTCTGCTTTACACTCAATCTCTAACGTGTACGCTCTCGATTGACCAGGTAGCAATGTTCCGAAATTTGTATCCAACTCGGCATTAACAATTCCGTTCTCGGTTAGCGTAACCGTGCGTATATTTGATCGCGAAGTGTAGAAATAATAAGATAGAATGCACATGACTAAAACGAACAAGACGACTATCCCTAATAACAACCCCAACGGGCTTTTCTCTTCATATTCGTTTCTATCTCTTCTCATTTACCAATCACCTAAAATTAAATCCGTTTCCATGCTACAACTAAAAAAAGAAGTGGGGACGTTTATCAACGTTCCCCACTTACTATATTATAGTCAGTTTTTAACTGACTGTCAAGTAAAAACTTACCCTTTTGTTATAATATTATTATGATTTTTACAAAAAGATTTAATGAAATCTTGAAGATAAGCGGGAAAACACAAGTAGAAATTGCAAAAGCGATACACGTAACGAAACAATGCGTTACGGATTATAAGACGGGAAAAAGCGTTCCGTCTATTGAAACGCTTTACTTGCTTTGTAAATTTTTAGAAATTTCCGCCGATTATCTTTTAGGATTAAGCGATTTTTGAATAGCCCTTCGCCACCGTTATTGATCAAATAACATAATGGCGAAACGCATAAAAAAACGCCCCACACGATCGTGAGTGGGGCATTTTGTGTTTGAGGTAATCTAAACTTATTTAAGTTCAGCCGTAGCGCCGTTTTCTTTGAGTTTCGCAACGAGCGCTTCTGCGTCTGCCTTGGGTGCGTTTTCTTTGATAACGCCCATGGATTCAACCGCTTTCTTCGCGTCTGCAAGACCAAGACCCGTAGCTTCACGAACAACTTTGATGATCGCGATCTTGTTGGGACCGATGTCTTTCAATACAACGTCGAATTCCGTCTTTTCTTCTGCTGCGGGAGCTGCTTCTGCTGCGCCACCTGCTGCGGGAGCTGCTGCAACTGCTGCGCTTACGCCAAATTCTGCTTCTAATGCTTTTACAAGTTCGTTCAATTCAAGAACGGTCATAGCTTTTACTTCTTCAATGAGTTTTTGTACGTCCATAATAATTTTAATCCTCCGATTTTTTTGAATTTAATGATTTTTTAATAAATTAGATTAGTTGCTTTCTTTTGCTTTTGCAATAGCGTCCAAAACGCCAACAAATTTGGAAAGCGAAGATTGGAAACAGCCGAGCATTTTCGCGATGAGCGTTTCCTTGGAAGGGATCGCTGCAAGCGCTTTCACGCCGTCTTTATCCAAATATTTTTGCTCAACGTAAGCGCATTTGGGAACGATTTTTTCTACAAGCGCAGGGTTTGCTTTCGTTTCTTTTGCAAACACAGCCGCACCGCTCGTTTCGTCCGCACAGAACACCGTTGCCGTCGTGCCGTTAAGATCGCCATCAAAATCGGTGATGCCGAGTTCGTTGAACGCCTTTCTCACGAGCGTGTTCTTATACACCTTGTATTCGCAGTTTACTTCTTTGAATTTGTTTCTAAGTGCCGTAACTTCCAAAACCGTAAGCTTGTTATAATCCGCAAGCACGATCGATTTACTGTTTTGAATTTTACCTTTGATTTCTTCTACGATTTGTTTTTTTGCTTCAATATTCGCCGACATAATTACC
>JAZOLI010000035.1:0-32794 GCA_045652965.1 Candidatus Scatosoma sp.
AGACACAAATCAAATCGGGCGTAGGTGTTTGCTACGTATTGTTTATCTATCTGCTTGATATCCATATTGCTCCTTAAATACCGTCGCCCGAAACGAACATCGTGCCGATACCTTCATCAGTGAGCGTTTCGATTAAAATGGAGTGGGGAATACGTCCGTCGATGATGAACACCTTTTTCACGCCGCGACGGATTGCTTCGATACAACAATTGACTTTCGGGATCATGCCGCCACTGATGATGCCATCGCGCATAAGCTTGGGCGCGTCGGATGCGTACACCTTGGGAATAAGCGTCGTTGGATCGTCCTTATCGCGAAGAAGCCCCACGATATCCGTCATGGAAATCAAACTTTCCGCTTTCAGCTCACCTGCAAGGCGCGCCGCCACCGTGTCCGCGTTGATGTTGTAGGCGTTGCCGTTTTCATCGCAACCAACGGTGGAAACAACAGGGATATACCCCTTTTCCAAAACGTCTAAAACGGGCGAAACATTGACTTCGGTGATTTCGCCCGCAAAGCCCAATCGCTTATCGACGGGTTTTGCTTTAATCATGTGCCCGCCCATACCGCAAAGCCCGATTGCCTTGCCCCCTTTGTTTTGCATAAGATTGACGAGATTTTTATTCACTTTGCCCGCAAGCACCATTTGCACGATATCCATCGTTTCTCCATCGGTCACGCGAAGTCCATTTATAAACTCCGATTTTTTGCCGATTTTCGTGAGCATATCGGTAATTTCAGGACCGCCACCGTGCACGAGCACCACTTTTACGCCGATCAGCGATAAGAGCACGATATCGCCCATCACCGCTTCTTTCAGCTCGTCGTTGATCATCGCGTTGCCGCCATATTTCACAACGATGATCTTATCGTTATAGTTTTGAATGTAAGGCAAAGCTTGGATTAAAATTTCCGCTCTTTGTTCTCTCGTTAATTGCATATTTTTTATCTCCTAATCGTTTCAAATTGTTAAATCGCCGTCCTGCGACTGCTCGATATTCGCTTGGCTTGTTTACCCGAATAAAACGAAGCAAGATGCTAGGCATATTCTTCGTTTAAGTGCGATAATCACCATTAATTTTTACGTAATCGTAGGTCAAATCGCAACCCCAAGCGGTGGCTGTGCCGCTGCCTTCATCTAACGTGATAAGAACTTCGATCTCGCTTTCAAGCAAAATTTCTTTCGCCTTTTCTTCGGAGAACGGAACGCCTGCACCCTTTTCACAAACAACGATCGTACCTTTGCTTGAACGGAACGCCACGCCCACTTTATTCACGTCTACGTCCGCGCCGCTATACCCAATCGCGCAAAGCACTCTGCCCCAATTCGCATCCGCGCCAAACATTGCCGCTTTGAAAAGGGAAGAGCATATCACCGATTTTGCAACGATTTTCGCCGTTTTCGTGTCCTTTGCGCCGCAAACCTTGCATTCCAAAAGTTTCGTTGCGCCTTCGCCGTCGCCTGCGATCATGCGGCAAAGATAGGTAGTCACCGCGGAAAGCGCTTGTTGGAAAGCCTTAAAATCGGCGTTTCCTTCCGTGATCTCTTCGTTCCCTGCAAGACCGTTTGCAAGCACGCTCACCATGTCGTTGGTCGACGTGTCGCCGTCCACGCTTACCATGTTAAACGAATCTTCCACGTCCAAAGATAACGCCTTTTGCAACATTTGAGAAGAAATGCTGCAATCGGTCGTCACAAACACGAGCATGGTTGCCATGTTCGGGTGAATCATACCGCTACCCTTTGCGATACCGCCGATGCGGCAAATTTTTCCGCCTACGATAAATTCAAAAGCGATTTCCTTAGGCTTCGTATCCGTGGTCATAATCCCTTCGCAAGCCAAATCGCTACGTAAGCCCAAGCCTGAAACGAGCGGAGCAATGCCGTTTGCAATGGGCGTGATGTCTAAGGGTTGCCCGATTACGCCCGTAGAAGCCACTATAACGTCGGTGGGAGCAATGCCAAGCTCTTTGCCGAGCAATTTGCACGTTTCTTCCGCAATTTCAATGCCGTTCGCGTTGCACGTGTTTGCGTTGCCGCTATTGCAAATGATCGCTTGCGCCTTGCCGTTTGCGATGTTGTTTTTCGTAACGGTAAGCGGCGCGCCTTTCACGAGATTTTTCGTGTATACCGACGCCGCGTTTGCAACCACTTCGCTATAAATGAGCGCCAAATCGCGCTTGGTTTTATTTTTACGGATTCCGCAATGTATGCCGTTTGCCGTGAAGCCTTTCGCGGCGCAAACGCCGCCTTGTATTTCTTTTAACATATCCTTTCGTCCTTTTCTTCCTTTATAAAATCAAACCTTTTGTTCTATCCGCGCCGATTGCCAAGTTCATGCATTCCACCGCCGCGCCGCTAGCGCCCTTGCCAAGGTTGTCGTAAACGGCTAAAAGCAAAATTCTCTCGTCGTTTCCTGCCACCGTGATACGCATGCTATCCTTTCCAGAAAGCGCCGCGCCCGATAAAAATCCGTTTTCGTCGGCACTGTCTACGTATTTCACGATCTCGCTGTGATATTTTTCCGCGTAAAGCTTTTTAAGCTCCGCCACGCTCCCTTTCACTTGGCTAGCAAACAACGGCACGCTCACCGCCATACCGCTATAAAAATCAGCCACAATCGGGCTAAATGCAGGCGCATTTTCCAAGCCGCATACGGCTTTCATTTCCTTTAAATGCTTATGCTCTTGTGAAAGCGCGTATTGTCTAGGCGCACCAAGCAAAACGCTTCTATCTTCCGCTTCATACTCGGCGATCATTTTCTTGCCGCCGCCCGAATAACCGGTGATCGAATGGCAGGTTATCAGCGCGTTTTTATCCAAAAGCCCCGCTTCCACCAAGGGATAGACAAGGGCGATAAATCCGCTTGCGTGACACCCCGGCACTGCGATACGTTTAGAAGATAAAATCTTTTCTTCCGCCGCCTTGGAAAGCTCGGGGAAGCCGTAAGCCCAACCTGTAAGCGTTCTATGCGCGGTGGACGCGTCAATGATCGTAACGTCAGGGTTTTCCACCATCGCCACCGCTTCTCTTGCCGCGTCGTCGGGCAAGCATAAAAACGCCACGTCTGCACTATTCAGCATTTGTTTTCTTGCCGCAGGGTCTTTTCTCTTTTCTTCCGAAAGGGAGAGAAGCTCCAAATCGTCGCGAGCGGAAAGGCGTTCGTAGATCCGAAGCCCCGTCGTGCCTACGCTACCATCTATAAATACTTTCTTTTTCATTTTTCAAGTTCCTTTTTCACCCATTCCACCTGCGCTAGCACCGATTTTGCCGAAGCACCGCCAAACGAATTGCGTTTGTTCACGCACGTTTCCAAAGAAATTTCGCCATAGAGATCCTTTTCAAACAAATCGCTATGTTTTTTATATTCAGCGATAGGGAAATTGTCAAGCACGAGCCCCTTTTCAATGCACTCTGCCACAATTTGCCCCACCGTTTTATACGCCGCTCTAAACGGCATGCCTTTTTTGGTTAAATAATCGGCAAGGTCGGTGGCGTTGATAAAGCCCTTTTGCGCCGCAAGGTAGGTGTTTTCCTTTAAAACACTCATCGTTTCCACCATCGGTGCAAGCACTTTCAAGCACATTTTTACCGTGTCGATTGCATCGAAAATTGCTTCCTTGTCTTCTTGCATGTCCTTGTTATAGGCAAGGGGCAAGCCTTTGAGCGTGGTGAGCATCGCCATCAAATCGCCGTATACTCTACCCGTTTTGCCGCGAATAAGCTCCGCCATGTCGGGGTTTTTCTTTTGCGGCATAATCGACGAGCCCGTCGTGAAAGAATCGTCAAGCTCAATAAACTTAAATTCCCAGCTCGACCAAAGCACGATCTCTTCACTAAGACGGGATAAATGCGTCATTAAAAGAGCGGACGCGCTCAAAAGTTCCACGCAAAAATCTCTATCCGAAACCCCGTCGATGCTGTTTTGCATCACGCCGTTAAAGCCGAGCTTTTCTGCCGTGAACGCGCGATCGGTGGCATACGTCGTGCCCGCGAGCGCACACGAGCCGAGCGGAGAAAAATTCATTCGCTTTGCCGCATCTTGCAAACGAGAAATATCGCGAAGCAACATCATGGCGTATGCAAGCAAGTGATGCCCAAAAGAAATGGGCTGCGCGCGTTGCAAATGGGTGTAGCCGGGCGCGATCGTTTCCGCGTTTTTCTCCGCTTGACCAACAATTGCCACGATTGCTTCTTTGATAAGCGCAACAATCTCTTCTACTTCGTCGCGAAGATATAAGCGAATGTCCACCGCCACTTGATCGTTGCGGCTACGCGCCGTGTGTAAACGTTTTCCCGCATCGCCAATGCGCTTTGTCAGCTCCGCTTCGATAAACATATGTATATCTTCCGCTTGCATATCAAACGCTAAAACGCCGCTTTCGATATCCTTTAAAATGCTTTCCAAGCCATCGATAATTTTATCTGTTTCCGCTTGCGATAAGATGCCTTGCTTTGCAAGCATTGCCGCGTGCGCCATCGAACCTTTGATATCCTGCGCGTACATTCTGCAATCGAAACGAATGGACGAATTGAAATCGTCCGCCGTTTGATCAAGCGTTTTTTGAAAGCGTCCCGCCCACATTTTTTCCATACTTTTTAAACACCTTTTGCCTGCCGCATAAAGCGACAGGCAAAAGCTCCTTGTTTTCTTTCTTGTTATTTATTGTTTTTTTGATTTACTTCCGCTTGCACTTTAATGGGCAGCCCAAACAAATTGATAAAGCCCGTTGCATCGGC
Organism: Candidatus Scatosoma sp.; assembly: GCA_045652965.1. Lineage (GTDB taxonomy): Bacteria > Bacillota > Clostridia > Christensenellales > Borkfalkiaceae > Scatosoma. The sequence continues at coordinate 4,742 of JAZOLI010000035.1, forward strand.
TTGGTTATACACGTGATCTTCGCCAAACGTTGCGATTTCTTCCGAATAAAGCGAATAATCGCTCCAAGCACCTGCTTTGATGATGTTGCCTTTATAAAGTTTCAAACGTACTTTACCCGTCACGTTTTCTTGCGTTTTTTCCACGAACGCGGAAAGCGCTTCGCGAAGGGGGGTAAACCATTGTCCGTTGTAAACGAGATCGGCAAAACATACGGCAAGTTCTTGTTTTTTATGCGCTACGTATTTATCCAAGCAAAGGGTTTCTAAATAGTTATGTGCATAGTATAAAATTTCACCACCGGGGGTTTCGTATACACCGCGACACTTCATGCCAACCAAACGGTTTTCCACGATATCCAAAAGACCGATGCCGTTCTCGCCTCCCACTTTGTTGAGGGCAAGGATAATTTCTTTTGCGCTCATCTTTTTATCGTTAAACGCAACGGGACGACCCTTTTCAAAATCGATGGTTATGTAGGTAGGCTTATCGGGAGCTTGCAAAGGCGAAACGCCCATTTCCAAGAACCCTTCCTTTTCATATTGCGGTTCGTTGCCTGCATCTTCCAAATCCAAACCTTCGTGGCTCAAATGCCAAAGGTTTTTATCCTTAGAATAGTTGGTTTCACGATTGATCTTCAAAGGCACGTTGTGTGCTTCTGCATAATCAATTTCTTCTTCGCGCGATTTGATCGACCATTCTCTCCAAGGCGCGATAATCGTCATGTCGGGCGCAAACGCCTTGATCGTAAGCTCGAAACGCACTTGATCGTTGCCTTTACCCGTGCAACCGTGGCAAATGGCATCCGCCCCTTCCTTTTTCGCGATTTCCACAATTCTCTTTCCAATTACAGGGCGCGCAAACGACGTGCCGAGCAAATATTCTTCATATTTCGCACCTGCCATCATGGTAGGCACAACGTAATCATCAACGAATTCGTCGGTTAAATCTTCCACGTAAAGTTTGGAAGCACCCGTTTTGAGCGCCTTTTCTTCCAAGCCTTCAAGCTCGTCCGCTTGTCCCACGTTTCCGCTCACCGCGATCACTTCGCAGTTGTTATAATTCTCTTTAAGCCAAGGGATAATGATCGACGTGTCAAGACCACCCGAATACGCAAGCACTACCTTTTTAATATCTTTCTTTTCCATAAATTTCGTTCTCCTTACATTTATGCACTTATTATACACCCATATCGCACACCTGTCAATCGTTTTTTTGCCCTTATATAATAAATTATTTGAATATTTTTTGAATATATTGTATAAATGTATAAAATTTTGCATAAAGTCGTGTTTTTGTATATTTTTGTTGCATATATACACTTGACAAAGTTTTTTCGTTGCGTTATAATGAAATTATGGAAACGATCATTCAGCCGATCGGATATATCCGTTCGGATTTTGGAGAAAAATTTGGCATACCTAGGCAAAGCGGTAGAGCACCGTCGCTCACGGCGCGCGTAGTGTTTTATCCGCCCTATGCAAGCGAAGAAGCCTTTCGGGAAATTGAAGGATTTTCCCACCTTTGGCTTTTGTTCGATTTCTCGCTAACGCGAACGGAAGGTTGGTCGCCCACCGTGCGTCCACCGCGGCTTGGCGGAAACAAGCGCGTGGGGGTGTTTGCAAGCCGCTCCCCCTTTCGCCCCAATCATATCGGGCTCTCGTGCGTGAAGCTTTTAGGCGTAGAAAAAGGGGAAGCAGGCATCGAGCTTGTGGTGAGCGGAGCAGATCTTCTCGACGGCACGCCTGTGTTCGACGTAAAACCCTATCTCCCCCTTGCCGATTGCATTGAAAACGCAACGGGGGGATATTCGGAGCAAGGCGAACACCACCGCTTGCAGGTCGAATGCAGCGAAAGTTTGCTCTCCCAAATCCCCGAAGAAAAACGGGCAGGGCTTTTGGAATGTCTTTCCGAAGACCCCCGCCCTGCCTATAAAAAGGAACCTGAACGCGTATATGGTATGCACTTTTCCAATTTTGAGATACGTTTCACCGTAAATGGAGAAACGCTCACCGTGAAAGAAATCAATCCCGCTTGAACACATCAAGCGGGATTTTCCTTTATCTTTTTTTGCCTTTGTGGAAGATGGCAAGCGTTCCACAGCCCGAGTGCGTGCCGATCACCGCGCCCACGTAATTTACCATAATTTCCGTCTTAGGAAACCGCTGACGAAGCAAGCCTATCACGTAATCCACGTCGTCTATGCAATCGCCGTGGCTAATGAATATGGGGTCGTTTTCTTGCATATCGACAAGCTCGAACACCCTTTCCGCGAGCGCGTGCAAGGATTTTTTTCTACCGATTACTTTATCGATCGCCACGAGCTTTCCGTTATCGTCCACGTGCATAATCGGCTTAATTTTAAGTATCGAACCCACAATCGCCGTTGCCCCCGAAACCCTGCCGCCACGCTTTAAGTGGAACAAGTTATCCACCGTGAAGTGATGGCAAATATGCGGTTTCAACCCTTCTAAATATTCCGCTGTTTCTTCTATCGAAGCGCCGCTATCCGCTTTTTTTATCGCATAATCAACGAGCAAGCCTTGCCCCATGGAAGCGCAAAGGGAATCCACGACGAAAATTTTACGATCGGGATATTCTTCTTTGAGTTCACGAGCCGCCACAACGAAGCTTCCCGACGTGCCCGAAAGCCCCGAAGAGAAGGTAAGCACGAGCGCGTCGCGCCCTTTTTGCAAGCTTTCTCTTATATATCCCTTTGCCATTTCACTCGTCGCTTGATAGGTGGTGGGCATAGCCCCTTCGCGAAGCTTTTGATAAAATTCCTGCTCGGAAATTTTTTCCCCGCAATCCCCTGCATAATTGACGTTATTCATGGTAAAGCCAAGCTTGACGCAAGCCACGTCGTGCTCTTTTAAATAACTTTCAGGCATATCACAACCCGAATCGGTGATGATGTCAAATTTTCTCTTTTTCATATGTTTTTTCTCCTTGGAGTTTTTTATTTTAACACGTTGAATTTTTTTATTCGTTCCGCTTCAAAGGAAACCCCCACGCTATACAAACCGTTTTTACAGGAAACTTCCATTTTCGGTAAACCGATCAAATCAAAATATTCATTAAATTTTTCTGCAAAATCTTGTAAAACGAGCGCCTTGCAAGCTTCGCTCATCACCGCTTTATCCGCCTGAATCACGTTGTTTACACGCGCAAATTCGCTTATCGTTTTCCGCATCTTTACACCCCCTTTTTACAAATTGCGTTTGAGCATACGCCGCAACGCGCCAAGCGCGCCCGCATATTTTCTCGTCACGTCAAACAGCTTGTTTTTGCCTGTTAAAAGATTGACGGCAAGCGTTTTGAACGCAGGGTGTAGATCGCTAAATTCACCGCCGTAGATAGTGTATTCTTCAGGGAGTATGCCCAAAATTGGCGTTTTTAAAAGCCTTTCAATTTCCGCTGGCGTTAGGCTCTCTCCCACAAAGAGAAGATCTCCACGCATTTTATTTACCACAAGCGAAACGTTGCTCAAATGATAGCTTTTGAGTAAGGTGATCACTTTATCGGCATCGCGCAGGGAAGAAACGTGCGGCGTGGTCACCACGATCGCTTCATCCGCCGCCGCCACCGCGCGGTGAAAACCCTCGTCGATCCCTGCTGGGCAATCGATAATCACGAAATCAAATTGCGGGGATAACCCGTCAAGCACAAGCTTTAACGATTGTGGCGATACGTATCGTTCGGGCGCGGAATGGCTACTCGTCAAAATGTATAAATTCCCAAAATCGGGGTGACGAACGAGGGCTTGTTTGGCTCGGCATCTGCCTTCGATCACGTCCACGACGTCGTAGGTCACGAGATTTTCAACGCCCGTCACCACGTCGACGTTGTTCAAACCAAAATCGGCGTCGCACAAAATCACCCGTTGTCCCTTTTTTGCGAGCTGAGCAGATAAACACGCCGCAACCGTGGTTTTCCCCACGCCGCCTTTGCCGCTCGTTATCACGATACTTCTTGCCATCTTCTCCTGCGCTCCTTGTCCGTTTTCGCCTTGCAAAATTAGGCATAGAACATCATAACACACGTATGGCAAAAAATTTTGTCATTTCTAAGAAATTTTTGGATGATTTTGGGAAAAGTTTCATTGTTTCTAATTTAACTTATTTTTTGCCAAAACGCAAATTTTTTAACCCTTTTTTCACTCTACTTGGCATAAAAAAAACTCTACCGAAAGTGGATTTATCATTCCACTCTCAGTAGAGTTGTTGTTTTTCTTGAATTTATGTAATTTTATCTATTGCGTTTGCAAAGCTCTTTGCAAACTTCGGAGATTTTCACGCCGCGCGCGCTCAAAAGCACCATGGTGTGATAGAGAAGATCTGCCGCTTCGTTTACGACCCCTTCCTTTTCAGCGTTCTTTGAAGCAATCACAAGCTCAACCGCTTCTTCCCCCATTTTCTTCGCGATGCGATCCACGCCTTTTGCAAACAAGAAACTCGTATACGCGCCGTCTTCGGGGTTGTTTTTATATTCTTCCACAATGCGTTGCAACCGCCCGAACATTTCGCCGCCGATGTCTTTATATTCGCCTTTGATTTGTTTAGAGAAACGGCTAAACGAACCCACTTCGGGAGCAGCCTTTCCCGTTTGGCGCACCTTGATAAGTAGCGTGCCGTTTTCATCTACGAACGCCGCTTTGAGCTTTTGCGTGTTGCCAAGCGTTGCGCCATATTTAAGCGCTTCTTTTTTCTTATCGCAATAATAATGTGCGTAGCCCGGTTCAAACGTTTTTTCAAGCGCTTCCGCATTCATCTTGGAAAGCAAAAGCACTTCCCCGCTTTCATAATCCTGTGCGATAACGGAAACAAATCCGTTCTCATTCAACTTCACGTCGCCAACGTTTACCGTTTGTTTTTTCTCAGACATAACGCACCTCCATACGCTTTCTTGTTTTTATTATACAATAAATTCCTCCGCTCGTCAATAGCTACGGAAAAATTTTTTTACAGTTTTTAACAAATTTTTATCAATTTAGCACAACGTCTTTTAAACTGTCATATTTTTTGAGAGCGGCAACGCGAAGCTCTTGCGTATCAAACCGACCTTCAAACGCTTCGTCGGAAAGCTTTTTCGCCGCAAACACCACTTGCGTGGGATAGCGCAAATTTTTGATATCGCCGAACATTTTACCCGATTGACGCGTGCCGAAAAAGTCGCCACTGCCACGCATTTCCAAATCCTTTTCGGCAATTTTGAAACCGTCCGATTCGTTTTTGAGCGTTAAAAGCCGTTCGCGCGCCGTTTCCCCTTCCGAGCCCATCAAAAGGAAACAATAGCTCTTTTCCGCGCCACGCCCCACTCTTCCGCGAAGCTGATGAAGCTGAGAAAGCCCAAACCGCTCGGCGTTTAAAATGATCATAATCGTGGCGTTGGGAACGTCTACCCCTACTTCGATAACCGTTGTAGAAACAAGGCAATCATATTCTCGGTTTTTAAAAGCCGACATAATTTCCGCCTTTTCCTTATCTTTCATGCGCCCGTGTAAAAGAGCAAATCGAACGGTGGGAAGCCTGCCTTTAAGCTCTTCGTAAAGCTCCGTCACACTTATGATCGAGCCTTCTTCATCATCGTCAATTTTCGCACATACAAAATAAGCCTGTTTGCCCGCTCGTGTTTCCTTTTCCACGTAGGAAAGCATGTCGTCATATTTAAACGCAGGCACGATCGACGTGGAAATTTCCTGCCGTGCCTTGGGTTTATCCGTAATCGTCGTCACGTCCAAATCGCCGTAGAAGATAAGCGAAAGGGTGCGCGGGATAGGCGTTGCACTCATCACGAGCATATCCACCCCTTCCCCCTTTTCCGCAAGCGCGTTTCTTTGCGCCACGCCGAAACGGTGTTGTTCGTCGCACACGATAAACGCAAGCGAAGGGATCTCTACGTCCCCTTGGAAAATAGCGTGCGTACCGCAAATGATATCGATCTCCCCACGCTTTAATTTTTCTTTCATTTCCCGCTTTTCTTTCGCGGTTAAACCGCCTGCAAGATACCCCACTCTATATTCGGGGAAATATTTTTTAAGCAAAGCATAATTTTGCGCGGCAAGCACTTCCGTAGGCGAAAGATACGCCGCCGCATATCCGCTTTTCACCGCCATAAAAATGCCGCAAAGCGCAACCGCCGTTTTACCGCTACCCACGTCGCCTTGCAAAAGCCTGTTCATCTTCGTGGGAGCGTTCAAGTTGGTGTAAATGTCGTTCACCGCCTGTTTTTGCCCATCGGTAAATTCAAAGCCAAAGCGCGTAGCAAATTCTTTCACCTGCGCTGCCGTCGCGCTATACTTTCTAAGCCGTGCTTCTTCCTTGCCGCCCTTTATAATTTTGAACGCGGAAATGAGCACGAAATATTCTTCGAGCGCAATCCGCTCGGATGCGAGCGCTTTCGATTCATCGTCCTTGGGGTTATGCACGTCAAAATAGCATTTTGCAAGGAGTGGAAGATTGTATTTTTGTATAATTTGCCAAGGGATAACGCTATCGATATCCACCTTGGTAAGTGCTTCCTTTATCGCATCGCGAACGATTTTTTGCGTGAGCTTGCCTTTGAGCGGATACACGGGCAAAATGCCTTTTAAACGATAATTTTTATCGAGTGGCTCAAAGGTGGGGTTGACCATGGAAATTTGTCCGAATTTGTTTTGCACCCTGCCGTAGAAAAGATATTCGCCTGCTTTGAGCTTTTGCGCAACGTAAGGCTGGTTAAACCACACCGCGGTAAAGGGAAAACCGCCTTGTGAACAAAAGGCGCGCACCATCTTTTTATGCGAAGAAAAATTGACGGGCGCAAGCCGCGTCACTTCGCAAGCAACGAGCATCACGTCATTATGATACGCCTGTTTTATCGAGCTTCGCTCCGTCAAATCCAAATAGGCGCGCGGAAAAAGCTTGATGAGATCTTCCGCTTGAAAAATCCCTAATTTGTTAAATTCTTTTTCCCGTTTTTCTCCAACGTTTTTTAAAGAAGGAAGTTTCATAGCGCACCTAATTCATCTTTTTATTCAAAAAGGCGACGGAAACCCACCCCGTCGCCTTTTGCTTTTGCATATTTATACATTTATTCCAAAGAAAGGATATAATAGTAAACCGATTGACCACCGTTATGGAAATCGACGTCGCAATCGGGATATTTCTCCGCGATCGTTGCGCAAAGCGCTTCCGCTTCGTCTTCTTTCACATCTTCACCATAATAAAGGGTGATCATTTGGTGGAAATCTTCTTTCATTCTACCCACCAGTTTCAACACCGTTTCTTCCACCGATTGCGATTTTGCCAAAATCTTTTTATCATCCAAACCGATGATATCCCCTTCCTTGATGGAGAAGCCGTTTAAGGAAGTGTTGCGAACCGCATACGTCACTTGACCCGCTTTCACGTTATCAAGGGCGTGGATCATGTTCGTTTTGTTTTCTTCCGCACTCGCTTCGGGATCAAATTCAAGCGCCGCCGCAAAGCCTTGGGGTACGTTCTTAGTGGGGATCACGTGGATCGTCTTGTTTTCCACAAGTGCCTTTGCTTGTTCCGCCGCCAAAATGATGTTTTTATTGTTCGGGAACACGAAAATGTGCTCCGCGTTAATCTTTTGCGCCGCCGTTGCGATGTCGCTCGCGCTCGGGTTCATCGTTTGCCCACCTTCGATGATGCGATCCACCGTCAAATCGCGGAAGATATCGGAAAGCCCTGCACCCGTACAAATTGCGAGCATGCCCATTTCTTTCTTTTCCGCTTCCATTTTCGCTTTCATTTGGCGGTTTTGTTCGAGCATGTTTTCAATTTTCGGTCTATCCAGCTCGCCAAGCTCCAAAGCGTAAGTGAGCGCTTTGCCCGGTTGGTTGGTGTGCACGTGCACTTTCACAAGCTCTAAATCGCCAATACAAATGACGCTATCGCCAATCGCCATCAATCTTTCACGCAAACGATCGATCGCGGAAAGCGTGGTGCTCTTTTTCATGTTGATAATAAAGAATTCAGTGCAATAAGCAAATTGGATATCGCCCAAATCCATGTTCACGACGCTGGAATTATCCCCAAAAAGCGATTCGTCTTCCGTCGTTTCCATTTCCGCGGAAGTGTCCACGATTTCTTCGCCCGTAAGCTCGCACGCAAAGCCCTTGATGATGGCCATAAGCCCTACGCCGCCCGAATCGACAACGCCTGCCTTTTTAAGCACGGGCAACAACTCAGGCGTCAACGCAAGCGCGCGCTCGCCTTCATCGATTACGTCTTTGAAAAATTCTTCAAAATTCTTCTTCTTACCCGCCACTTTCGGAGCAATTTCGCTCATCATGCGGATAACCGTTAAAATCGTACCTTCTTTGGGAACAGAAACTGCGCTATACGCCACTTTCGTGCCTTGTTCAAGCGCTTTTGCAAACGTTTTTACGTCCACTTCCTTTTCGCATTTACCCAAAACCGAACAAATACCTTTCAAAATTTGGGAGAGAATAACCCCCGAATTCCCTCTTGCGCCCTTGAGTGCACCACGGGAAACGCTGTTGCAAACTTCGGAAAACGCGCTCGATTGGCAAGCCGTAAGTTCACGCACCGCCGATTGCATGGTGAGCGACATGTTCGTGCCCGTGTCGCCATCGGGTACGGGGAACACGTTAAGCGCGTCTACTTTCGCGCGGTTAAGTTCCAGTTGTTTTGCGCCGACGAGTATCATCTTACGAAACTCGGTGCTATTTATCGTTTTATGCATTAGAAAAATGCTCCTTCATTTAAATTTAGTAAAAATCCGCGCCATATGAGCGCTCACGAGAAAAAGCGCTCATCGATATATCGAGCGCGCTTTTTGAAAAATTCAGAGTTTAACGCCGATTACGTTTACGTTCACCGTATCTACGATCATGCCCGTAAACCCTTCGACCTTATATTTAATTGCTTCCTTTAAAGATTCCGCCACGGCGATAATCGACACACCATATTTAATAACGACGTACACGTCGATATAAATGCGGTTCCCCGCCGTCGTCACCTTGATACCTTTTCCGCCCACGTCTTTTTTGAAAAGAGAGGCAAGGTTATCGGTAAAACGGCGCGACACCATCTCCACGATCCCGTAGGATTCCAAAGCGGTGTGCGAAGCGACCTTTGCAATCGAAAGGTCGGAAATGGATATTTTACCGTAAGCGTTGTTTGTATTAACTGACATACTTTCTCTCCGTTTTACACCTACCATTTTACACTATTTATACATATTTGGCAAGTACTTTTCCAAAAAAAACGAAATTTTTTTATTTTTTGTTTTTTTAGGCTTAAAATTGATTGATTTTTCCTGCCAAAAATGCTATATTATTATTGCTCGTTTTTACGGGCGCATTTTGCGCGACGAAAAGGCGGCACCGTTTTTAACCACTAACTACGGCAAAATTATCCCAAAATCGGAGGTGTCAATATGTCAAGAGTATGTAATGTATGCGGAAAAGGTCAAGCTACGGGCAACAACGTGAGCCACTCCAACCGTAAAACCAGAAGAACTTTCAAGGTGAACGTTCAAAAGATTTCCTACGTAGAAGACGGCACGGAAAAGAACGGCTACGTTTGCGCGAGATGTATCAAAACGCTTAAAAAAGCAGACTAATTTGTTTTTACATCAAAAAACCAACCCGACTTGTTTTTAAAACAAGTCGGGTTTTGTCGTTTGTTTTTCTTTTTAAAGCGTTGCCGTTAAAAGGTTTATTTTTTAAGCGTTGCAATGATCTTTGCCCTATCTTCGGCTTTAAACACCGTACTTCCTGCCACGATCACGTTCGCGCCTGCCGCTTTAATTTCTTCCACGTTTTCTTCCGTCACGCCGCCATCAATTTCCAAATCAATTTGCTTGCCGCTCGCGTCGATAATTTTTTTCACTTGGCGCAATTTGTCAAGCGCTTCGGGAATAAATTTTTGTCCGCCAAAGCCAGGGAATACGCTCATCACGAGCACCATGTCGCAAAGCGGAATCACTTTTGCAATCTTTTCCACAGGCGTATCGGGATTGATTACCGCGCCGCATTTTACACCCGTCGATTTAATCAAATTAAGCACTTCTTCCAAGTTTTCCCTACATGCTTCATAATGCACCGTGATGATATCCGCACCTGCTTTTGCAAAGCGTTCCACGTATTTTTCAGGATGCACGATCATCAAATGACAATCCAAGGGAAGCTTGGTGATCTTGCGAAGATCTTCCACCATTTTGATTCCAAACGTGATGTTGTTCACAAACACGCCGTCCATGACGTCGCAATGTACGATGTCCGCACCGTTTCTTTCAAGATCGAGCACTTCTTCGCCCATTTTTGAAAAGTTTGCCGATAAGATAGAAGGTGCAATTTTTACGTTATTCATTCGTTATTCTCCTTTACGTTTTCTTCCTTATTTTCTAAATAACTTGCGCGAAGCTGTCCGCAAGCGCCGCCGATATCTACGCCGATTTGACGGCGCAAGGTTGCCGAAAGCCCACCCTTTTCAAGCCTACCTAAAAACCGATATGCCGCCTTATCTCCAAGCGCCTTTAAATCGCGCTCTTTCACTTCGTTGAGCCGAATTAAATTGACGTGGCAAGGTTTGCCCTTTAAAAGCTTGACAAGCGCGTCGGCATGCGTTTCGTCGCAATTTTCCCCTTCGATTAGGGTATATTCAAAATAGTATCTTCTGCCTGTTTTTTCAAAATAGTGATCGCAGGCTTTTAAAATGTCGTCGATCTTATACGCCTTTGCCACGGGCATCGTCCGTGCGCGCGTGATATCGTCGGTTGCGTGCAAGGAAACGGTGAGATTGATGGGCAAATTTTCCTTTGCCAGCTCATACATTTTCGGCACGATCCCACACGTGGAAAGCGAGATGTTTCTCGCGCTTATATTTAGCCCTTCCGCCGCCGTCACGTTCTTTAAAAATTTAAGCGTTTGCACATAATTATCCAGCGGCTCGCCGCTACCCATAAGCACGACGTTGGTCACCGCTCTCGCTTCGCCACCTTGCCCTATCGCATCCTTTTTATGGAGCGCGTTGACAACGAGAATTTGTGATAAAATTTCCCCTGCCGTTAAATTTCGCACCAAGCCGTTGAGCGTAGAAGCGCAAAATTTACAACCCATACGACACCCCACCTGCGTAGACACGCATTGTGTGTAGCCATATTTATATTTCATCAAAACCCCTTCGATTAAGTTGCCATCGGCAAGCTCGAAAAGATATTTTTCCGTGCCGTCAGAAGAGAAAAACGTTTCCTTGATCCGCACGGGTCTATCTTCGTATATTTCCGTTAAACGGGCTTTAAAATCTTTGGAAAGAGAAGAGATTTCGGAAATCGCCTTGCCTTGTGTCAAGCCTTCAAAAAGCTGTTTCGCTCTAAATTTCTTTTCTTCAAGCGAAAGAATGAGCGCTTCCGTTTCCGCAAACGATAAATCTTGTAAAATCTTTTTCATTTGATAAACTCCACTCCCATTTTTCGTTAAAACACGCGTTTAGTTTTTGATCATTTTGCAAACGTAAAACCCTGCCCCATAAGCGGTGTCGGGCAAAAATTGCAAACCGAATTTCTTCTTATCGTGCACAAGCGGACTGTCAATTTTCTCTACCGCATATTCGGGGTGCGCCTTTAAAAACCATTCTACAATTTTATCATTTTCTCTTTCAAAAAGAGAGCAGGTCGAATAGTAGAGTGCGCCACCCTTTTTCACGTAGCGAGAGCACGTTTCCAAAATGGCTTTTTGTGCCCGTTCAAGCGCCGAAAAATCCGCTTCCGTTCTGAACATTTTGATATCGGGATTTTCACTCACCGTGCCAAACCCCGAACAGGGCACGTCACAAAGTACGCCGTCAAATTTTTCTTGGTACGCAGGGTCAAAAACGGAGCTATCCTTTTGTAGTTCGCTAACGTTTTCCACGCCCATACGCGCTTTATATTGCCCTATCAAAGACACGCGGTGCTCGTGAAGCTCAAACGACGTCACGCTTTTACATTTCTCTGCAAGAAGCACCGATTTCCCACCCGGAGCAGCGCAAGCATCGAGCAAACTTTCACACGGAGCAACGACGTCGCAAATGGCGATGCTACCCACCGATTGAAAGGTGTAATCGCCGTTATCAAACCCGTCGTCGCGCACAAAATTTTCAAAGATATAATTGTTTTGAAAAGGCGTTTGGATATGCGTTTTTTGCAAATAGTTTTCCGCATTTTTCACAAACCTTACGCTAACGCCTGCGCTCTTTGCCGCCGCAATTTTTTTCGCCCTTTCGCCATATTCCTTTTTAAGAGAGCGATAGGCGTATAAGGGATAGGAAAGCGCAATCGCTTCGCCGTTCTCTCCTTTAGGAAGCGCGTTTTTCACTTCCGCAAGGTCAAAGCGTCTAAGAAACGCGTTGACAAACCCACTCACGCCCGATTTGCCGAGTTTTTTACACAAACTCACCGCGCAATCGGTCACCATATACCGTTTTTTCTCCATATACACGAGCATATACAGGGAAATTTTAAGCAAAATCCGCACGACGGGTTTAGGCGCTTTTGGCGCATAATGTCTTATACAAAATTCAAAAAAGCCATCGTTTTCAAGCACGCCGTAAACGATTTTCACCGTGCGCGAACGATACTGTTCTTCAATATACGTATCGGCAATCGCCTGCTTTACGTGCGCGCCGCCTTGATAAATTTTCGTTAAAATTTGAAAGGGATCGTAGACGGGATTGCTCAGCATGTAAACACCTGACCTTTCTTTACCTTTCTACCGTTGAGGAAATCGCCGCCGCTCATCCTTTTGCCCCCCGCCGCTTGCACGCTCGTGAGTTTCACCACTCCGTCCCCACATTTGACAAGCAAGCCGCGCTTAGGTGCATCCGTTAAAATTTCGCCGCAAACCGCCGTCGCTTCTTCTTCACAAGGAGCGGCTTTTTCCGCCGTATACACGTTGATTTTATTGCCGTCGACTTCCCCAAACGCCACGGGCGCAGGGTTCATGGCACGCACCAAATTTACAATCTCTTGCGCCGTTTTTGTGAAATCGATTTTAGCGTGTTCTTTGTTAATTTTTCGCACCGTTTGCACGCCTTCCGTGCTTTGCGGCGTGAGCGTATATTCACCCGATTTTAAAAGTTTCAACGCTTCCACAATCGCGCTTGCGCCAATCAGCGAAAGCCTATCCGAAAGCTCGCCATACGTTTCCGTTTGTTCAACTTCCGTTTTTTCCACGAGCAAAATATCGCCGCAATCAAGCCCAAGCTCCGTTTTCATAATCGATACGCCCGTTTGCGTTTCGCCTGCCAAAATACAGCTTTGTATCGGCGAAGCACCGCGATATTGCGGCAACAATCCAGCGTGGATATTCCACACGCCCTTTTCAAAGCAATCGAGCACCGCCTGCGTTAAAATTTGCCCGTAAGCGCAGGTGATCAAAAGGTCGCCGCCGAGCGCTTTTACCGCGTCAAGCTCATCGCGAATTTTATTCGGTTGCAACACGGCAAGCCCCTTTTCAAGCGCAAATTGTTTCACGGGCGGAGGCGTTAAAACACCCTTTCTACCCTGCGGTTTATCCGCTTGCGTGATTACCCCCACCACTTCAAAACCATTTTCCAAAATGGCTTTCAAGGGCGCGACGGCAAATTCAGGCGTACCTGCGTAAACGATTTTCATGTTCTTTCTCCGTTAATTCTTTTCGATATGCGTTGCTCTATCGATATATAAAACGCCGTCGAGATGATCGAGCTCGTGGCAAATGGCGCGAGCAAAAAATCCCTTTGCTTGCAACGTTTTCTTCTCGCCTGTTCTATCTTGATAGGAAAGTTTCACCTTCATAGGTCTTGACACCACGCCGCTTTTACCGCGCACGGATAAGCAACCTTCCCAGCCCGTTTGTTCGCCTTTTTGCGCCGTGATTACGGGATTGATAAATTCAAAATATCCTTCTTCCACGTCCACCACGACAACGCGCCGAAGCACGCCCACTTGCGGTGCGGCAAGCCCAGCGCCTTGTTCCTTTTTCACCGTGTCTTTCATATCGTCTAAAAGCGCAAAAAGCTTTTCATCAAATTCTTCCACGGGGAAACATTTTTGTCTTAAGACGTCGTCACCGACTTGCACAACGCTACGAATCGCCATAATTTTTCTCCTAAATAAACTAACTTAAATTTGTGGGGTTTTCTTCCACCGACACCAAAACGTCGCGGTTTTTCGCTTCCGCGCAAGCGGCGTAAATCTCGGGCAAAACCGAAGTATCCGAAAGCCGCATAAGCACTTGATAACGATATTTGTTTTGTATGCGCTTGATAGGCGCGCGCATTTTGTTAAAGAACAAAAACGCTTCGGGCTTTTGCGTGTATAACGCTTCCAAACCAAAATATATATCGCGAAGCGCATCCAGCGTTTTTTTATCGTCTTCCCCTGTCACGAGCACACGCACGATCTTGGAAAAAGGCGGAAACGCCATTGCCGCGCGCAGGGAAACTTCGTTTTCGTAAAAACCTTCAAAGTCGTAGCAGGTAGCATAGCGCAACACTTCGTTTTCGGGATCGAACGTTTGTAAAACGACCTTCCCTTTTTCTTCCGCCCTACCACTTCTGCCTGCCACCTGCGTGATGAGCTGAAAGGTGCGTTCACGGCTACGATAATCGGAAAAATGTAGGCTCATATCCGCATCCAAAATCCCCACGAGCGTGACGGCGGGGAAATCGTGCCCCTTGGCGATCATTTGCGTGCCCACCAAAATATCCGCTTTCTTTTCCGCAAACGCTTTTAAAATTTTATAATGCCCTTCCTTGCCGCTCGTCGTGTCGTTATCCATGCGCAAAATTTTCGCGGCAGGATATAATTTTTGCAAATCTTCCACAATGCGTTGCGTGCCCGTGCCCGCATACGAAAGCTTTTTTCCGCCGCAATCGGGGCAAGCGGAAAGCATATTATATCTTGCTCCGCAATAGTGGCACTTTAAACAATCTTCATCGCGATGATACGTAAGCGACACGTCGCAAGCTTCGCATTTTGCCACGTAGCCACATTCTTTGCAAATCACCGTTTGCGAATAGCCGCGGCGATTTAAAAACAGAATGGCTTGTTGTCCTGCCGAAAGGCATTTTTCTATCTCTTCTTTGAGCGCACCTGAAAAGGCGGAATTGTTCCCACGCCGAACCTCTCTTCTCATGTCCGAAATGACGATTTCAGGAAGCGGTTTTTGATTGATACGCTTGTTTAAGCGAATGAGAGAAAACTCTCCGTCTTTAGCGCGCTTATAAGTTTCCGTTGCAGGGGTTGCGCTTCCCAGCACAAGCTTGCAACCATTTTTCTTAGCGCGAAGCAGCGCCACGTCAAAAGTGTTATATCTAGGCGCGGTTTCACTTGCGTAGCTTGAATCATGCTCTTCGTCGATGATAATCACACCCAAATTTTCAACAGGAGCGAAGATCGCACTTCTTGCGCCGATTGCAATTTTCGCCTCACCCGTGCGAAGCCGCCACCATTCGTCAAAACGCTCGCCGGCTGAAAGTCCGCTATGCAAAATCGCGGCGTTTTTACCAAATCTGGCTCGAAGCTGGGAAAGCATTTGCGGCGTTAAGGAAATTTCAGGCACAAGGAAAATCGAGCTCTTGCCTTGGCGCAAACATTCGGCAATCAAGGTCAAATAAATTTCCGTTTTTCCGCTACCCGTGACGCCGTGTAAAAGTTGCACCGTGCGCGCATCGTCCTTAATCGTTTGCACCGCGCGGCTTTGATCGGGCGTAAGCGTTTTTGAAACGTTTTCCGTTTCCATCCCTTTATAAGGATCGCGCAAAATTTGCTCTTTCGTGATGCGGATATACCCTTTCTTCTCCAAGCCCGAAGCGCTACCTGCAAACGCTTCGCTCAGCCGCGCACATTCCGTTTTTCCGTTCTTCGCCAAATATTCCACCGCGCCGCGCAAATTTTTCGCGTTGGCAGGAAGCTTTATTTCTTCCAAAGGCACGATCAACTCGGCATAATTTCTGGTAAGCTCGCGCACCTTGCCCGTTCGCATTTCCGTGGGCAAAAACAGGCGAAGCGTGAGCGCTTTGGGAACGCGATATCTTGTCGCAAGTTTTTCCGCAAGCGCAAGACACTCTTTATTCAGCGCAGGAAGTTCGTCGGAGGTTGGAAGCACCTTTTTAAGTTTTTCTTGGGGAACGGTGGAGCTTTGTTTAATTTTCATTACAAACCCAGCCACCATTTTACCGCCAAAGGGCGCGCGAACACGGCTACCTTCCACGATGCTTTCATCGCAAAGATAATCGAAAATTCTATCCGTTTCACTCGCGGCAATATCCACGATAACTTCCGCTATCATTCCCCTTCGCTCCCTTTGATTTTTTCACTGCAAGAAAAGACGCCCCGAACGATCGAGGCGTTTTTATCAATCTTTCGCGATTACAACTTTACCATCCGCAATATCTTTGCACGCCACGAGCAATTCTTTATCCTTGCCCGTCGAATCAACCACGCCTGCATTTCTTTCCGTTTCAATAATTTGACGCGCGCGTTTTGCCGCGATCGTGCAAAGCGCATAGCGACTGATCGGCTCTTCTTCCGTGCCGAGTTTGCGAATCATTTCGTCTACCGAAGGTTCGTTAATCATGTTTATATTCTCCTTTTTCCGTTTAATTATCTATTATTTTTTCAAGTTCGGCGATTGCTGTTTCCAAATCGTCATTGACGATCACGAAATCATATTTATCCTTTTGCGAGAGCTCGTATTCAAGCCGTGAAAGCCTGTTTTCTATCTCTTCTTCCGTTTCTGAATTGCGCGAGATCAAACGGCGTTTGAGCTCTTCCACCGAGGGAGGTACGATCATGACGAGCACACATTCGGGAAATTCCTTTTTCGCATTGAGTCCGCCCACCACGTCGATTTCCAAAATCACCGATTTTTCTTTCAGCATTTCTCTAACAAACGATTTCGGCGTGCCGTAAAAATTGCCAAAATGCTCGTCGTATTCTATAAAGTCGTTCTCCTGCACGCGGCGCAAAAAATCTTCTTTGGTCAAGAAATAATATTCTCTTCCATGCACTTCCCCAGCTCTTGGCGCGCGGGTCGTGCAAGAAACGGATTCCACCACGTCTGCTCTGCGCGAAACGAGCGTTTTCACGATCGTGCCCTTTCCAACGCCCGACGGCCCGGAAACCACCAACAATTTTCCTTTTGCTTTCGTATCTTTATTCAACGTTTTGCACCTGCTCACGTACTTTTTCTATCTCGTTTTTCAAAGCAAGACCCAATTTCGTGATTTCCACGTCGTTGCTCTTAGAGCACGTGGTGTTTGCTTCGCGGTTAAATTCCTGCACAAGGAAATCAAGTTTTCGACCCACCACGCCTTCCTTGCAAATGCCTCTAAATTGTTCGATATGCGAATGAAGCCTTGTAAGTTCTTCGTCGATGTTGCTCTTATCCGTGAACACCGCCACTTCCGTTAAAATACGGTTTTCGTCGATGTTAGCACCGTCTAAATATTCTTTCACACGGGCGGTAAGCTTGGTTTTATAAGCTTGCGCAACGAGCGGCGCGCGCTTTTCCACTTGTCCTACAAGACTTTCAATTTCTTTCATGCGAGAAAGCATATCTGCTTGCAATTTTTCTCCCTCAATTTTCCGCATTTGATTGAGCGATTCCAGCGCACCGTTTACCGCCGTTTGCAGCGCCACCACGAGCTCGTCGTCGAGCGTTTGCGTATCTTCCGCTTTCAACACGTCGGGATAGCGCAACACGGAAGTGAGCGTGAAATCGTTTGCAAGCTCGGGAAATTTTTCTTTAAGCTGATTTGCCGCCGCGATATAGGAAGCCGCAAGCTCTAAATCGATTGCAAGGCTCGTTTTGCTCTCCCTTTTATCTTTCAAGGAGATAAACACGTCGGCGTGACCACGGGTGAGCTTTTCCTTAATCCAACCGCGCACCACTTCTTCATAAGCCGAAAAAATTCTCGGCGCTTTGATGGAAACGTCTAAATATCGGTTATTCACCGTCTTAATTTCACAAGTAAGCTGAACGCCGTTTTGATCGTAAGCCCCTTTGCCATAGCCCGTCATACTTAACATACGGTCACCTCGCGTGTATACTCTATATAATGCACCCTTATTATAGCAAAAAATTTTATAAATTTCAACTACTATGGGGCAGTTTTTTTATAAAAATTATGCGTTTTCTTGCAACAAACGGTTAAATTCCGCTTCGTCTATGATCTTCACGCCCAGCTTTTCCGCTTTCGCGCGTTTGCTACCCGCATCTTCGCCTGCAAGGAGCAGGGTTGTTTTTGCCGTGACCGAGCTTTGGCAAACGCCGCCGCGTTCTTCAATCAATTTTTGCGCTTCACTTCTTTTAAAGCCCGAAAGTGTGCCCGTGAGCACCACGAATTCACCTGAAAACACGCCTTCTTTTTTCTCCTCTGACCAAACGGGAACAACGCCCACCCTTTCAAGCGCTTCAAGCTCTTGTTCGTTTCTTTCGTCCTTAAAAAAGTCCACGATAAGCTTCGCCGTAATTTCGCCCACGTTTTCAAGGGCAAGCAGTTCTTCCACCGTCGCCTTTTTCAAATTTTCGAGCGACCCAAAGCGGCTTGCAAGGTCTTTCGCTGCGACCCTGCCTACGCCACCGATCCCAATCGCAAAGATAAAACGATCAAGCGTAGGTGTTTTGCTCTTTTCAATCGCCTTGAGCAAATTTTGTATTTTTTTCGTTTTAAATCCTTCCAAATCGGCAAGATCTTCCGCCGTCAACTTATAAAGATCGGAAAAGGTTTTCACGCCCTTTTTCTCCGTTAAAACAAGAGCTGTGCTCTCCGAAAAGCCTTCGATATCCATAGCGTTTTTGCTTGCATAGTGATCGAGCTTTGCGACCAAACGTTCCTTACAATCGCGGTTAGGGCAAAACAAATGTGCCCCCACTTCTTCCACCGCCGCCCCGCACGCAGGGCAAACGCTCGGTTTCTCAATTTCTTGGCTATTTTCACTATGCTCCGTTGCGCCCAAAATTTCGGGGATTACTTCGTTAGAGCGGCGCACGAGCACGCGCGAGCCGATTTTTACGTCCTTTCTCGCTATATCCCCAAAGTTGTTCAAGGTTGCGCGCGACACCGTTGCGCCGCCAAGCTCTACGGGTTCTAAAAGGGCAAGGGGGGTAAGTTTTCCCGTTCTGCCCACCTGCCAAATCACGTCTTTTACAATCGTCGTCACTTCTTCCGCTTCAAATTTATACGCCATTGCCCAACGCGGGGATTTATCGGTGTAGCCCATTTCAAGGCGCAACGCTTCGCCGTTTACCTTAATCACCGCGCCATCCGTCAACACGTCGATTTCACGGCGCTTTTGCTCAATCTCGGCAATCGCTTCCACCACTTCTTCGCCCGTTTTACAAACTTTAAAATAGGGAAACACTTTAAACCCTTCTTTTTCAAGAAATGCATGCGCTTCCACCTGCGAAAATTCTTCCCCGCCCGACGTATAGTTCACGTCGTAGAAATAGATGTCAGGGCGGCGAAGTTTCGTCACTTTGGGATCGAGATTGCGAATCGCCCCCGCCACGGCGTTTCTCGCGTTTTTAAGCGGCTCGCTTGCCGCGTTGTTATATTCTTCCAGCACGGACAAACGAATGACCGCTTCGCCGCGCACTTCGAGCGTACCTTGATAGGAAATTTTTAAAGGAAAGGACGGAATGGTGAGCTCTTGCGCCGTCACGTCTTCCCCGACAACGCCGTTGCCGCGCGTGGTCGCGCGAACAAACTCGCCCTTGTCGTAGGTTAAGCACACCGTTAAACCGTCGAATTTATATTCCACCGTGTAATCGGGTTTTAACCCTGCACCTGCCGCCGCCTTTTCCACACGGTTAAAAAACGCCGAAAGTTCTTCCACCGTCACCGATTTATCTAAGCTAAAAAGCGGGGCGATATGTTGATGTTTTTCAAACCCCTTGATGGGCTCGCCTCCCACTCTACGCGTGGGGCTATCGGTATACACTTCGCCGCTTTCTTCTTCCAGCTTTCTAAGCTCGTCGTAAAGCGCATCGTATTCCTTATCCGACACAGTGGGGTTATCCAAAACGTAATATTCATACGCCCACTTGTTGAGAACGTCTACAAGCTCTCGTTTTCTATCGTTCATTTCTTTTCCCCTTTTTATCCAAGCACCGTCAAAGGCGCTAAGTTAGCTGATAATTGCTTGATGCCAATGCCAGCAAACGCGATGTCAACGATCATGTTCGCGCCAATGCCTTTCACCGCAACGATCGTGCCGATGCCAAACTTGGGATGTTTCACTTTTACCCCCGTTCTAAACGCACTCAAATCCTTGCCGCCAACGCTCGGGCGCGTAGCCGCACGCGCAACACCGCCGTAAGCAAAGCCGCTCTCTTTTTGACCCAACGGCTTATTATACGAAGAGCCGTAAGACGAGCTTCCGTAGGACGAACTTCCATAGGTCGAGCCGCCGTTCCACACCGAACGTTTTATCGCTGAATTTTCCCGATCGGAAGAGCGCGAGCCATAGCCACCGCCATAACTGTTATAGCCACCATAGCCGCTACCATAACCGCCGTATTTGTTGTTAGAACTATACCTGCCCCCACCGTAGGCTGCGTTGCCGTAGCTTTCAGGATCGTCGAAACCGTCGTAGCCACGCGGGGCATAGCGCTTATCTTCAGGCAAATCGAGCACAGACGAAAGCTCTTTTAAAAAACGTGAGCGCACCGTCGGCTCGCGCTTTCCGTAAAGATATCTACTCTTGGAACGAGTGAGATAAATGCGTTTCATAGCGCGCGTGATGGCAACGTACATAAGCCGCCGTTCTTCTTCCATGTCGTCTTCGTTGCCAACGGCACGGGAAACGGGCAAAATGTTTTCTTCCATACCGCACACGAACACGCATTTAAATTCAAGCCCTTTTACCGAGTGAATGGTGGCAAGAGACACGTAGTTTCCATCGTCCATATCGTCGGTGTCGGAAGATAAGGTCACTTGGTTAAGATAATCGGTAAGCGTTGCCTCCTTGTTAAGCCTGCAATATTCGTCAACGGAATTGATAAATTCTTCAATGTTTGCGCGCTTGTTGATGCTCTCATCCGAATCGTCGGCGTAAGCTTCGCGCATTTGCGTTTCCACCACGATCTTTTTCACGAGCTCGTCTACAGGCATGCTTTGGCTTTCCATAATCCAGCTTTTCACAAGCTCGCGGAAATTTTCAAGCTTTTGCTTGGTTGCGCCCGAAAAACCGAGCAAATCCAAATCGAATAAGGCATCGTAAACGGAAAGCTCGTTTTCAAAGGCATAATTTTGCAAAATTTCCACCGTTTTCGCACCAATTCCGCGCTTGGGGAAGTTGATAATTCGCGTCAACGCTTCGCTATCGAAAGGATTGTTGACAAGCCGCAAATAGGCAAGCATATCTTTGATTTCTTTGCGCTCAAAGAACTTGAAACCACCGAACACCTTAAAGGGAATGCCGTCGGCAAGAAATTCTTGTTCGAGTGAGCGCGTGAGCGCGTTGAGCCGCATTAAAACGGCGAAATCAGAATAGCGGAAGCCCCTTGACACAAGCCCAACGATGGTGTGCGCGATAAAGCGCGCTTCTCCGCTTTCTTCTTCCGCTTCGTAAACCTTGGCAGGCTCGCCTTCGTCGTTGTTTGTCCAAAGCGTTTTATCCTTGCGCCGGCCGTTATTTTTAATCACGGTGTTGGCAAGGTTTAATATCGTTTTCGTGGAGCGATAGTTGCGTTCCAGCTTAAACACTTTCGCGCCCTTAAAATCCTTTTCAAAATGGAGTATATTTTCAATTTTTGCGCCGCGCCAACCGTAAATGGATTGATCGTCGTCGCCCACGGCAAACAGGTTTCCATGCGCGGAGGCGAGCATTTTAATGATCTCATATTGCACTTCGTTCGTGTCCTGAAACTCGTCCACGAGAATGTAGCGAAAACGCCCGGATAAATATTCGCGCGCTTCTTCGTTGGTTTTGAGCAAGCGGCGCGTTTCGTTTAACAAATCGTCGAAATCGAGCGCGTTGTTTTCGCGCAAATGCTTTTGATAGCGTGCATACACTTTCGTCACCTGTTCAATGTCGTGATCGCCTGCGTATTCCTCAGCGTAGCGCTCAGGCGAAAAGCCGAGCATCTTCGCGTTGGCGATATGATATTTCACCGATTTAAGCAATTTTTCATCGTCAAAATCACATTCTTGGAAGGATTTTTTAATGATGTTGTTGCGCTCCGTTTCACTATAAATAGAAAAGTTTTCTTGTATGCCCGCTTCCTTTGCAAACATACGCAAAATACGCACGCACATACTATGAATGGTGCAAACCCAAGCACGAGAAATGTCGGCAATGCGGAAAAGCCGCTCCTTCATTTCGTTAGCGGCTTTGTTGGTGAATGTGATGGCAAGGATAGACTCGCTCGACACACGTTTTTCTTGTAAAATGTGCGCAATGCGCGAAGTTAAAACACGCGTTTTGCCGCTCCCTGCTCCTGCCAAAACGAGCACGGGGCCTTCCGTTTGCAAAACAGGCTCGAGTTGTTCATCGTTTAAATTTTCAAGTATTTCATTCGTTTCTATCATAGCACTTTTATTATAGCACAAAAGGGAAATTTTTGCAAGCGACTTTTAGGCGTTTTTATCAAGCGCGTCAAATTCGCATTCGCGGCGAAAACGTTCGAGTGCGCGAAGATATTTTTCGCTTAAAGATAGCGTGTAGCGTTGCTTTTCTTCATAGGAAAGGCTTTGATAATATTCCACGTCGGTGAGCCGACCAATCGCGTCGCTCACTTCCCCTTCGGATAAAAGCATTTGTTTCACTTTAAGATAAAATTCGTCTTCCTTGTTGCCTGCAATCTTAACCGAAACTTGCTCGGCAAAATAGCGCTCGGCTTTGCTTTCGTTCAAGCCCTGCTGCCTTGCTTTTTCCAAACGTTCGCCTAAATCTTCCTTGCATTCGAGCCAAAAACCGCTTTTTATGCGCGATTTTGCCCGCCGTGCTTCTTCTCTTAACGTGCGTTCAACGTTCGTCCTCGTTTCGTATGACATATTTTATCTCCTTTCGTCAATTTTCGCAAGAAAAAAAACTCACGTTCTCCGTGAGTTTTTCTTTCGTTAATTTCTGCTTCTCTTACGAGCTGCTTCCGCTTTCTTCTTTCTTCTAACGGAAGGTTTTTCATAAAATTCCTTCTTGCGAAGATCGCCGATGATACCATCGCGAGAGCACTTTCTCTTTAAGCGGCGCAATGCGCTTTCAACGTTTTCGTTTTCTCCTACTTTTACCGTGGACATTTCCTTTTTCACCCGCCTTTGCTCAATCGCATTTTTTATTTACCTAAAAATTATAGCAATTTCACGCAAGGGTGTCAAGCTTTTTTAAGCCGTTTTTTGGGGTTTTTAAGGAAATTTTTCCAATTTTGATTTTTAAAAAAACGCTATTCGTCGAATTTTGACAAAGGTTAGTTTATTTTCTCAAAATCGGAAGCAGGGTGCTTACACCAAGGACAAATAAAATCTTCGGGAAGCTCGCCTTCGTGGGTATATCCGCAAATTTTACAAACCCATTTTTCCTTCCCGCCCTTGTCTTCTTCCGCTTTGGGCGCGGCAGGTTTGGGTTTGATGTTGCTTTGATAATATTCATAGCTCACCGATTTTTCATCAGAAAGCGTTTTCGCTTCCGTCACTTCGGCAACAAACAGGGTGTGCGTGCCATAATCGTAGAAATCGATCACTTTCGCGCTCATCACCGCGTTTGCATATTCGGGAAGATAATAAAGTCCGTTTTCCGTTGTAGGATAGTTCTTTCCTGCAAATTTATCCGTGTCGCGTCCCGAACAGAACCCGAACTGTTTAAACGTTTCAAACGGCGTTTTTTCCGTTAAAACCGACACGTTAAACACGCCCGTTTTACGCAAAAGCTCTTCGGTGTAATTGGCTTTGTTGACAAACACAACGATGCGTTTGGGGTTATCGGTGATCATCGACACCGTGTTCACAATGCAACCGTTTTGCTTTTCCCCATCCGTGCTCGTTAAAACGAACAAGCCGTAGGTGATTTTATACATAGCTTCCTTTTCAATCATAATTTTAACCCTTTATATGATAATATTTTTTTTAACGCGAAGATACAAGCCAGTCAAGGCGCGCGAGCATTTGTTGACGGGAGCGTACATAAACGTACGTGATAAAAACAAAGCGGAGTGCAACGCTTGGTTTTCAAACAAAAAACTTTACCCGAAGTAAAACGCGGAGATGCGAGCAAGTCAAGGCGCGCGAGCATTTGTTGACGGGAGCGTACATAAACGTACGTGACCGAAACAAAGCGGAGTGCAACGATGAATTGCGACGCATATACGTGTTTTACACTTTCCATAAGCCGTGGAGATTACAATAAGCATACACCCCAACGAGCTTATCGCCATCGGCAAGCGTGAAAGAACAAACGGGCGCGCTTCCTGCTGCTAAATATTTCACTTGATAGCCTTGCTCCGTTTCAATCGCCACCCATTCAATCAAATGCTCTTCGGTCATGGGATGCGCAACGCTACCAACGTCCACTTTCACTTGCTTGCATTTCTTCGTCACCACAGGCACGTGCTTTTCTTGCGCCGCGTCCGTGCTACCTGCCACAAGCTCTTTCCAGCCATCTAATTTCAATTCCACTTTAGAAATAATTGTTTTTTTACATGCTTCACATTGATAAATTTTCATAACTTTTTCTCCTTATTAGGATTAAATCCTAAATAAATTATAGCACAAACATTTAGCCATGTCAACAGTTTGCACGTAAATTTTTTAAACAATTCTTTAAAAAGTGAAAAATTTTTGGCGAATTTTATTCGATATAGAACACGCGATTTTCCTTGCGGGGCTTTGAAGCAGGTTCCATATCAGGATAACCGATCACGCAGTTGCCAATGCCTTCAAAATCACCTTTGATTCCAAGCTTTTCCAAAATAGCTTTCCCTTCGGGCGATTCAAACGTTTCCTTAGCTCTATGAATCCAACACGCGCCAAGCCCGAGCGAATGCGCAGCAAGGAGCATATTTCCCATGGTGAGCGAGCCATCGTAAAGATAGGTGTGAGCGCTTTTATCTGCGAGCACCACGAGCACGCAAGGTGCGCCATAGAAAGGATCAGCGCGGAAAAAGGGATCGCTCCCTGCGTTCAAGCGAGAAAGCTCGTCGCGCGTTTCCTTGTCGGTGACGGCGATCACGATGGGTGCTTGCTTGTTCAAACCCGACGGCGCGTAAAGCCCTGCTTCCACGATCTTTTCAATCAACTCTTTAGGCACGGGCGTGTCCTTAAATTTTTTCACGCTTTTGCGATCTTTAATCGCCTTTAACACTTCGTTCATAATGCATACTCCAAATCTTTTTCTTTCCAATTTTTCAGGGCATCGCAAATGGCATTTGCTTCTTTTTTCGCGCCCAAAAGATCGTGCGCGAGATAGTTGCCGCATTCTTCCTTTTTGCTCCCGGGGATTTCGCCCGTATAATCGCGCGCAAACGCCATTGCCGCTTTCACGCTTTCAATCGCTTTTGCGTAAGGAACGCTATCTTTAAGCAAGATATAAAATCCCGTGCGGCAACCCATAGGTCCAACGTAGACGACGTTTTTAGAAATTTCGCTGTTGCGAAGATAAGTCGCAAGCAGATGTTCGAGCGTGTGCGCCGCGTTCATGTCCAAATAATCACCGCCGTTGGGCTTTTTCATGCGAATATCGTATGTAATCACGTCGCCGTCAATGCGAGAGATATACATTCCCTTTTCCAATTTATCGTGATTGATTTGAAAACTTGCAATTTTTTGCATACGCTTCTCCTTTTTTTACTTTCCAAACAGCGCTCGAAACGACGCTGGAACGGGCGCGCGGAACGCAATCAATTCCTTGCTCACAGGCGACTCAAAGACAAGGCACGAAGCGTGCAAACCAAGCCTTGCGAGCGGATTTTTGGTGGAGCCATATTTATCGTCGCCAACCACGGCGTAGCCTTTGGATTTGAGCTGGACGCGAATTTGATTTTTCCTGCCCGTGTCAATCTTCACTTTTAAGAGCGAATATTCGTCGTTTTCCTCCACCACTTCATAATGCGTGATAGCCTTTTGTCCCGTGGGGTCGTTCGTGGCGTACACCAAGTTGTTTTTGTTTTCTTTTAAGTAGGATACGATCGTGCCCGATTTTTGCTCTAAAACGCCTTCGACGACCGCATAATATTCGCGCAAGGAAACGAGCTCGTTCCAATGCATTTTGAGCATGGAATGAATTTTGATATCCTTGGCAAACACGAGCACGCCCGACGTTTCCTTGGCAATGCGGTGCAAGATAAAGGGGCGCGCGTTTTTATCCTTTTGCGATAAATAAGCAAGCACGTAGCCATAAGCACATTCCGTTTCCTTATCGCTTTGCACCGACAAAAGCCCCGCGGGTTTATCGATCGCAAGAAAATGCTCGTCTTCATAAACAATGCGGATCTCTTGCGGCGGCGATGATTGTTTTTGCCGCCTTACAGGCGTTTTCGTTCTCGCCGTTTCTCCGCGCACGGGCGTTTTTGAAATTTTCACTTCGTCGTCCTTTGCAAGCGGAAAATCAAATTGCGTCACCAAACTTCCGTTGACAAGCACTTGTTTTCTCGCTAAAAGCGCTTTCACGTTGTTTCGGGAAGTGTTGCATTTGCGAAGCAAAAATTCGAGTAAAAAATCGCTTCGGCTCACTTTATAAGTTGCCGTATACGCAAGGGAAGCGGCAGCACGAGCACGCTTTTCATCTTGTACCTGCCCACGCCGTTTTTCGTTTAAGTTGCTAAAATCTCTACGCA
The DNA here is from genome assembly GCA_045652965.1 of Candidatus Scatosoma sp. Lineage (GTDB taxonomy): Bacteria > Bacillota > Clostridia > Christensenellales > Borkfalkiaceae > Scatosoma. Next base: position 31,510 of record JAZOLI010000035.1, read on the forward strand.
TAATTCTCTCCCGTTATAGATCGAAGGGATAATCGTTATTTTTGTTTTTAGGTGGCGTGGCATCACGTTTCCACTTTCTTCTTCTGTTCCAAACGCGGAAAGAACGAAGCCACGAAGAGAAAGAGAACAACGCCACGTTGAAAAGGGACACGAGCAACGCAATGCGTTCCGCCCACACGCTGAATATAAATAACAACACCAGCGCAACAAGATCAAGGATTGCAATCCATTTCACCTTGACAGGTAAAAAATAGAAAAGCAAAAGCTGATGATTGGGATATAAAAGCGCAAACGCCAAGAACAAGGACAAATGCACGTATTCCATCGTTGCATACCCCGTGATAAAGCCCGAAACGATCGTGCCGATAAGCCCCACAAGATAGAACAAATCGAATTTAAACGATCCCCACGTGTTTTCAAGCGCCGTGCCGATCATCCAATAAAAATAAAGAGTCAAGGCAAGCACGAACAAGCTATACGTTTGCGGCACAAACACAAAGGTTAAAACGCGCCAAACTTCGCCTTCTAAAATGGCGGTTTTGTTAAAATAGAGCCACGAAACTATGCTCACGCCCGAGCGCTCATAAACGAGCGTATCCATAAGCCATACGAGCGCCGTGCCGATCACGATAATCGTCATCAAGTTTCTTAAAGCGTATCGTCCAAACTTTCTATCCAGTTTATCTAAAAAGGAATTTCCGTACATTTTCTCTCCTTTATTTTTTACGCCTTGCGCACAAGGCACGCGAGCGTTTCTCTTCAATACGTCGAAATTTAGATGATCCCCAAATACTCCAAAGGGACTACAATGATAGCCGCCAACCCCAAAACCGCAAACAAAGCACCACATAGAATAGATTCTCGTCTCTCGGAAGGAGTCCAAGGATCATTTGGGCGTAAGTTCTGAAAAGGCGCATGGTATGCAAGCTGCATGGCAATAAGAATATGCTTAAATCCGCACAAAGTACCGATAATCCAGTAAAGCCCGTACAAAAATATAGCGATAAAGAATGACAACGAAGTAACAAATTTTTGCGATCCCACTTCTATATTCAACGTCTTACAAATTATTCCTACAATAAGGGGCATTATAATCATCCCCAAAATTGCCCAACGGAATAAGTATCCCAAAATAATTATACGTAGCTCTTTTTTTGAATAGATAGAATTTCTCTTCATGCGTTTTCCTTTTCAATATGTCAACTCGTGCAAGCACGGTTGCGGGCTAAGGAACATATATCCCCTTTCAGGGAATGTAAGTTCGTCCTGCGCGGACGGCGTACCT
>JAZOLI010000036.1:0-4083 GCA_045652965.1 Candidatus Scatosoma sp.
AAACGACGTCTTCGGGATGATGCTTGTTATGGATATACGTCGGAATGAAATCCATAGGTCCGGGGCGATAAAGCGAGATTCCTGCAATCAGATCTTCCAAACAGGTCGGTTGCAGCTCTTTCATGAACTTTTTCATGCCACCTTGTTCGAGTTGGAACACCGCGTCGGTATCCCCCGACGAGATGAGCTGGTATGCTTCGGGCACGTCCACGCCTATCTTATTGAAATCGACTTCAACCCCTAAGCCGTCTTTGATATATTCAAGCGTGTTTTGAATATCGGTGAGTGTGGTCAGCGCAAGGAAGTCCATTTTAAGCATTCCCACCGCTTCCACTTCTTTCATGTCAAACTGCGTTACGATATCTTCGCCGTTTCTGGCAAGCGGCACGTTATCCGAAAGCACTTTGTTACAAATGACGACGCCTGCGGCGTGTTCGGAAGTGTTCTTGGGCATACCTTCCAATTTCAAGCCCATATCGATCACGCGACGAAGCTCTTGGTTCGTTTCATAAACCTCAATAAATTCAGGATTTTTTTTCTTTTTTTGCTCCGCTAATTTCTTTTCAATTTCCGCGCGTTTATCTTCACTAAGCTCGGGGTCTTGAAGTTGTTTTTCTATTTTTGGTATTTTTAAACCCAGCAATTCGCCAATGGTCGATTTTCCGTCCATTAGCTTTGCGACTTTATCCGTCTCCGAATACGCCACGCCCATAACGCGCCCCACGTCTTTGATGACGGCGCGAGAAGCAAGCGTACCGAACGTAACGATTTGCGCCACGTTTTCAGGATGATATTTTTCGCGCACGTATTCAATCGTTTCGTGGCGGCGTTTCGTGCAAAAATCGACGTCGAAGTCGGGCATGGATACACGGTCGGGGTTTAAGAAACGCTCGAAAATCAAATCGTATTTAAGAGGATCTACGTCCGTAATACCGATTGAATACGCAACGATACTGCCAACCCCCGAACCGCGCCCCGGTCCTACGGGAATACCGTTCACTCTCGACCAGTTGATATAATCCCAAACGATCAAAAAGTAATCAGCGAAGCCCATTTTAATGATGATATCCAGCTCGTATTGTACGCGCTGTTTGATCTCTTCGGTGATGTTTTCATAACGCCCAGCAAGCCCCGTCCAAGTGAGATTCGTCAAATAATCGGGTGAAGTTGAGCCGTCGTCGGGCTTATAAAGCGGAATGAGCGTTTTATCGCGGATAGGCTCGCCATAGGCATTGAGATCAAACACGGGCTCTTCAATTTTATCCGCAATCACTCGGGTGTTAGAAATCGCTTCGGGAACGTAAGCAAAAAGCTCCGCCATTTCGTCGCCCGATTTCATGTAAAATTCATGCGTTTCAAACTTCATGCGCTTGGGATCGGCAAGCGTTTTTTTCGTTTGGATGCATAAGAGTATATCGTGCATTTCCCAATCTTCTTTTTCAATATAATGCACGTCGTTGGTTGCAACCAAGCCGATATTAAGCTCCTTTGCAAGTTTGATAAGATCGGGGATGACCTGATTTTCTTCTTGAATGCCGTGATCTTGAAGCTCGATATAAAAATCGTCGCCAAACGCTTCTTTCATTTCGAGTGCCCATTTTTTTGCGCCGTCGTAATCACCGTTTAATAAAAGTTGAGGTATTCTTCCCGCAAGGCAAGCGGAAAGGCATATCACCCCTTCGCTGTGCTTTTTAATATAATCGTAGCTGATACGCGGTTTACCATAGAAGCCGTCGATATAGGAAAGGGAATCGAGTTTGACGATATTCTTATAACCAGTTTTATTTTTTGCAAGCAAAACGATATGCTCCGTCTTCGTGCCGTAGCGTTTGTCAAAATGATCGTCGGTTGCGTAAAGCTCACAACCGATAATATATTTAATGCCTTTTTTTACACATTCTTCCGCGAAATATAACGACGCGTACATGTTGCCGTGATCGGTTACAGCGCACGCGTTAATGTTGTTTTTAACGAGATGATCGATTAAATCGTCCACCTTTGCCGCGCCGTCGAGCAAGCTATATTCCGTGTGTAAGTGTAAATGCACAAAATCCGTCATAATCGTTTCCTTAGTTTTATTTTCCTGCAAGTTCCATCAATTTTCTCATGCGATGATTCAAGCAACTTTTGCTTTCCCCAAGCGTTTGTGCAAGCTCTCGCAATGATTTTTCCGGATAGCGAAGCCGAGCCAAAGCAAGCTCTTTAAGTTCTTCGCTTAAATCGTTAAAATTCGTTTCTTCTTTGAGTTTTTGAAGCGCAACCACTTGTTTTACCGCCGCTATCGCCGTTTTATCCGCGTTGCCGGAAATGCAATTTCGCGCACGATTATCACGATTGGCTTCATCGCGCTTATCCAAAAACGCCGTAAATTTTTTAAGCGCATTCTCCGCGCCAACCACGGCGAGAAAATCGGAAATCGCTTCTTTGCTTTTGATATAAACGACAAAATCATCCTTGCGCTCCACGAGCTTTGCAATCAGCTCAAACTCGGCAAGCAATTCACAAAAATTCCACGCCGTTTTTTTCTCGTTGAAGATGATTTCCAAATGATATCCCGTGCCGTTTTTGATTGGCAGGCTACAACTTCCACTGCCTAAAAACGCGCCTTGTATATATCCGATTTTTGCTTCTTCGGTTTTCACAAGCGACGGCAATATGCCATCTCTAATTTCCGTTCCCCCTTTTCTCAAAAGGGCAATTTCTGATAAAACGTGTGAAGATAAACGCTCAGGGCATTGTAAAACGAGCTTGTCTCTACCCCGAAGCCTATCTAACGTGGCGTGTGTCACAGAGAGTTCGGCGGAAAAAATTTGCATGAACAACCGCGTGAAATATTCGGCTACGTATTCCGTTTCGCTCACGAGAAAAAAGGAAGGAGCGCCGTCCTTTACTCCGATCGCGCCGCTCGTTCTCACAAACGCGGAAAAGCACGCTTTTTGCGCGCCTTTATCCGCGGAAAACACGCCGCGGCGGTTGACGATTTCTCTTTTTATATCCGTCGTAAAACTCATAATTACATCTTCTTTTTAAATTCCGCAAAACGGAACGTAGGCAATCTACCATCGATGTTATCAATTCTATCCATAGGAAAATCGATGCGTTTGAGTTGCTCGGCGATAAGCGCCGTATCTCCGATACGCTCTACTGCGTGCGCATCTGAATTGACGATAAATCGCACCGAAGTTTTTGCTACGATTTCCGCAATTTCTTCGTCGGTTAAATGTTGTTTTTTTGCATCAAGTTCTAAATACGTTCCATAATCCGCCGCGCATTTTGCCACTTCAAGGGCATTTGCAGGACATTGATAATTCAAATGTGTGATTGCATCAATCGGGTTGTTTTTTATGGTGTTGATGTATGCTTTCGTGTTGCATGCAATTTGCCGTTTCGTGCGTTTATGAAAGACTGAATTGAGCAACAAATTTCTCCAACCATAGCGAAAACAATCGTTAAGGGACGTAAAATGGATACAAACGTGATTTCCACAAAGGTATAAATCAAAATTTTCAAAATCCTTTTCGGTTAAATCAGCGCCACCGCTAATCCCGCGAATGTTCGCTTCGATCCCTACGAGAACTTTGATTCCATGTTTCGCTTCCGCTTCTCTACATTCCGCTTTATAAGATTGCACTTCTTTTCTGTGCAACCCAAACGCCAAATGCGAAAAACCATGATCGGTGATCCCGATTTGTTGCAAACCAATTTCTTTCGCGCGCGCCACGTTCTCTTCAATCGTGTTCTTGCCGTGCGAATAAGGCGTATGCGTGTGATAATCTGCCGTTAAAATCACTGTTTTCTCCCGCTACGGTAGATACCGTATTTCTTCTTCTAACCGTATTTTATATTGTGCAAACACTGCGTTTTTGATAAGCATAATCAAAGTTTTGATATGGGTAGACGTTGCATTCCTATCGTTGATGATAAAATTTGCATGCTCAGTTGACACCACCGCGCCCCCCACGCGCAAACCTTTCAACCCCGCTCCGTCAATAAGCTTTCCCGCAATCATTCCAATCGGATTTTTGAACACGCAACCCATGCTTTTACCTTTGGGCAAATGTGAAGTCGGATCGTAGCCATGTC
>JAZOLI010000037.1:0-3835 GCA_045652965.1 Candidatus Scatosoma sp.
CCATGCAAATAGTTTCAATATATCTTTCAGTCCTTTTAATCATCAACTGATCGTCTATTGAATCAACTATTACCAGCAAAATCATAATGAGCACCGCTACCGTGCAAGGCACTCTAACCAAATCAAGATACTCTGGATAAGACAAAAAGCAGAATTCCCGAATAGCCGCCATTATAAAGCACGCGCAAAACAAAACCGTTGAAATTATGTTAATCCAAGAAAACCTTAATTCAACCCTTGCTTTTGTTGCTTTACGCCTTTTAAAATCGAATAACATACTTAACCCCTTTTATCTTCACGCTGGGCTTGCAAAACCTGCCCAATTTCGCACGATTTTTGCTCTTGTGCAAATTTGCACCTTTTCATCATTATATCGTGCATTTATGCACTTGTCAAGCGTTTTGTGCAAATTTGTGCTAAAATATTATTATATTTTTTTTCACGGAGTTTAAATATGCGATTAAAAGAGTTGCGAGAAGAACGCGATTTGACACAAAACGATGTCGCGACGGCGATCAATACAACGCGAACAAATGTCGGACGTTGGGAAAAAGGCGAAAACGAACCAAGCGCGAATTTTGTTGTTCGCCTTGCAGACTTCTTCGAAGTGAGCACGGATTATTTGCTCGGACGGGAAGACGATTTCGGGAATATATCCGTTTACCGAACGGAGAACTCTTCCGCTCTTTCCGGGAACGAGCAAAAAATAATCGACGCGATCCGTGAGAACGCGCCGTTCAATCCCGTGGAATGGGTGTCCTTATATGCAAGCTTGCCTGCTTACATGCAGGAAAGCATTTTCGCCGAGCTCAAAGGCATGCACCTGGGCTACAAAGCAGCCAGCAAGAAAAAAGCCAATTAAGCAATGGGGTTCATTATGAAAAAATTTATTTATCTTCTTTTAGCAATCATTTCAACCGCCTTCTTTTCCTTTGCGAGCTGCACAGCCGACACTTCGGATTCAAGTTCTTCAACGTCTTTAAGCGCAAGTAGTTCAACAAACTCGGAAAGCGACATAAGCACTGATTCTTCATCATCTCAGCCGCAAACATTTCAAGCAACCGATGCTGACGTTGACATAACGTCAACCGTCGCTAATGATCAATTAAGCGTTTTAATTGAAGTCACCCCCAAATACTACATACATGATTTAAAGATTACAGTTAAATTTATATTTACAGAAAAAGCCCCCTATATACACCACGAAAACTTCAACGAAGAACTAACCCCTACACGAACAAAATCTTTTCGGGTTTACTTATCCGAATCTCTAATAGCACAAGGAGAAAAGATTGGTATTTATGAATACCAAGTTAGTGATGGAACATACACGGCAGATGTAAAAAAGTTCAACGACAATTTTTGTTATAATTCTAAAAGCCAAACAATCGATAAAACTGCATTTTTTTGCACCCTTAGCTTTTCTATATCCACCAGCAAGCAAAGTGTCCTGCTAAATATATTACCCTATGCCACACTATACAACGTGCGAATTACCGTTTGGTTTAATTTAAACAGTGACCACACGCGGTATATACATATGCCACCGATAGAAATCTCGCAAATCAACGAATTAAGAATTTATAGTACTCTTATTTATATTCCTGACACCTACATTGAACAAGGAATACTTATCGATAATATTTACGTAAGCGTAGAAGGAACGCATAGAATCTATCCCGAGATCGAGATTGTTCCCCCTTCCATAAAAGACAATGTAAGCGGATGGACGGATTTTTATTGATTTTCCCACAAAAGACGCCTTGCGATAAAATTATGCTATAATTTTTCGCAAAAAACGCTTTGAGTTAATAAGCCCATTTTATGATAAACTTTATCCATAAATTTTACAAAGGAGAAGAATTTATGGATAAATTCGAAATGGAACAACTACACGTGCTCGGCGATTACATAGACGAGCTGCAAAACTGCTTTATCGACGGGGACGCATACGCACGCGTCCCTTCTTTGTCCGAATGGAGAACCGCAACGCGCACGGTGCACCGCTTAAAGCTCGCATTTTGCGAGCTCAAAGGCTATGCAACCGCCGTGCGACAATGCAACGTTGTATCAATCCGGGAACGGCTAACCGCCCTTTCCAGCGAACAAGGGGGTGAGATCTCACTAAAACAAAACACCGACGCGGAAACGTCGGATTCGGAAAGTGGCTTTGTGGAATTTACTGAAAAGGAGATGAAACAAATGCCTAAAAAAATTAAATCACTTATTATCATTGACAAAAAACGTTGCCGCTTGCGCGTTCGATCAACGGGCGAAAATAGATATACGTATCAAATCCGCTTTCGCTGCGACGGCTACGATATTTCCGCTTGCGGAAAGACGATCGAGCTCGCCAAAGCGAATTTTATTCAAAAAGCGCAACGTGCCGTTCCAAAAAACGAAAACTCCGCCTGCATTCCGACAACATTTCACTCGTTCGCCATGTACTATTTTGAGAATTTTCGAAAAGAAAAGGTTGCACCATTGACCTTTAAGCACGACATGGAACGCTACCGTGCGTATCTGCAAAGAGCATTGAATGAAAAACCCTTGCGAAAAATCACGCCTTTTGATTGCAAACAAATTATTGACGCTGCGAAAAATCAAGGTAAAACGAAAACCGCAAGCGAATTATACGGATTGTTGTCGGTTATTTTCAAAGCAGCAATCGCACACGGTTCGCTCGATAAATCGCCTTTGATAATGTTCTCCGCGCCGATACACGAGCATACGCACGGTGTCGCGCTTTCCAAAGAAGAAGAACTCACACTTTTTCTCGAAACAAGCGAGCCCGACGTTCGCGTCGCCTTTGCACTCGCTCTTTACTGCGGCTTGCGCCCCAACGAGCTTAGCACCGCTACCGTGCATGGAGAATTTATCGTCGCCGTTAATAGCAAACGCCACAATCGAAAAACGGAATATAAGCGAATCCCTATCATAAAGCGTTTGCAGCCGTTCGTGGAGAACGGAATCATACCGTTTCCCACGCCGCAAATCTTGCGCAGGCGCATTAAAGACGTTTTGCCGAACCACAAGCTTTACGATCTACGAACAACGTTTTACACTCGCTGCCAGGAATACGGCGTTTCCGATCGCGCACGCAACGAATACGTAGGACACAGCGCAGGCAAGCTTGAACGTGCATACACCGATTTATCTGATGAATACTTGCTCAAAGAAGCGGAAAAACTGAACGAATGGTGATTTTTGACCCAATCTTGACCCAAAAAACCAATTTTTCAACCGCCTATCGCATGAGTTTATGCGGAAAAATTGAATAAAACCTTTGCTTTTCACTTGATTTTATACATTTATTTGTATTTTCTTGGGTGGCGCGCCTTCGATCCCCGTCGCCTCGACCAAAAATCCACACTGCCCTGTTGGGCGGTGTGGATTTTTTGATTACCGCACCTGCGACGGGGATCGAGGGTGGGAGCCGTTTTGCGGGAGCAAAACGCTTTGCCGTCAAAAAAGCCACTCCCCCCCCCGATTTATTTTCGGCAAAGGCAGCAATTAATAATTGCCGAGCGGGGCGCGCCGCTAAAGGCGCAATTCCCGTCGCCTCGACCAAAACCCGGTGAAAATCGTTTGTTTTTCACGTGGTTTTATTGCGTATTTTTACTGATTTTTCAACTTCCCTTTTCTTTGTTTACTGCGTAGCAAATTTTGAGAGGTGACGGTTTATTTTTGCGTCACCCCTTTTCAATACCATTCTAAAATTAAATTGCTATATTCCGTACATCAACACACCCAAAACGCCTGATATTACGATAAGCAAAATGGGTGAAAACGCTTTCTTTTTCCACTTGAAATAACCAAGCGCGACCGCCAGCAA
>JAZOLI010000038.1:0-1928 GCA_045652965.1 Candidatus Scatosoma sp.
TGGAAAGCCTATGCGCAACCACGAGTGTCGTTCTACCCGAAGCCAACTCGGCAAGCGAGCTTTGCACCTGCATTTCCGTCATATTGTCAAGCGCGCTCGTAGCTTCATCCAAAACGAGCACCGACGGATTTTTCAAAAACGCGCGCGCAATGGAAATGCGTTGTTTTTGACCGCCCGAAAGCATCACGCCACGCTCACCCACTTCCGTATCGTAGCCGTTTGGAAGGGAAGATGCGAAATCGTGTATATTCGCTCTTTTTGCCGCTAAAATCATTTCTTCGTCGCTTTTATCGGGCGAGCCATATTTGATATTATCCCGAACGCTCCCAGAAAACAAGAACACGTCCTGTTGCACAACCGCAATCTTATCGCGAAGCGATGCCGACGACACGTCGTTTATATCAACACCACCAATCGATATCTTTCCACTATCACGAAGATAAAAGCGCGGCAACAAATGACAAATCGTCGTTTTTCCACCGCCCGAAGCGCCGACTAGTGCGACCGTCTTCCCTTTTTTAACGGTAAAGGAAACCCCTTTGAGCACTTCCGTTTCGCCCTTTTCCCGTGATTTATAACCAAATCGAACGTTCTCAAACACTACGTCGCCGTCCAAATCCGCTTGAACGGGATTCTTGGGCTCAAATTCCGACGGCGTGTCCATCAATTCGCAAAAGCGTTTGAAGCCCGTTAAACCGTCTTGAATTTGCTCAAAGAGTGAAACAAGCGTACGGATAGGCGCTAAAAGCATCGTGATATATAAAATAAACGCCGTAAAATCGGGCGCGGTAATATGCCCGAAATAAAAGAGTAAGCCGCCTGAAACGAGTGCGAGTAAATACAGGAAATCATTAAACGCCGTCATTCCTGCATGAAAACCACCCATCGCCCGATAAGCTTCCTTTCTCGCCGCTTTAAACTGTCCGTTTACTTCGTCGAATTTCTCTCGCTCTTTCTCTTCCGCGTTATACGCTTTGGTCACGCGCACACCCGAAACAGACGATTCGATCTCCGCGTTGAGTTGCGCCACCTTTTTGCGTGAATTTTCAAAAGCCTTGTTCATTCTTCCACGCGCTTTTGCCGCGAAAAAGATCATAAACGGCACGTAAGCGAGCACGATCAAGGAAAGCCAACCGTTAATCAAGCTCAACATCACGAGCGCACCGATAATGGAAATGAACGAATTAAACAAATCTTCCGGGCCGTGATGTGCAAGCTCGGAAACTTCAAACAAATCGTTTACAATCCGCGACATTACGCCGCCCGTTTTATTTTCGTCAAAAAAGGAAAACGGCAACGTTTCGATATGTCGAAACAAATCCCTACGCATATCCCCTTGCAACCTTACGCCGAGCACGTGCCCCCAATAGCCAACGATAAAGGTAAGAACACATTTAAGCGCATAGATCGCCGCAAGCACGATCGCCCACGTGATCAAAAGCTGTAAATTGGAATTGGGGACGTAGTCGTTCATAATATTCCGCGCAATCATAGGATAAAACATATTGCATACGGAAATGGCGAACGAACATATAAGATCCATCAAAAACAATTTTTTATGCGGCTTGTAATTTCTAAAAAATCTCTTTATCGCTTGCATTTCTTTTTCCATCTTTCGTTTTTTTTATTATATCATATTTTAAGAAATAAAGCAAGCTTATTCCCACAACTTGCAAAAAAATCGGCAGTTTGCACAATTTGTAAAACGCCGATTTAACCATATAGCCTAAACGAAACTTTAATGATTTACGTCCTTTTTATATTTTTTTTGCGTAGCAATTCCGCCGCGGATATGCCGCTCGCTTATATTTCGCACCAACACATCTCGCGTCCGCTCAAAAAGATCTTCGTCGATATATTTCAAACGCTCGGATACGTCTTTATGTACCGTTGATTTACTAATGGAAAAATGCGCGGAACACGCCCTG
>JAZOLI010000039.1:0-6849 GCA_045652965.1 Candidatus Scatosoma sp.
TCCGTAAGGATTTATTTAGTTGTCGCAATTCCCTACGGGAAGAGCGACAAGCTGTCTTCGTCCGTTTAAATTTTTATTTTTATCCTTTCCGTCAAAACAAGCGCGAGCGCAATTTTTATCACGTCAAAGAATAGATAGGGCAACACACACGCAAGCATCGCCGCCCACACACCGCTTATAGAGAAGCCCGTATATAAAACGCAAAACCAAACGACGGCAAACAGATTGTAAATCACTAAGCCCAACAAAAGCGCAACCGCTTTTTGCCAAAGCTTTCCCCTATAAAACAATCCCATGATAGGCGTCGCCACGAGAAAACCGATCAAAAACCCGCCAGCAGGCTCAAACAGTTTAATAGCGCCGCCCGTAAAAAGCGAAAACACAGGCACACCGAAAAAACCAAGCGCAAGATAGGCAAAAACAGCAAACGTAGCGCGCCGTGTTCCAAGCACGCCCACCATCAAAAATAAGGCAAGCGTTTGCAAGGTTATGGGCACACTCGCAAAAGGAATGCTTATCCACGAACACACGGCAAGAAGGGCAACGGCAGCCGAGATATAGCAAAGTTCTTTCGCCGTCAACGCATACCTGCCCCTATCGTTTTTACATTCTTTTCCCATTTTTAAAGATACTTTTTCAAATCTTCCACGCGATCCGTTTGTTCCCAAGAGAAACCCTTGTAGCCAAAATGTCCGTAAGCCGCCGTCTTTTTAAACACGGGTTTGCGAAGATCAAGCGTTTTAATGATCGCATAAGGTCTTAAATCAAATTCCTTTTTGACGATCTCTGCAAGCGTTTCGTCGTCAAGCTTGCCCGTACCGTGGCTATCCACGAACACGGAAACAGGGTTTGCAACGCCGATGGCATACGCCACTTGAATTTCAAGCTCGTCCGCAAGACCCGCCGCCACGAGATTTTTCGCAATATAGCGACAAAAATAAGCCGCACTTCTATCCACCTTCGTAGGATCTTTTCCCGAGAACGCGCCGCGGCCGGGCGCGCATCTACCGCCGTACGTATCCACGATAATCTTTCTGCCCGTCAAACCGCTATCCCCTTCCGGACCGCCGATTTCAAATCTACCCGTAGGGTTGACGTAAATTTTGGTATTCTCGTCCATAAGCGAAGCGGGAATAATTTCGTCAATCACGTATTTTTTCATATCCGCGCGAATTTGCTGTTGAGAAACCTTATCGTCGTGTTGGGTAGAAACGACAACGGTATCCACACGCTTTGCTTCGCCGTTTTCATATTCAACGGTCACCTGTGTTTTTCCATCGGGACGAAGATAAGGCAAAAGCCCGTTCTTTCTAACGTCCGTCAAGCGTTTTGCCAAACGATGAGAAAGGGAAAGGGTGAGCGGCATCAGCTCTTTCGTTTCACGGCAAGCATAGCCGAACATCATACCCTGATCGCCCGCGCCAAGTTGCGCCGCTTCGTCCGTTTCACTCGTCGTCTTATTTTCAAGCGACTTATCCACCCCCATCGCGATATCAGGGGATTGCGCATGAATTGCGATAACGATTTTACATTTATCGAACGCAAAGCTACCAAAATCGTAGCCGATCTCTTTGATGATTTCACGTGCTTTCTTTTCATAATCCACGTTTGCAGTGGTGGTCACTTCGCCCATAATCAACAGGGTATCAAACGCCGCCGCGCACTCAATCGCCGCGCGCGCAGTAGGATCAACCGCCAAAATCGCGTCCAAAATACCGTCGGAAATATTATCGCAAACCTTATCGGGATGTCCTTCCGTCACGCTCTCGCTCGTAAAAAACTTTCTCACTAGTAAAACCTCTTTTTATTTCTTTAATTCACACCACTTATTATAAGCTTTTTATTTACTTTTGTCAATCGATTATCTTGCAAAATTTGTCCGTTTGTGTTATAATATATTCTATGAATATAGAAAACTGCAAAATTTGTCCCGTAGAATGTGGAGCGAACCGAACGGAGCAGGCAGGCGCTTGCGGCGTAAAAGGCTTAAAAATCGCCAAATACTATTTACATCCGTTTGAAGAACCGTGCATTTCCTTTGAAAAGGGAAGCGGCACGATCTTTTTTTGCGGTTGCAATCTGCGTTGCGCATTTTGTCAAAACTATGAAGTATCTAGAGCCGAGCGCGGCAAAGAGCTCACGCCAAAAGAGCTTGCAAACGTTTTCAAAGAGCTTGAAGATATGGGCGCAGAGAACGTTTCACTCGTCACCCCCACCCATTTGATTCCATACCTGGTATCGGCATTTGAAATTTACAAACCAAAAATCCCCGTTGTGTATAACACGAGCGGCTATGAAAAAATCCAAACGCTTAAAACGATCGATCCGTATATCGACATCTATTTGCCCGATATGAAATTCTATTCCCCCGTGCTTTCCAAACGCTATCTTGGCAAAGAAAACTATTTTGAAGTGGCGAGCAAAGCGATCGAATTTATGGCAAACAAGCCCTTAAAAATGACGGAAAAGGGCAAAATGCTTTCCGGGTTAATCGTAAGGCATCTTGTGATGCCCCTTTGCGTTTCCGATTCCAAAGCAGTGTTAAAATGGTTTTCGCGCGCACTTCCCAAAAGCGCATATTTAAGCCTAATGAGCCAATATACCCCCTTTGGCAAAATCGAAAATTTCCCCGAGCTTTCGCGCCCTGTCACCGCGCGCGAATATGAAACGGTGGTACAAACGGCGTTCGATTTAGGCATTGAAAATTTATTTTTACAGGAACGAAACTCATCCAGCCAAGGCTATATCCCCAAGTGGGATTTTTGACGTTCAATCAAAAACAATGCTTTTGAGCCGCACGATCTTGCTCGTAAGTTTCGCGGCTTTTTCAGGCGAAGCGCTAACAAGCTCCGCTTCCGCCTTTCGTATCTCTTCTAAAATTTTACGTTGATTTTTCATACGAGGTTATTATGTTAATTTCCAGCGAAAATATGTCATTTGGCTTTCAAGGCGGCTCTTTGTTAGAGCACGTCACCTTTTCGCTTAACGAAACGGACCGGGTTGGCTTAATCGGCGGAAACGGCGAAGGCAAAACCACGCTCATTCGCCTGCTCTTAGGCGAGCTTGAAAGCGAAAGCGGCACGATTTTCCGCAAAAATGGCATAAGGATCGGCTATCTTGCCCAAAACGGCGGCTACGATTCGGATAAAGCGGTGTTTGAAGAAATGCAAAGCATCTTTGAAAGCGACATGCGCGATCTTGCCGCGCTTGGAGAAATCGAGCGTGAAATTTCAAACGCAGGCGAAAATTCCGAACGCTACCGCGCCCTTTGCTCTAAATACGAAGCACTAAATAAGCGCATCGCCGCACGGGATAGCTATCATTTTGAAGTGCGCATCAAAACGGTGTTAAACGGCATGGGCTTTGGCGATTTCTACGAGCAAAAGATTTCGACGATGAGCGGAGGCGAAAAAACGCGTTTAAAACTTTGCCGTTTGCTTTTGGAAGAGCCCGAACTTTTGATTTTGGACGAGCCGACCAACCACTTGGATATGAAAACGCTCTTTTGGTTAGAAGATTATTTGTCTTCATTCAAAGGCGCAATCTTAACGGTATCCCACGATCGCTATTTCTTGGATAAAATCGTTTCCCAAATCTACGAGCTTGAAAACAAAAAACTTTCCGTCTTTAAAGGCAATTACACAAAATATAAAACGCTCAAAGCAGAAAAGGTAGCATTCCTTCAAAAGGAATACGAAAAGCAGCAAGCGGAAAGAGCGCACATGCAAGAATATGTAGATAGAAATCTCGTGCGCGCTTCCACCACGAAAATGGCGCAATCGCGGCGAAAGACGCTTGAAAAAATGGAGCTTATCGAAAAGCCCACGTTGCCGCCGCCCCCGCCCCGTTTTTCCTTCACTTTCGCAGAAAAATCATATGAAAACGTTTTAGAAGTGAACGATCTCACGCTAAAAGCAGGCGACAAAACGCTTTGCAAAAACCTTTCCTTTAAATTAACGCGCGGCGACAAATGCGCTCTGCTTGGCGATAACGGCACGGGGAAATCCACGCTTCTTAAAAAGCTTGCCGAAAACAAGGACCAAGCGATAAAATTCGGGCGTTTCGTCCGCCTTGCTTGCTACGATCAAGAGCACGCCAACCTTAATCCTGAAGGCGAAGTTTTATACGAGCTTTGGGGCAGACACGTACATTTCGATCAAACGCGCGTTCGCAGTATTTTAGCAAGCGCAGGACTCGTTGCGGAAGATATGGAGAAAAAGGTACGCATGCTTTCAGGCGGCGAGAGGGCCAAGCTCGCCCTTGCGGTGTTTGAGTGTGAACAAGGCAACACCTTGTTTTTAGACGAACCGACCAACCATCTCGATCTTCCTGCCCGCGAATCGCTTGAAGCTTCGCTTAAAAATTTCGACGGCACGCTTTTGTTCGTTTCGCACGACAGATATTTCATTCGCGCACTCGCAGGAAAAATCTTCGAGCTCGAAAATGGCAACTTGCATTGTTTTTCGGGCGGCTACGACGATTTCACCGCCTATAAAAACAGCCTAAAAGAGCCCGTTCAACGCACACCTGCCCCCACCGTAGCTAAAAACACGGAACAAAAAACCACCTATTATAGAACCAAGGAAGAGCGCGCGGCGGAGGCGCGCAAACGCACCCGCATAAGCCAAATCGAAAAGGAAATTGCCACCCTTGAAACGGAAGAAAACGAGCTCAGCGCTTCCCTTTCCGACCCCGACGTCACAAGCAACTTTACTCTTCTTACCGAAAAATGCAACCGCTTGGAAGAAATTAAAAGCAAGTTAGACGCGTTATATAACGAATACGAAACCCTGATTTAAAAAATTTTTTCACAATTTTTCGCCAACCCCCTTGACAAACCGTTTGAGATATGATATCATTTTTATATCAAAACCATATTCGGAGGCATTTATGGAAGAAAAATTGTTATTAAACAAGAAAAAGGGTATGCAAACGCTGATCATTTGCATCTTTGTGTTAGTTGCTTCGCTTATCGGCGTTATCGCAGGCGCGATTATGTTAGAAAACGAAAACGTCGTTTTGGGCGAGGTACTTTTGCTGGGGTCGATTATCGTAGGCTGTGTGGCTTGGATTCCGCTCGTGGGTTTAAGAATTTTAAAGCCGAACGAAGCGCTTGTTTTAACGCTTTTCGGTAAATATATCGGCACAATCAAGGGCGCAGGTTTTTATGCAGTAAATCCCTTTTGCGTAGCGGTGAACCCTGCGGCGCAAACGAAGCTCAATCAAAGCGGCGACGTTGCCCATAAACAAGCGCAGCCGACGGTAAACGCCGATTTAAACGTTTCGTTTGAAATTCCCAACAAGAAAATTTCTTTAAAAATTATGACCTTAAATAACAACCGCCAAAAGATCAACGATTGTCTTGGCAACCCCGTAGAAATCGGAATCGCGGTTATGTGGCGCGTGGTAGACACGGCGAAAGCGGCGTTCAACGTGGATAATTATAAAGAATATTTATCCTTGCAATGCGATAGCGCACTTCGCAACATCGTGCGCCTTTACCCCTACGACGTAGCCCCTGGCGTAGACACGACGGGCGACGGGATTGAAGACGACGGTAGCTTGCGCGGCTCGAGCGAAGTGGTTGCTTCGCGCATTCGCGACGAAATCCAAGCGCGCGTAGACGAAGCAGGCTTGGAAGTGATCGAAGCGAGAATCACCTATCTTGCCTACGCTCCTGAGATCGCGGCAGTAATGCTCCAACGCCAACAAGCATCGGCGATTATTGATGCAAGAAAGATGATCGTAGACGGCGCGGTAGGCATGGTAGAAATGGCGCTTGAACGGTTAAACGAAAAGGAGCTTGTAAAGCTCGACGAAGAACGCAAAGCGGCTATGGTATCCAACTTGCTCGTTGTGCTTTGTGGCAATCACGATGCGCAACCGGTGGTAAACGCAGGCAATCTTTATTAACACCTCAAACAGCTAAAAAGCAAAAGGCAGGTAAACGGCTATGAACGACAATCAAAAAAAGCAAATCCCCTTGCGGTTATCCCCCAAGCTCTACAACGCGATTGCGGCGTGGGCGGAAGACGATTTTCGCTCGGTAAACGGACAAATCGAATACCTGCTTTCCGAGTGCGTACGCCAGCGTAAAAAGAACGGAAAATACGTTTCCGACGAGCTCGACGTTCCGCCTGAATTAGACATAGAATAACCGTTAAAAATCCCTTGTGCAAAAAACGCAAGGGATTTTATTTTTAAGCCGCAAAATCTATTGACTTTTCCCCTTTTGCTTAGTATAATAGAAAGGTAAAAAGTAAATGCAGGTCTATCGAAGCGGTCATAGCGCGGGGTCGTGTTCAGTAAAATTAACTATAAGCAGAGATGGTAGAGTGGTCGCTGCCGAGCCGTATAGGCGAACGCCACGAGCAACGCGAGTATAGCGGCGGTCTTGTAAGGAGCCGCAAGCGACGGAATAGCGAGCTTTAGCGAGCGTCAAACCGTTGACGGGTTTTAAGTAAAATTAAATATATGCAGGTGTATCGAAGCGGTCATAACGAGGCGGTCTTGAAAACCGTTTGGGTGAAAGCCCACGGGGGTTCGAATCCCTCCGCCTGCGCCAAAGAAAAGGAAAGCCTTGTGCTTTCCTTTTCTTTGGTTTAGTGGGTCGCTCGAAAACCCGAATCATCGGGGGTTCGCGCGACGAGCGAGAAACGAATAAATTTATTTTTAACGTTTTGGTTTGCGAGCGAGGACACTTTGGCGAAGCCAATCTCCCTCTCTCTGCGCCACAAAAGGGAGATAAGCAAAGGCTTATCTCCCTTTTGTTGTACACCGTTTTAATGCATATTCCACCCACGCGAAGCGTATAATAATCAAATGAAAAGAGCAAAACCCTATATCTTT